>DATHVP010000142.1:0-18606 GCA_035461245.1 Longimicrobiales bacterium | reverse complement strand
GGAATGAGGAATCGGCAGGCCCTGGCTCGTGAGCGCCACGTGCTGCGGCTGCTGATGGCACAGCTTGCACGTGGCCGGCTCGGCATCCCGGATGTCCGGGAGATGGCAGAGCGCGCATGCGTCTACCGAGACCTGCAGCGGCTCCCGGCCGGCGGCGTGGGTGTGGCACCCGGAGCACGACAGCGAATGTTCGCTGTCCCGGGCATGATCACGATGCTGGAACGTGGCCGTCTTGGTGGATACATACGTCGGCCCCCCTTCCTCGTGGCACCCCGATGTCGCGCAACTCTCGCGGGTCGCCGCGGCGATGCGGGTGCCGACGAACGAGCCTGTGTGGCAGGCCGAGCACGGCAGGTCGGCGTGCGGATCTGGCCTGGCCCCTTCCACGTCGGCGGCGACACGCGTGCGCTCAGGCCCGTCCGTGTCCTCGGGGGCACAGCCGGCGACGCCCACAGCCAGCAGGAACGTCAGCAGAGCACGGCCCATAGGATCATCCCGATTGTGGTGAGACCGATGCCCCAGGTCACAAAGCCGAGGACGGTGCCCACCAGTGTCATGCGCCGCGACGGCGGCGGCGCCGGCAGATCATGTATCGCCCGCTCGCTCACCGGACCGTCAGCATTGCGACGGAGGACCTCCTCCATTTCCGGGTGCTCCTCCACCATGTAGTCCATGGTGGCGCGGCCGGTGAACATGACGGCGTCCAGCGGGAACTTGTCCGGCCGGAGGTGCACGTTGAAGAAGTGGATGGTGAACAGGAACGCGGCCGCGATCATGGCCTCGTACCCGTGGAACACGGTGGCCACGTTGAACCACCAGCCCGGCAGCCACTGCCCGAAGAATTCGGGGAACCAGAGCACGAAGCCGGAGCCACCGATGACGATGAAGCCCCAGACCTCGCCGAAATAGTCCATCTTCTCCAGGTAGCCGTAGCGTCCGAACCGCGGTCGCTCGCCCCGGCCGAAGAACCACTTCCACATGGCGACGAAGTCCTTCGCGTCCTGGGGGTGTGGCACCATCGTATCCGAGCCCCACAGCCACCGCTTCTTCTCGCGTGAGCGGATGAACCGCGCCGCGATATACACGATGTGAACCAGCGTATACGCCACCATGAAGCCCGCCATCCAGCGGTGGATCAGGCCGGCCTGCTCCACGCCGCCCCAGAAGCGGATGAGCGGCTCGGCAAAGGGCGCACACGCAAAGCGGAGCGGCAGCCCTGTCAGGATCAGCACGTAGAACGACAGCATGGCGAAGAAGTGCGTCCACCTGTGCATCAGGTTGAACCGCCACACATACGGACCGCGGCCACGCTGTGCAGAGTCCAGCGGCACCTTCGTCGTACTCATGGTTGGTCTCCGGCGTGGCCGGGGTCGTGATGGACACCGATGCCGTGGATGATCCCCCGTCGCTTGTCCAGCCAGAGCCGCAGCCACCAGAGGAGCGTATGCCCGCCGAAGACGACCAGCACAAAGACCAGCAGCCCGTTCATGAGGAAGAACGAGTAGAAGATCCACGGGTTGCGCGCCCGGTTGAACGGGTCGGGATGGCTGTCATACTTGACGAACGCCGGCCGCGCGTGCGGATGGCACGCCGCACAGGTCTGCACCAGGTTCGCCTCCGCCACATGCGACGCTGGGAACGTGTCCGGCAGCACCGTGTGAGCGCCGTGGCAGTCCGCGCACGTGGCCGACACCCTGGACCCCAGCGCCGTCGCCCGGCCGTGATAGGAATTGTAGAAGGTGGACGACGCCTTTTCATGACACGTGGCGCACCGCTCGACGGATTCCAGCATGAACGCCGGGTCATCCCTGCCAACCATGCGGTGGCCCGTATGGCACGACGTGCAGACGATCACGTCCGCCAGCGGCTGCCGGCCGGCCAGGTGCGCTTCCCGCAGCCTGGCGTCGCCATGAATGTCCGTGCGCCAGCGGACGGCCACACTGTCGTGGCAGGTGCCACACGTCTGCTGCTGCCGTCCGGGCGCCAGCCACGACTCCCGATCGTCCACGGCCCGGGTGTCATGGGGCGCATGGCACGATGCGCACATCACCCCCTCGGCATGCGGCCGGTGGGCCTCGATACGGCTCGACTGGTGGCATGACGCGCACGGTGCATTCGCCCCGTGCACGCCCTCCGGTGCGGCCAGTTCCGCGGCGGAACGGATGTCGTGGCTGCCATGACACTGCACGCACGTCACCGGGTCGTCCGCCGAGGCGTGCATGCTCCGCTGCCAGAGGGTGTCAGCCGGCTGGTGACAGGAGGCGCACGTTGCCGTCCTGGTGGCCGGCTCGGGATGCGGATAACGGCTGTATCCGGTATGGCACTCGGCGCACGCCATGCCGGCGTGCGCCGATCCCGCAACCACATGCTCCGGGACCAGCAGGTTCTGCGCGCGTGTCAGGTTGCCCGACTGCTGACGCAGCAGTTCCAGTTCCCCGTGACAGCGCTCGCAGCCTGCAGAACTGGCTGCGGGCGGCCGCACGGGTGCCTGCCGGGCCACCAGTTCGGCGGGCGCCATGACAGCCGGAACCATCAGTGCAAGGATGGCTCGCCACGGTAGGGTCCCGCGGCGGGGTACACTCATGCTTCCTCCCCGTATTTCCTGAGGCGATTGCGGATCTGGTGGCGGCTGAGGCCGAGCAGCCGGCCGGCGACTGTGCGATTGCCCTCGGCACGGCGCAGGGCCTCCATGAGGAGCGTGCGTTCGAGCTCCTCGATGTCCAGCCCCTTCGGCCCGATCTCGATGCCATTGGTGGCGGTGGCCCTGGGCGCCCGCACCTCTGGCGGGAGTGCCGCGGCAGTGATGATGTCCTCGTCCGCCAGCAGCACGCTCCGTTCGATGACGTTGCGCAGTTCCCGCACGTTGCCGGGCCAGTCGAATTCCCGGAGCAGTTCCATGGCCGGCCCGTCAATGCCGCGCACGCGCTTGCCCAGGTCCCGGCTGAAGGCCACGACGAAGTGCCGGGCGAGTTCCGGAATGTCCGATGCGCGCTCGCGCAGGGGCGGCAGGCGCAGCGGGATGACACGGAGCCGGTAGAACAGGTCGGCCCGGAACGTGCCCGCGGCAACGTCCGCCTCCAGGTTTCGGTTCGTTGCGGTGATCAGGCGAGTGTCCACCGTAAGGTCACGGGTGCCGCCGACCCGTCGGAACGTACGGTCCTCGATGAACTGCAGCAGCTTGCCCTGCAACCGCGGCGACAGCTCGCCGATCTCGTCGAGGAAAAGCGTGCCCCGGTCGGCCAGCTCCACCAGGCCGCGCTTCATGGCACGGGCGTCGGTGAACGCGCCCTTCTCGTGGCCGAACAGCTCCGACTCCATGATCGTCTCGGCCAGCGCCGTGCACGTCACGTTCACGAATGGCTGCGCAGACCGAGGGCTCAGCCGGTGGATGAGGCGCGCAATCACGCCCTTGCCGGTGCCCGTCTCACCCTCGATGAGGACCGTTGTATTCTCCGATGGTGCGACCCGCTCCACCACCCTCATGAGCTCCTGCATGGCCGCGCTCTGGCCGATGACGCCGTCATCGCCGCGCCCCTGTTCCCGTAGCGCCCGGACCTCCCGGCGCAGCGCGGTGACCTCCAGTGCCGACGCGACGCTCGCTTCCAGCCGCTCGTAGGAGATGGGCTTTTCCAGCAGGTCCCGGGCACCGTGCCGCAGCGCCGAGACGGCCGACTGCACCGTCGCGTGTGCCGTCATCATGATGACGGGCACGTCGAGTTCGCCCACCAGCTCCGGCAGCAGCTCCGTCCCGTCGCCGTCCGGCAGCTTCATGTCCAGCAGAGCCAGGTCCGGCACTGAGTTGCGCAGCAGCGCCCGCGCCTCGGCCAGCGACGCGGCCACGGCCACGACGTGCCCCGCCCGCTCCAGCCGGTCGGACAGCACCGTCCGGATGAGTGCGTCGTCGTCGAGAACCAGGATGCGCGTCTCTGCCATGAGCCCCTCCTAGATGGCCACGCCGGCGGGCACCGGCGCCCGGGGCAACTCAATCCGGACGCGGGTGCCCCGACCCGGTGAACTGTCGATGCTGAGGCGGCCCTGGTGGGCGGACACGACCCGCGCCACCAGGGGCAGGCCGAGACCGGTACCCGATGGCTTTGTCGAGTAGAACGGCAGCATCACCTTCTCCAGCTCCGACTCCGGAATGCCTGCACCGGTGTCTTCGACCTCCAGCCAGCCGGCGCCCTCCGTACCGCCCAGGCGCAGCCTCAGTACCCCACCACCGGCCATGGCCTCAGCCCCGTTCAGCAGCAGGTTGGCCACCACCTGTTCCAGCCTGCGGGCGTCGCCATGGACGACGATGTCACTGGCGTCGTAATCGAGCTTCACGTCCAGCCCCGCCGCCGCCGGGTGCCCGGCGAGTTGACCCAGGGCTCGATCCGCCACGTCCCGCAACGGCACGGGCTCCAGTTCCAGCCCCACCGGCTTCGCCAGGGAGAACAGGTCCTGCATCGTCTCCGACAGATGGCCGAGCTGCGACTCCACTGCGGACAGCAGCGTCTGGCCCCGCTGCTCCAGCACGTACTCCTGGGCCAGGAGGTGGACTGCCGACTGGATGGAAGCCAGGGGCCGCTTGAACTCGTGGGCCATTTCCGCCGCCATCTCGCCGACCTGCGCCAGCCCCGCCTGCTGAGCCAGCTGCTGCCGCTGCTCTGCCGCCAGGTGCTCCACCTCCTGCTCCTTTTCCAGCAGGCGGACCACGCCCGATTCCAGCTTCTGCAGTTCGTTCCGGCCAGGCGATTCCGCCGGCAGCATGTCCGACATCCGCGCCAGCGGTCCCACCACCTCACGCTCGAGCATGGTGAACAGGATGGCGGCCAGTCCGAACACGGAACCAATGACCAGGCCCATGCCCAGGCGGGCGCCCCGATCCATCGCCGCCTTGATGGGACCCAGCGAATACTCCACTTCGAGCAGCACACCCGGCGGCGCCCGTACGGGGACGAACGCCCGCACGATGTCCCGGCTCGGTTCCACCCGTACGGCGCCCGATGGCTCGAACTCCCGGACGGGCGGTAGCCACACGCCCGTCGGGCGCCGCCCTTCCTCGGCCAGATCCGTTGAAATCAGGATGGACCCATCACCGCCGTAGACCCGGACGTGCTGGACAGGCGGATGGTCCACCAGCTGGCGCAGTGCCCGTCGGGCCTGCTCCTGCCGGCCCGACTGCAGCCCCGACTCCACCGCACTGCGCACCGACGACGCCGCCAGCAGCGCCTGCTGCTCCGCCGTCGCCACCACCTCCGCCTTCCAGTAGCGGAACGACAGGTGCGTCGAGATGCCCAGCAACGCCACCGCGGCGCCGATCACGGTGATCAGCATTTTCACCCGTAGCGGGTATCGCTTCAGCGTGGCCGCCCATCCCATCGCATGCTCCATCCCCGACCGCTGAATTGCGGCCGCCTGAATTACGCTCGCGAACATACGCCCCGCTGATCGGCGGCACCGTCAGGCGTCGGCGGATACTTGGTCGGTTAAGGCCTACCACTGCGTAGGGAATCGCCCGACCGGCGTCGTTCTTGCGCTCCTGCAGCGCGAAAGGAAAGGAGGCAGCATTGTCCAGGGGTACCATCGCGATTCTTACCGGCGGCGGAGACGTTCCGGGGCTGAACCCGGCCATCCGTGCCATCACCATACGGGCTCTGCGGGAGGGATACCGCGTCATCGGCCTGCGTCGCGGCTGGGGCGGCATCGTCGACTACGACCCTGAACCCGGCGCCGACAACAGCCAGAACGTGCAGATCCTCACGGAGGACGTGGTCAATCGCGCCGGCCGGACCGGCGGCACGTTTCTGCACACCTCGCGGACGCGGCCCAGCCATCTTCCGCTGGCTGCAATACCGCCCCACCTGGCTGACCGCTACACCGACGAGCGCAATGACGCGACACCCGACGTGCTGCGTCACCTGGAGCACCTCGGCGTGGATTACCTGATCCCCATCGGCGGCGATGACACGCTCAGCTACGCCCAGCGTCTGCACGAGGAGGGCGTCAACGTCGTCGCCATCCCGAAGACCATGGACAACGACGTCCCCGGCACCGACTACTGCATCGGGTTCAGCACCTGTGTCACGCGAACCATTGAGCTCACACACCGACTGCGCACCTCCGCCGGCTCCCATGAGCGGTTTCTCGTCATAGAGGTCTTCGGCAGGTACGCCGGCTTCACTGCCCTGCTGCCCACCATGGCCGGAGCCGCCGACCGGTGCATCATACCGGAACACCCGTTCGATATCGATCTGCTCGCCGAACTCATGATGTACGACCGGAACCGGCACCCGAGCAGGTACTCCGTGGTTCTCGTCTCTGAAGGCGCGACCATGCGCGACCAGGCAGGCATGTCGTTCGAGGGGGAGGATATCGACCAGTACGGCCACCGCAAGCTGGGCGGGATCGGCGACAAGATGTCAGCTCTGCTGCAGTCGGCCTCCGAACGGCTGAACAACGGCCGGCGCGTGAACGTGGTCAACCAGCGCCTGGGGTACCTGGTCCGCTCCGGCGATCCCGACGCCCTCGATTCCATCGTTCCCATGGCCTTCGGCAACCTGGCCCTCGACCTGATCCTGAACCGCCAGTTCGGCCGCCTCGTCAGTGTCCACAACGGACGCTATGACTCCGTCGCCATCGAGGTCGTCACAGGCACCAAGAAGGACGTGGATGTGGCGAAGTACTACAGTACCGACCGATTGCGACCCATCTACGATTTCCGGGACAAGCCGCTCTTCATCATGACCAGCGACGTGGCCCGTGGCTGAGGAAGGGTAATGGCCAGGCGGGCGCGCCCGGACGCTCCCGCCTGGCCGGCCAGACGCTCCCGCCTGGCCGGTACTACTCCTCGACGGGCCGGCGGCGGACCACCACTTCCTCCACCATGGGCCGCCGCTCCACTACACGCTCCTCCACCGCGTCCAGGTCCTCCGCGTGAAGGCCCTCATCGGCGTGCCGGCCCTCATCGGCGTGCCGGACTTCGTCGGCGTGCCGGACTTCGTCAACGTGTCGGACGTCATCAGTTTCTCTGACATCGCCCGCGGCGGGCCGGCCAGACCGATGGTCAGGCTCCCGCACATCCGCACCATGCGCGACATGGCGGTCTCGGTCTCCGGCGGGCTCGGCATCGCCCATGGGGACACGCCGGGCCTCCGGGCTGCGGCCCGTACCGGCGTCCACGTCGCCGCTGTCCACCATGACGACCTTGCGGCCCCGGTCGAGCTGGACCGACCGCAGGGGCACCTCGGCACGCAACTCATTTCCGCGCAGCGCGATCTCCAGCATCACGACTTCCCGTCGGTCCGGGTCGATGAGCAGGTCTTCCACATCACCCAGCTCCCGGTCACTCAGCGTTCGAACCTCCCAGCCGCGGACATCGGGCTCGCCGTCAGCCACCTTGAAGCCGTCCACGGCATCAATGGAAACCAGTCGCCGCCGACTCTCCGCGGGGTCCGGCCCCAGGCCGGCCCGGTCTCGCCGTGAATCCCGATTGCGCCCCATCATGACCTCCCTCTGATCGCAATTGGAACTGCGCCCGCCAGTACAGTGGCGGTGCCACCCGTGATGTCTGCCGCTCCGAGCCGGAACGGAAGGTTGATGTAGCCTGCGTAATCCAGCAGCAGTACTGCAGCAATCACCAGCACCACTGCCGCCACCAGCCAGATCCAGCCAAACCCGCGCTTTGCGCGTTCCACCTTTATCTGCGCCATACCCCCTCCTGTCCGGGAATTCCGCCGCACCAGCAACCTCAGCCGCTCCTGTGCAAGGGCAGCGCCACCGCGCGGCCAGTGGCCTGCCCGGCATGGTAATGGCATATCCGCGCCGGCAACTGGAGGAGGCGGCATGGCGGGCTGGAAGGACGTCCTGAAGGGCACATTGAAGGGTTTCGGCGAGGACGGGGGCACGCGGCTGGCAGCGGCCCTCTCCTATTACACCGTGTTCTCGCTGCCGCCGCTGCTGGTCCTGCTGCTTCTTATCCTCGGCGCCGTTCTGGACCCGTCGGACGTGGAACGCCTCCTCCAGGGCGAGGTGGGCGCACTGCTGGGGCCCGCCGCCAGCGAGCAGATCGCCACCGTCATGGTGGAGGCGGATCGACCATCAGGACGTGGCCTGGCCGCCGTTCTCGGGGTCGGCGCCCTGCTCTTTGGTGCCGTGGGCGCGTTCGTGGAACTGCAGAATGCCCTTAACCGGGTCTGGGACGTGAAGCCGGACCCGGAAACAGGCGGTATACGACGCTTCCTCAGCCAGCGCATCATGAGCTTCGGCATGCTCCTGACCATCGTCTTCCTGCTCATGGTCTCACTCGTCGTCAGTTCCGCCTTGAGTGCGTTCGGCGACACGTTTGCCGACATGCTGCCCGCCGGCCTGTCCGCCGTCGTGCTGCACGCCGTCAACCTGGGCCTGTCGCTGGCCGTCATCACGCTGCTCTTCGCCCTGCTGCTGAAGTACGTGCCCGACGCCGAGATCGCGTGGCGGGACGCGTGGGTCGGCGCTGCCGTGACGGCGGTCCTGTTCACCGTCGGCCAGTTCGCCCTCGGCATGTACCTCGGCCGCAGCAACCCGGGCAGTGCCTTCGGGGCCGCCGGCGCCCTCGTCCTGCTCCTCGCCTGGATCTACTACTCCGCCATTATCCTGTTCCTGGGCGCGGAGTTCACCCAATCCTATGCCACCCTGCGCGGTTCCGGCATCGAACCCGCCGACGGCGCGGTGCGAGTGACCGAACGCCAGCCCTGACCGTGGCCTCGTACGCCGTTCCGCTGTAGGATCATGTCCGTCGGCGACCGGCTCCCCGGGCGCCCACAGGACGACCGGAGCAGGAATACAATGAGCAGCACCGAACTCGCATCCGCGGTGGCGAAGCGCCGCACCTTCGCAATCATCAGCCATCCGGACGCCGGCAAGACGACGCTGACGGAGAAGCTGCTGCTGTACGGCGGCGCCATCCACCTGGCCGGCTCGGTGAAGGCTAGGCGGGCCGCCCGCCATGCCACGTCAGACTGGATGAAGATGGAACAGGAGCGCGGCATTTCCATCACGTCCAGTGTACTGCAGTTCGAATTCATCGGTCACAAGGTGAACCTGCTGGACACGCCGGGGCACCAGGACTTCTCGGAGGACACGTACCGCACACTCATCGCCGCGGACAGTGCCGTCATGCTGCTGGACAATCGGAAGGGTATCGAGGAGCAGACTCGCAAGCTCTTTGCCGTCTGCCATCGGCGACGGACGCCCATCTTCGTGTTCGTGAACAAGTGTGACCGCGCGGGCGAGCCGCCGCTGAAGCTCCTCGACGACGTCGAGACCGAATTCGGCCTGCAGTGCTTCCCGGTCACATGGCCCATCTCCGACGGCGCTCGATTGATAGGCGTCTTCGACCGGCTTACCCGGCAGATCCATCTCTTCGAGCGCGACGACGCCCACGGACAGCGCGCGACCCGCGCGCTCACTGCAGCCCTTGATGATCCCACCGTGGTCGGGACCATCGGCGAGGGCGCGCACCGGGCGCTGCTGGACGACCTGGAACTGCTGGATGCGGCCGGCGCCGACTTCGACGCCGACGCCGTGCTGGCGGGACGATTGGCGCCGGCCTTCTTCGGCAGCGCCCTCACGAATTTCGGCGTGGAACCGTTCCTTCGGCATTTCCTGGACATGGCCCCGCCGCCCGGACCGCGACCCTCCAGCCACGGCATGGTCGATCCCCGGGACGAGGCGTTCACCGGCTTCGTGTTCAAGATCCAGGCGAACATGGACCCGAAGCACCGGGACCGCATCGCCTTCGTCCGCATCTGCTCGGGTCGGTACGAGCCCGGATTGTCCGTGCGCAACACCCGCAGCGGTGAGAGCATCCGCCTCGCGCTGCCGCAGCAGTTCATGGCGCAGGACCGCAAGCACGTGGACGAGGCGTTCCCCGGCGACGTCGTGGGCATCCATGACCGCGGCAGCCTGCGGATTGGCGATACACTGTCCGCCAACGGGCTACTGCAGATCGAGGAGATGCCCCGCTTCTCCCCGGAACACTTCGCGCGCATCACCGTGAAGGACCCGCTGCGGCGCAAGCACCTGGACAAGGGCCTGCGGCAGTTGTCGGAAGAGGGCGCCGCCCAGGTCTTCTACGCCACCACCCACGCCGGCCCGGAACCGCTGGTGGGCGCCGTCGGTCGGCTACAGTTCGATGTGCTGCTGCATCGGCTCGAGGCGGAATACGGGGTCGCCGCCACCCTGTCGAACCTGCCCTACGGCTACGCCCGGTGGGTCACGGGGCCCGCCGACGAGATCGAGCGCCTCGGCTCCAGTGCCGGTCGTTCCCTCGTCTACGACTCGAAGAACAGGCCGCTGCTGCTGTTCGAGTCCGAATGGACCATGCGTCATACCATCGAGCGACACGATACACTGGAGTTCCACGATGTCGCGCCTTAATGTGCCGTTCAGAGAGGGGGGTTGATGGACGTTCAGGTGTTTGGCACAAAGAAGCACGCTGACACACGCAAGGCCCTCAGGTTCTTTGCTGAACGCCGCATAAGGACCCACTTCGTGGACCTGGGCGTGCGCGCCGCGTCGCCCGGCGAACTCCGGCGGTTCGCCCGGAAGTTCGGCGTCGCCACCCTCGTCGATCGGAACAGCCGCCGGTTCGCCGAACTGGGTCTCGCCAGCGCGAGCTACAGCGATGAGCGCTGGCTGGAGAGACTCGCCGAGGAGCCGCTGCTGCTGCGCCAGCCGCTGGTGCGGTCGGGCAACCGCCTCACCGTCGGTGCCGCCGACGGGGAATGGAAGGAGTGGATGGCCGGCACATGATCGAAACGGCGCCGGCCTTCACCGTGGACGTGCTCCTCACCATTGCCGTGACGCTGGGCGCACTCGGCCTGTTCCTCTGGAACCGGCTGCGCGTGGATGTTGTCGGCATCATCGTGATGGTGACGCTGATCCTCGTTGGTCTTGTCACGCCCCGGGAAGGCATCAGCGGCTTCGCGAATGAAGCCGTCATCACGGTCGCCGCCATGTTCGTCCTCTCATCGGGGCTGCTCCGAACCGGCGCCATTGACATACTGAGCCAGTGGACCGAGCGCACGGCCGGACGCGGCGAGTTCAGGCTGCTCGTCGTCACCCTGGCACTGGTCGTGCCCCTGAGCGCCTTCATCAACAACACGCCCGTCGTCGTCGTAGTCATTCCCATGGTGCTGGGGCTGAGTCGAAAGCTGAACGTCGCGCCCTCGCGCCTGTTCATGCCCATCTCCTTCGGCAGTCAGCTCGGCGGCACGCTCACGCTCATCGGCACTAGCACCAACCTGCTGGTGGCCGGGCTCGTCCTCGACCTGGGCCTGGAGCGGATACGCCTGTTCGACATCACGCTGCCGGCCCTCATCATTGCGGCCGTCGGGATCGCCTACCTCCTGACCGTCGGCCGCTGGCTGACGCCGCTGCGCGCCGCCGAGGCAGACCTCATCAGCAGCTACGACCTGCGCGACTTCCTGACCGGCCTCATCATCACCGGCGAATCTCCTGTCGTCGGCAAGTCACTGCGGGAATCCAACTTCGCCACCCGCTACGGCCTCAACGTCATCGGTATCGAACGCGGCGGGCAACGCATCCCGTTTCCCCGCGGCGGCACCATCCTCGCCGCCAATGACATCCTCATTGTGGAAGGCAAGGTCGCCGAGATCGCACGGGTCGAAGAGGAAGGTCACTTCCGCATCGCCGGTACCCGGCCCGACTTCCCTCTCACGGAGCGTCGCGCCGAAGGCCAGGACCGGCCTACCGGCAACACCGAGGGACGGGCGGGCCTGGCGGAACTCATCGTGCCGCCGCGCTCCCCCGTCATCGGCCGGTCCATCCGCCAGCTCAACTTCCGGAACCGGTTCGGTCTGCCCGTCCTGGGCATCCAGCGCCGGGGCATGCCCCACACGCATCGCATGCGGGATGTCGTGCTGGAGCCCGGTGACATCCTGCTGGTGAACGGTTCCGCCCGGGAGCTGCGCCAGGTTCACAGCAGCGGCGAGCTCGCGCTCCTCGGCACCGTCGACGTGCCGGCCAGGCGCCGTCGCAAGCTGAAATATTCGGTGCCCATCATTATCGCTGTCGTGATCCTGGCAGCCTTCGAGATTGTGCCCATCCTGGTCAGCGCGCTGCTCGGCGTCACTGCCATGTTCGTCACAGGCTGCATCACGCCCGACGAAGCGTACAAGGACATGGACTGGATGGTCATCGTGCTGCTCGGATCGATCATCCCCCTCGGCATCGCCATGCAGAACACAGGCACCGCCCTGCTCCTGGCGACGCAACTCCTCAACGTCATTTCGCCCCTCGGCCTGTTCGGTATTCTCGCCGCCTTCTATCTGCTGACGTCGCTGCTGACCGAGCTGATCAGCAATAACGCCGCCGCCGTCGTCATGACTCCCATCGCGGTGGCAGTCGGGTCGTCCCTCGGCGTGTCACCCATGCCGTTCATTATCGCCGTGATGTTCGCCGCGTCCAACAGCTTCATGACGCCCATCGGCTACCAGACGAATACCTTCATTTACGGCCCCGGTGGCTACAAGTTCAGCGACTTCGTACGGGTGGGCGGGCCGCTGAACCTGCTGCTGCTCATTGTAGCGACGTTTGTCATCCCCATCTTCTTCCCGTTCTGAGGGGGCGCCGGGCGCGGGGGAGGGGGACGGCGGGCACGGACACGCCCGCCATCAGCGGAGCGGGATCAGGCAGGACGGAGCAGGTCCGACAGCGCCGTCGGGTCCAGCCGGAACCCCGTGAAGAACTCGCCGAACTCACCATATCTTGTGCTGGCGACGTCGTAGCGCATCTCCGTCACGATCCGCTTGAACTCCAGCGGGTCCTTCGCGAACAGCGTCACGCCCCACTCCCAGTCGTCCAGACCGGTGGAGCCCGTGATCACCTGGAACACACGGCCGGCGTACGTGCGGCCTGTGAGCCCGTGCTCCCGCATGAGCAGGTTCCGTTCGGCGACGGGCAGCGCGTACCAGTTGTCGGGGTGCGTCCGACGCTTCGTCATGGGATAGAAGCTGACATACCGCATGTCTGCCGGTATCTCCGGATACAGGCGTGTCTTCACATGGGGACTCGCCAGCTCCACGGCGGCCTCTTCCTCCAGGAGACGGTAGTACTCCTTCGATCGCGGCGCCGCCCGCGACGCCGCATCAGCGGTGGCGTGGTACAGCCCTGCCTCCGTCACAGACGTGAAGTCGTACTCCGTGCGCAGATAGCCACCCGGCCGGGACCGCCGCAGCCGAAGTTCAGCCGCCCCCAGCTCGTCCAGCGTTTCCCGGAAATGCAGGAACATGAGGTCCGCGCCACCGCCGACCAGCTGGTACACAGCCGACCAGCCCACCCCCGCGGGCGAAGCCAGTTCCCCCATGAGGTCGGCCGCCTCACCGGCCACCTGCTCCGCCCCCGCCCCCAGTTCTCTCAGGCGTGACCAGTCCACTGACACCATCTGGTGCAGTGCATACCAGCCTTCAAGTGTTCCCGGCGCCAGCTCACCCTTGGACATCAACGGCTCCTTCCCATTCCTCACCTGTCGTTACCGGCGGATAAAGGAAGGCAGGAGGGCGGCCGCGGCAAGTCCGCGTCCGCCCTCGCTGTGGTGCCGGTCGTTACGGCTGGTTGCCGCCGCCGGGCGGGGCAGGCGCATTGATGTCGACCTGCACCTCATCCGGCACGCTCGGGCCCGTATCCGTGCCGCCGCGCAGGAACACGGCCCATACCACCACCACGAGCAGCACCACCGCCACCAGTGCTACGATCCAGCCAGGTCCGCCACCCCCGCCCTCAGGCGGATTGTGGACGTGAACGTCGTCGGCCATATCGACCTCTCGGTTAGGTACGCGGCCTCCGCCCCGGAGGCTGCTTCGCGCCCGTGTTGCTTTTTCTGTGCCACACTGCCACTGCGCCGCCGGGAGGTGCCCTACAAGCACTGGTGGTTTTCCTTATCGCGCGCCATCGCTGGAACGGTATCGTGGAGGCATGACCGGAGGACAGAGTGGACCCGGAGGGCCAATGGCTACCGTCGTCGCAGCACATCAGGAGCATACAGTGGAACGCTGCCGGGCTGCGCTGCGGGGCGCCCATGCTGAACTCGGTGCCACCCTCGTGGGCCGGATGGCCGGACGGATTCCGCCCCAGCGATCAATCCGTCTGTATGTCCGTTCCCTGGGGCTGCCCGCGGCCGAGGCCGCCTGGCTGTGCGCCGCCGCTCGGCGTACGCATGCCTGGGATCGTGCTCACGTTGACGGCCACGACACGCCGCTCCGTTTCCGCGACTGGAAGCGACTCCACCAGGCACCGTGGGGCGATGCCGGTCTGGCCGACGAGCTTGCTGGCATGCTGGCGCAATGCACCCGATCGCTGGGCGTCGTCGCGGCGCGCCATGCGCTGGCTGCGTCTTCGAGAAGCGGATCGGCCGGGCCTTCCCTGCAGCGGGCAACGGCCTTCCTGGAACAGCTGGACCTGCCCCCTGCTCTGCACGCAGCCGCCTTCGAGGCGCTGCTGCAGCGGTACGCCCGTAGCCGCGGCCCCGCACGCGAGATCACGAGCAGCCGGGGGCCCGGGCCGCGCTTCACGAGGCCAGGGCGGCCTGCAGCGCGGCAGGGTCTGTGACGGGCTGTTCGCACACGTAGTTCCGGCACACGAAAGCCGCAGCCTGGCCGTCCACCGGCCTCCTCCCGGCCAGCAGCGGAATCTCAGCGGCGGCGGCTTCGTCCATTGCCGCCGGGCGCACGGCCATTACCAGGTTCGGGTCGTAGCGCCGACGCAGGACATCCAGCATCTCACGCGTGTCGGAACCGCGGAGATCCCCCGCGATGACCACCTCCCTGCGCGAAGCCAGGTGAAAATCCAGCGCGGCCAGCATCCGCCCGAACGCCAGCGGAGCCCGTTCCATCAGCCTGGTCCCGTCTCGCAGAGCTGTTATCGCCAGCCGCTCGTACCGGTCATCACCCGTCAGGACGGACAGTCGCAGCAGCACCTGTGTGGCAGCGGAGTTACCTGACGGAGTCGCGTTGTCATCGATGTTCCGTGGGCGAACCACCAGTTGCTCGCCATCGCGCGCCGTGTCGTAGAAGATGCCCTCCCGCTCATCCCGGAACAGGTCGATCATTGTGTCGGTGAGCGCCCGCGCCTCACGGATCCACTCCAGATCCCACGTCGCCTCGTACAGCGACAGCAGCCCGTCCGCAAGCAGGGCGTAGTCTTCCAGGAACGCGGGGATGGTCGCCCGCCCGCGCCGCCAGGTGCGGAGCAGCCGGCCGTCCCGCCGCAGTTCCGCAAGCAGGAACTCTGCATTGCGCGTTGCCGCCGCCCGGTACTCGTCGTTGTCCAGCACCCGGGCTGCAACGGCGAACGACTGCAGCATCAACGCATTCCAGGACGTGATGATCTTGTCGTCAAGTGCCGGCGCAATACGGCGTGCACGTGCTGCGTACAGTCGGCTGCGGCTCCGGGACACGACGTCCCTGATACGCGCCCCTGCCACGCCGGTGGCCGCGGCCACGTCGTCAGCCGATCCCGTCACGTGCAGGATGTTCGACCCCTCGAAGTTGCCCTTCGCCGTCACGCCGTACCACGCTCGCAACAGCGGGCCGTCCTCCGCACCCAGGACCTCGTCCATCTCCTCGGCGGTCCAGACGTAGAAGCGACCCTCCTCCCCCTCGCTGTCCGCGTCCTGTGCGGAGTAGAAACCGCCCTCGGGGGACGTCATCTCCCGCTGCACGTACCGCAGCACGTCCTCTCCAACGTCGCGCAGTTCCACGTCGCCGGTGGCCTGCCATGCCTCCACGTAGGCCCGGGACAGCAGCGCGTTGTCGTACAGCATCTTTTCGAAGTGCGGAACCAGCCAATGGGCGTCCACACTGTAGCGGTGGAAGCCGCCTCCCACCTGATCATACATCCCGCCCCGGGCCATGCCCACCATGGTGTGCCGCACCATCTGGAGCGCCAGCTCGGCGCCCGTGCGCGCATGGTGACGCAGCAGCACCTCCAGAGCCATCGGCTGCGGGAACTTCGGCGCTTCGCCGAACCCGCCGTGCTGCGTGTCGTAGCTCGCGGAGATGCGTGCGAATGCAACGTCCAGTAACCCGGAGTCTGGCTCGCCCCCGCCCTCGTCCAGGCGCGTAGACTGCTCGAGCGCCTGCTTCAGACTGTCTGCACTGCGCACCACCTCGTCCCGCCGCTGACCGTATGCGTCGGCCACGGCCTGCAGTACCTGCCGGAACGATGGCAGCCCATGTCTCGGCGCGGGCGGATAGTAGGTCCCGCCGAAAAATGGTCTGCCGTCAGGCGTCATGAACACCGTCATGGGCCAGCCGCCCCGCCCCGTGAGCGCCTGGACGGCCGTCATGTAGACCGCGTCCACATCCGGTCGCTCCTCCCGATCAACCTTCACGTTCACGAACAGGTCGTTCATCAGCCGGGCCGTTTCCGGATCCTCGAATGACTCGTGGGCCATGACATGGCACCAGTGACATGCCGAATAGCCGACAGACAGCAGTATCGGCCGGTCCTCTGCCTGCGCCCGGTCAAACGCTTGCGGCCCCCATGGATGCCAGTCCACCGGGTTGTCCGCATGCTGCAGCAGGTACGGGCTCGTTTCGTCCGACAGTCTGTTGGGCATTCCATACCTCGGGGTTCCCGCCACTCGTCGCGCTGCCGACCGGCGTATGCAACTTGCAGTCCGATGGCGGTCGATCAGCGGAGGATGGATGGATCACCAGACCGATGTGCCAGTCGCCATTGTCGGCGCGGGGCCGGTGGGCCTGGCCCTCGCCCTTGGCCTCGCCCGGCACGGCGTGGGCTCCGCCCTGCTGGAGCAGAACGACGGCACCAGCCGGACGTCGCGGGCACCGGCCATCCACGTCCGCACACGGGAAGTGCTGCGCCAGTGGCGAATCGAGCATGAGTTCATGGAACTGGGGACCCTGCTCCAGCCGCTGACCATGCACTCGGTGGCGCCCGGGGCCGACCCCCTCGCTACCATCGATTTTGACGTTATTGAGGAGGAGGCCCACCAGCCCGGCCTGCTGGTTCTCGAACAGAGCGAAACCGAGAGACTGCTTCTCGCAGCCGTCCGCCGGACCGGCCTGTGCGACGTTCGCTTCGGGACGAAGGTCACCGGGCTCGTCCAGCGTCCGGCATCCGTCACGCTGGATTGCAGTACCCGGAGGGCGCGCCGCCAACTCACGGCGCGCTACGTAGTGGGTTGCGACGGCGCCGGCAGCTTCGTTCGCGATGCCATCGGCCTGTCTTTTGACGGCCTGACGTACCGGTTGCGACCGCTCCTGGCGGACGTGCGGGTTGATGAAGCGGTGGGCCTGCCCTGGCCGAGGGCACGGACCGGCCCCGGCGACTTCGCCTTCACGGTCCGGCTCCGGCCGGGGCTTTGGCGTATCGTGCATCTGCAGCATGCTCCCACCAGCGGTGACGGCGGCTCGGATGACGAAGTGTCCCACACTGATGTAGCAGCGTGCGTGCACCAGCTCCTTGGAGTTCGGGACTTCGAGCTGGCCTGGGGAAGCCGGTTCCAGATCCATCGTCGCTCGGCCCCGGCATTTCGCGCAGGCAATGTGCTCCTCGCCGGGGACGCGGCACACGTCCACAGTCCTGCCTCCGGCCAGGGGATGAACGCCGGCATCCATGACGCCCACAACCTCGCATGGAAGCTGGCCGCCGCACTGCGGGATGGGGATGACGGACGCCTGCTGGATTCATATGACGTGGAACGCAGGAGCGTCTCCGTCGGCACCACGAGCCGCTACACGGACCTGCTCACGCGGGCATTCATTCAGGCACCCGGATTCGTGCGACGCCTGTCCTGGAAGGCTCTGCGAGGGGCGCTCGGGAGCACGTCCCTGCGCCGACGCATTGCGCGACGCGTGGCGATGATCGATCTCGATTATCCAGCCTCGCCCCTGCTCCGCGCCGGCGACCGGGCGGCCGGCGTGCGGTTGCCAGACGTCATGCTGCACGCACCGGATGGCGGCAGGTCGCGACTTTACGACCTGCTGCCCGCAGGTCCGGTCATGCTGGATTTGCGCGCGCGCGTGTCCCGTGGACCTGCTTCTCCAGTTCTTGACGACGGCGCGACGCTACCGGCAGTTGCCATCGGTGCCAACTCCGACTGGACGGATCGTAGCGGCAGCCTTCGCAGGTTGCTGGGTGAGGATGACGGCATGCTGCTGGTCCGCCCGGACACTCATGTGGCCTGGGCGCACAACCCTTCCGCCCCTTTCCCCAGCGCAATCCGTTTCGCGCTCGGTGGCAGAACAGATCCCGGTTGATCCATTACGCAGAACCGCCCGGACTCTCGCGAACCCGGGCGGCCTGTGCTGCATTCAGCGGACTGACGGTCTACATCAGTGACCGTACGTGCCGCTCGGCGCGGCGGCCTCGCCGCCGATGCCACCGAAGGTGTAGGTCGGGATCATGAGCAGTTCGGCCTCACGACCTGGCACCGGCAGGTGCAGCGGCGTGCCCTCGGCCAGGTCGCCCCAGCCACGGCCATGGAAGTACCACGGCGAGCTGAAGTAGCCCTGGTACGCCGTCTCCATGCGGATCTCCCACTTCAGCATCTCGAAGAGGTCGCCACAGGAGCCGTTGGGCAGCTTCGGCACGCAGCTG
>DATHVP010000141.1:0-54888 GCA_035461245.1 Longimicrobiales bacterium | reverse complement strand
ATCCTGAACCAGGTCGCCGGCAACATCGGCAGCACCGTGAACCTCGACAACCGCGAGGAGTTCGCGACGGGCAGCGGCAGCTACGCCGCCATGCAGCAGCTGCTCCTGCGCATGCGCAACGGTGAGGTTGGTGCGCTGCTGGTGCACGGGCCGAATCCGCTGTACAACATGCCGGAGCACGAGGTCGTCGCGGACGCGCTCGCCCGCGTGCCGTTCGTGGCGTCGTTCTCCTCCATGCTGGACGAGACCAGCGACCGGGCCCACCTGCTGCTGCCCGACCACCACTTCCTGGAGAGCTGGGGCGACTACGTGCCTCGCACGGGCATCACCGCCCTCGTCCAGCCGGTTATGGTCCCGGTCTTCGAGACGAAGCAGACGGGCGACGTGCTCCTGTCCGTCGCCCGCCGCCTGAATGCGCCCATGCAGACGCAGGCAACGACGTTCTACGACTATCTCCGCGACCACTGGGGCCGGGAAGTCGCGCCGGCGGCGGGTGCCGCCGGGGACTTCGAGGACTGGTGGCGCGAGTCGCTGCAGGTGGGCTACGTGCAGACGACGGCGCAGGCGCCGGCCACGCCGGCGCCGGCCGTCCAGGCCGAGGGCCTGGGCAGCCTGGCCATCACCGAGGCGGCGTTCACGGGCGAAGCCGGCGACGACGGCTACTACCTCGTCGTCTACCCGTCCCATCGCTTCTGGGACGGCCGCCTGGCGAACCGGCCATGGCTGCAGGAGCTGCCCGACCCCGTCAGCAAGTTCTGCTGGTCGTCGTGGGTGGAGATCAACCCCGGCACAGCCGAGCGACTGCGCCTGGACAATGGCCACATCGTGGAGGTGGAGACCGAGCGCGGCACCATAGAGGCGCCGGTGTGGCGCCACCCGGGGATCCGGCCTGACACCATCGCCATACAGCTCGGCCAGGGCCACGAACACCTCGGCCGCTACGCGAAGGATCGCGGCATCAACCCGCTGCGCCTGCTGAACGCCACGGCGGAGCCGGCCTCCGGCGCGCTGGTCTACGTGCAGACCCGGGCCACACTGCGCAAGACCGGCCGCTGGGAGCGGCCCGTACAGGCCAGCCTCCAGGACGAACAGCACGACCGCGAGGTCGCCCGGGCCACCAGCCTCATGGACGCCCGGCACCGGGACGAGTCCCGTGGACAGCCCCTGGTGCCGCTGGGCGTCGCATACTCAGCGCCCGGGTACATCCCGGGCCCGGAGCATCCCCACGAACCGGACATCCATCCCATGGACGCCCGCGTGCGCAGCCTGCAGGCAGCGGGTGGCTGGGCACCGGCGGACATTGACGCGTCGCCTGCCGGCTTCCCGCAGCCCGGCACGCATTATGGCGAGTACAGCGAGGACCAGCCCCGGTGGGCCATGTCCATCGACCTGGAACGCTGCATCGGCTGCAGCGCGTGCGTTACGGCCTGCTATGCCGAGAACAACATCGGTATCGTAGGGCCGGAGCAGGTCAAGCGCGGCCGGATCCTGAACTGGATCCGCATCGAGCGCTATTTCCAGGGTGAGGGCGCGGAGATGGAGACCATGTTCCTCCCCATGCTCTGCCAGCAGTGCGGCACCGCGCCGTGCGAGCCGGTCTGCCCGGTCTACGCCGCGTACCATACGCCGGAAGGTCTCAACGCCCAGGTCTACAACCGCTGCGTCGGCACGCGGTACTGCGCCAACAACTGTCCGTACAAGGTCCGTGTCTTCAACTGGCACACGGCGGAATGGCCGGAGCCGCTGAACTGGCAGCTGAACCCGGACGTAACCGTCCGCGAGACGGGCGTCATGGAGAAGTGCACGTTCTGCGTGCAGCGGATCCGCGACGCGCAGAACACGGCGCGCCTCCAGAACCGCGGCACCACCGACGGCGAGATCACGCCGGCGTGCGCCCAGACGTGTCCTGGCGAGGCCATCGTGTTCGGTAACATCAAGGACCCGAATTCGCGGGTGGCGCGCGTCGCCGCCTCCGGCCGCGGCTACCGCGTGTTCGAGGCGCTGAACACGCAATCCGCCATCACATACCTGAGAAAGGTCTCCCTCCGGACCGAGCTCGATCACGGGGAGGACCACTAGCATATGGCGACTGTAATTCGTTCGGAGACCCACCCGGACGTCAGGTCATACGGCGACGTCAACCGGGACGTGCTCCGGCTGCTGAGCGCGCCGGGCAGGGGCTACTACATCATCCTGGCCATCACGCTGGTGGTGCTGGCCATGGGCGCCATCGCCTGGCTGAACCAGGTGGTCAAGGGCATCGGCATGTCCGGGCTGCAGAACCCGGTGGGCTGGGGCGCGTACATCACGACCTTCGTCTTCTGGGTCGGTATCGGCCACGCCGGCACGCTCATCTCCGCGGTTCTGTTCCTGTTCCGGGCCCGCTGGCGGCAGTCCATCTACCGCATCGCGGAGGCGATGACGGTCTTCGCCGTGCTCACGGCCGGGCTGTTCCCCATCATCCACCTGGGCCGGCCCTGGATCTTCTACTACCTGTTGCCGTACCCGAACCAGCGCGAACTGTGGCCCAACTTCCGGTCGCCGCTGCTGTGGGACGTGTTCGCGGTCTCGACGTACCTGACGGTCTCGACGACGTTCTTCATCCTCGGCATGATCCCGGACATCGCGGCGGCCCGTGATGCCACGACCGTGCCCTGGCGGAAGAAGCTCTACACGGTCATGGCCTTCGGCTGGCGCGGCACCGCGAACGAGTGGCGCCACTTCTCCAAGGCGTACCTGTACCTGGCCGCCCTGGCCACGCCGCTGGTGCTGTCGGTGCACTCCGTCGTGTCGTGGGACTTCGCCATGTCCATCGTGCCCGGCTGGCACGCGACCATCTTCGCACCGTACTTCGTCGCCGGCGCCATCTTCTCCGGTCTCGCCATGGTGGTCACGCTGGTGATCCCCATCCGCAAGATCTTCAACCTCGAGGCGTACTTCACGCCGCGCCACTTCGACGCCATGGGCAAGATGATCCTGGTGTCCGGCATGGTCGTGTTCTACGCGTACCTCACCGAGTTCTTCATGGCGTGGTACAGCTTCGAGCCGCCGGAGCGGGGTGTCTTCATGAACCGCCTCACCGGCGACGTGTGGTGGGCGACGTGGATCATGCTCACCTGCAATGGCATCATCCCCATGATGCTGTGGTGGCCGAGCATCCGCCGGAGCCTGCCGGCCATGTTCGTCATCACGATCTTCATCAACATCGGCATGTGGTTCGAGCGGTTCGTGATCATTGTCACGTCGCTGGCCCACGAGTACGAGCCGTGGCAGTGGCGCAACTACCAGCCGTCGCTGACGGAGATGCTCATCGTGCTGGGCAGTTTTGCCTGGTTCTGGATGTTCTTCATGCTCTTCCTGCGGCTGTTCCCTGCCGTTGCCGTAGCCGAGCTGAAGGAGGTGCTGCCGCCGCCTTCGCGCGGCCGGCGCGTCCAGGGTGGTGCAACGTCGCACGGCAAGATCGGACCGGCTGAGGATTCAGGCGTATGAGCACTGTGAAGACCCAGGGCACACTGGGCGTATACGATGCGCTGGACGCGACGGTGGACACCATCACGGCGCTGCGTGAGGCCGGCGTGAAGCGGATGACGGTCTTCGCGCCATTGCCGAGCCATGACATCGAGCACGCGCTGCACGCCGGCGAGAGCCCGGTCCGCCTGTTCACGCTGGTCGGCGGCCTCACCGGCGCGGCCACCGGCTTTGCCATGGCCACCTGGATGTCGCTGGACTGGCCGCTGGTGACGGGTGGCAAGCCCATCATCTCCCTGCCGGCTTTCGTCATCATCGCGTTTGAGCTGACCATCCTCTTCGGTGCCCTGTCCACGGTGGCGGGGCTGTTCATCAGTGCGCGGCTGCCCCAGCGCCGCGTCATGCAGGTCTACGATCCGGGCTTCTCGGCGGACCGATTCGGCATCCATGTCATGCCGCCGGCCGGCAAGGAGGCCCAGGTGAGTGCAATCATGCGGAACAATGGCGCGGCTGAGATCCGCGAGCAGGTGCAGGAGGTGAAGGTTGGCGACCTCTAACGGGACACGCGCAAGACGGCGCCGGCTGCTGACGGGCGCGGCGCTGCTGGCCGTGATGACAGCGCCGGCCTGTACCCGCATCGACAACGCCCTCGCGTCGGTGCCGGTGTTCATGTTCATGCGCAACACGCCGTCCTTCGATCCGTACGCGAATCCGCTGCCGCCGGCGCCGGGCAGTGTGCCGTTCGAGTCGCCGAGCGGGCCGGCGCTGCCGCCGCTGGCGGCAACGCAGCAGGCACTTGAGGCATGGGCGGCAGGCCCGTGGGGCCAGAACCCGTACGCCGCCGATGATGCGGTTGTGCTGGCCACGGGCCAGGTCATGTACGAGCGTCATTGCGCCGTCTGCCATGGCGTGGGCGGCGGTGGTGACGGGCCGCTGGTTGGGCCGACCCTGTTCCCGCTGATGCCGTCGCTGATCGCGGCCCCGGCTACAGGCCTGTCAGACGGTTACGTCTACGCGGTGATCCGCGCAGGCCGCGGGCTCATGCCGGCCTATGGCACGCGCATCACGCACGACGAGCGGTGGGCCATCGTTACGTACGTGAATTCGCTGCAGGCGCAGGCGGGCGTGCAGCAGCCAGCGCCGGCACAGGACGCGGCCGCGGCCGGTTCGGTGGCCGCACCGGCACAGCAGCCGCCGGCGCAGCCGGACACTATGTCGGGCGCGCAGTAGCCAGGAGAATTCAGAGTGTCGCACGCAACAGAATCGCACGATATGCCCGCACGCCGCATTGAAGCGGTGTCCAGCGGCCTGCGCATAGCCATACCCGTCCTCATCGCCCTCGGCGGCCTCGCACTGGTGGCGGCGCTGTTCGTGGATGCTGCCCGTGGCTGGCGCGCGTATACCATCAACTGGCTGTTCATGACCAGCGTCGCCCAGGGCGGGCTCATGCTGGCCGTGGTCACATCCATCGCCAAGGGCCTCTGGTCCCGCCCCATGCGGCGCATCGCCCTGGCCCATGTGGCGTTCCTGCCAGTTGCATTCGTGCTGGTGCTGCCCATCCTGATCTGGGGGGCACCCCACATCTGGCCATGGATCGAGCATCCGCTCTACAACGGCAAGGAAGTCTGGCTGAACCGGCCGTTCTTCACCGCCCGAACGGTCTTCGGCCTGGCCGCGCTGTTCGGCCTGTCGCTGGCCTTCGCCTATACGGCGCTGCGCCCGGACATGGGCCTGCTCAGGGACAGTGTGCCCGCGCGCCTGCGCGGCATGTATGACCTGTTCACCCGCAACTGGCGCGGCCAGGAAGCGGAAGAATTGCATGCGTACCGCCGGCTCAACGTGCTCGGGCCCGCCATGGCCCTCACGTTCGCGCTGGTCATGGGGGTGCTCTCATGGGATTTCGTCATGTCCCTTGAGCCATCCTGGTTCAGCACGCTCATCGGTCCGTACTTCTTCATGGGCGGCGTCCTGGGCGGGACCATGGTGACGGCACTCATCCTGATTGCGCTGCGCGATCGGATGGGCCTGGACATGTACATTACGCCCGCCACCATGCACGACCTCGGCAAGCTGGCCTTCGGCTTCACCGTGTTCTGGGGCTACATGTTCTTCTCCCAGTACATCGTCATATGGTATGGCCTGCTGCCCTGGGAACAGCCGTTCGTGATCCACCGCTTCGTGCCGCCGTTCCGGCTCATCGCGCAGATGGTGGCTGTCTGCCTGTTCGTGATCCCGTTCTTCGGCCTCATGGGCGTGGCGGCGAAGCGGACGCCGGCGGTTTTCGCCACCCTCGCCATCATCAGCCTGTTCGGCCTGTGGCTCGAGCGGTACCTGCTGGTCTATCCATCGCTCTGGATCGACACCGAGACCCTGCCCCTCTCCTGGCAGGAGCCCGGCCTGCTGCTGCTGTTCGCGGGCCTCTACCTGTCGTCCATCGCCTTCTTCCTGACGCGGTTCCCGCTGTTCCAGATCTGGCAGCCGCTCGGCGAACTGGAACTGGCAGGCATCCAGGAGGACCGCGAGGAGACGGGCGACCTTGGCGGGGACGTCATGCGGCCCGCCGGCTCGGACCACTGATCGGTCCGGGGCGCGTCGCCTGCGCGGCGCGCCCCGGATAATCCCATCGTGCAGCACGCCCCCTACGAAGATCGCATCGTCGTCGTGCTGAACCGCACGCAGGACGTCGTGAACATCGCGACGTCCCTTCGTGCCATGATGAACATGGGGCTCACCCGCCTGCGCCTCGTGGCTCCGGACGATTTCAACGCCTGGCGCATCGCGGGCATCGCCCACGGCTCGGAGCCGCTCCTCGAGCGAATCGAGTTTTTTGATACCCTCGACGACGCGGTGGCGGATTGCGCCCTCGTCGTTGGCACGACGGCGCGCCGACGCGCGGCCACCTACCTGTGGAGCCATCCCCGGGAGGCCGCGCCTGAACTGCTGGGGTACGACGCTGATGCGCAGCGGCCGCTGGCCATCGTCTTCGGACGGGAGGACACGGGCCTGCTCAACCATGAACTGGACCGCTGCGACCGGCTGCTGGTAGTGCCGACCAGCGCGTTGAATTCGTCGCTCAACCTGTCGCAGGCCGTCCTGCTCATCGGCTATGAACTCTTTCTGGCCGCCACCCGGCCGGAAGAACTGCCACGACCCAAGCGGGACGCCGCGCCCGCATCCGCACTCGAGTTGCAGGCTCTGTTCGAGCAGGCTGACGCGGCGCTCGCCACGCTCGACTTCTATAAGGGCAAGAATCCCGAAGCCATCATGAGGACGGTCCGCGCCATCATCCGCCGCGCCGACATCAACGGCCGCGAGGCGGCCCTGCTGCGTGCCATGGCTATCGAGGTGCAGAAGGTCACCGGCACACCGCTTTTCCGGGACGCCATCATGCGGGCACACGACGCCTCACGCGACAGCGACTGACGGTCAGGGGACCCGGCGGAACCCCGGCTTCCTCCGGCTCCTCCGGCGGAACCCCGGCGGAAGCCCCGTCTTCAGTGCGCGATTCGTGCCGGGGTCCGGAGCCCGGCCCTGTTCTCGCCGCTGTCACCGGGCCAGACGGGGCGATTTCGTTGCGGTCGTCCCAGGCCCATTCACCACAATGGTTTAGGACCTATTCTTGCCTTTGGGTCATGTACCGAGGGCGGGGATTGTCCCCGCCCTTTTCTGTTGGCATAGATCGCAGAGGAGGGCAGGATGTACATGTTCATCAATGCGCTGATCCTGGCCCTGATGATGCCGGCCGGCGCCCATGAGAAGGTCGAGGACGGACCGGCGTGCCGGGCGCAGCTGACGGGACTGGACCTGCTGACGACCGTAGAGTTCCCTTCCGGACTGACGGTGGAAGGTCCATGGCGGGTCGTGCACAATGGTGAGATAAACGGAAATGAGGCCCAGTACGTCATGTACGCGACGCTGGACCGTGTCATTGAAACCGATGACGTGACGGGGCGTCGCAACGTGGTCCCGTTCCCGCAGCCCATCAGCCTGGCGTTCGAGGGTCCCACGCAGAAGGAACTGGTGCAGCATGCGGCACACGTCTGGTGCCTGACAGTCATGCGCGCACAGGACAACCAGCAGCTGCAGCGGCTGGCGCCGCGCAGGGCGATACAGACGCGGGTCGCGGCGGTATTGGCAGCCAGGTCCTGGTCATGAACCAGCGGTGACGGCGCGGGCGGAGAGGAACGAAGGACCGCCCGCGCGACGGTCACCGTCCGCCGTACGCCGTTGCCCGTTCATGTCTTCCTCTGGCCAGCCAGCGCCGTCGGCGCCACCTTCAGTCATGCGCATCGAGATCGGCACGTTCCCGTCACCCCTGGAGAGGGTGCGGGTGGAGGGCGTGGACATCCTGGTCAAGCGGGACGATATCTGTGCGCCCGGCTACGCCGGCAACAAGCTCCGGAAACTGGAGTTCCTGCTCGCAGACGCCCAGGCCCGAGGGGCCCGCCGCGTCGTCACCGCTGGTGCAACCGGGTCCCACCACGCCTTCGCCACCGCCTATCACGCCAGCCGCCTCGGCCTGCCCGCGTCCCTGGTCCTGTTCCCGCAGCGGGTCACGCCTCATGTTCGGGAGATGCTCCTCCTCATGCAGGCCAGCGGCGCCGAGTTGCGCTGGGTAAGGCGCATGGAGGCGGTGCCGCTGGGTATGTGGCGAGCGCGACTGGCCCACAGGGCGGATGCGCCCGTCATCATCCCGCCGGGCGGCTCCAACGCCACAGGCACACTCGGCTATGTCCGGGCAGGGCTGGAGCTGGCACAGCAACTGGGCATTGACGCGGCGGACGGATCGATTTACGCCGGCGCCGACATCGCCACCGGTCGGCAGCAGCTGCCAACGGCCGTGCACGTCGCCGCTGGCACACTGGGCACTGCTGCCGGCCTCGCCATAGCCCTGGGCTGGGTGGGACTGGAGGTGCCGATCGTGGCCACCCGTATCACGTCGCGGATCGTGACGAATGAGCGCGTGCTGCAGCGTCTGGTGAGGGACACGCTGCGGCTATTGTCGGACTCTGCCCCGGATGTGCTCGGCATGTCCGCTTACATCCCGGCTGGGCAGCTGCCTCACTGGAAGGACGTTGTCTCGCTGGTGCGGCTGAGGCATGACCAGCTTGGAACGGGCTACGGCCACACCACGCCGCAGGCAGATGCCGCCGTCGCAAGCTTCAGGAATGCAGGCCTGACGCTGGACACGACGTACACGGCGAAGGCCGCAGCATCAGTACTCGAAGACGTCCGCGCAGGGGGCCGCCCGCTCTTCTGGCATACGCTGAGCGCCGTGCTGCCGAGGGAACTCGCGGACGGGACCGACGCCGCACGATTGCCACAGCCGTTTCGGGACTACCTCGGCTGACGAAGCGCGTCCGCACGCCGCCCACCAGCCATGGATTCCACCGGCCCGATGGCTTATCATGGCCCCCCACGCACCGCCGCCACGGCGGACAGCGTCCGAACACGCGAGGCGATAATGGCGACCACGAATGAAGTCCAGTCATACATCCGGGAGAATCGCGCAGCGTTCCGCGAGGAGTTCTTCGAGTTCCTTCGCATCCCCAGCGTCAGCGCACGCAGCGAGCACGCGGGCGATGTCCGGGCCGCCGCCGAATGGCTGGGGCAGCGCATGACTGAAGCGGGGCTGGACGTTTCCATTCACGATACGCCCGGCCACCCCATCGTCCTGGGCGAATGGCGCGGCGCCGGTGCCGACCAGCCCACAGTCCTGATCTACGGTCATTACGACGTACAGCCCGCCGAGCCCCTCGAGCTCTGGACGAGCCCGGCCTTCGAGCCCGAGGAGCGGGACGGTCGGATCTACGCCCGCGGTGCAGTCGACGACAAGGGGCAGTTCTATCTCCATGTGAAGGCGGTTCAGGCCCACCTGCAGACAACTGGCCGCCTGCCCGTCAACGTGATCCTGCTGGCCGAAGGCGAGGAGGAGGTGGGCAGCGCCAACCTGATGCCGTTCGTCGAGGAGCATGCGGAACGGCTGGGCTGCGACGCCGTGGTCATCTCCGATTCCGGCATGTTCGGCCCCGGCATGCCCACCATCGGCGCGTCGCTGCGCGGCCTTGCCTACTTCGAACTGCGCGTCCGCGCTGCGCGTGGTGACCTGCATTCCGGAAGCTATGGCGGCGCCGTGGCAAATCCCGCAACGGCACTGGCCCGCATCATCGCATCGTTCCATGACGACACGGGTCACATCGCCATCCCCGGATTCTACGATGATGTGCAGGCGGCGCCGGAGTTCGTTGACCAGATCCGCTCGCTTCCGTTCGACGACGACGAGTACCTCCAGCGCACCGGCGCGCCCGCCCTCTTCGGCGAGGACGGGTTCACAACGCTGGAGCGGCTGTGGATCCGGCCCACCTGCGAAGTGAACGGCCTGCTGTCGGGCTACACCGGTGAAGGGTCCAAGACCGTGTTGCCGGCGGAAGCGATGGCGAAGGTGAGCTGCCGGCTCGTGCCCGACCAGGATCCGGCGCGCATCGCCGACCTGTTCCGCCGTCACGTCGAGGCCGTAACGCCGCCGGGCGTCGCGGTGGAAATCCTGGAACTCCACGGCGGGAGGCCGTGGCGAGCCAGGCTCGAAGGGCCGCTCTACGAGGCGGCCGCGCGTGCGCTCTCCGCTGCATTCGGCGCCGACATCACCTACGCCGGCGAGGGCGGGTCCATCCCTATCGTGCCTGAATTCGAAAAGATCCTCGGTGCGCCCGTGCTACTCATGGGATTCGGCCTGCCCGGTGAGAATGCGCATGCGCCCGATGAATGGATGAGCGTGGAGAACTTCGAGAAGGGCGCTGAAGCCTCTGCCCTGCTGCTTCGCGAACTGGCCGACCGGTGACCTCCAACAGGAAGAGCCGGCGCCCTTGCGGGGGCCGGCTCTTTCGCGGATGGCTGGCGGTCTGGCCGCTACATGTGCCTTCAGGGCGCCGCGGCCGCGCCCGGCACGCGCGCCAGGCGGGCGTTGCGTTCCATGTTCATCTCCCGCTGGATCTCATGCTTCAACCGCGTAACCTTGTCCGGGTACGTGTGGCAGTTGGGCGTGTTAGTGCCACGCACGCAGCCGTTGTAACCCAGCAGCGCCCGCCGCTCATCGCCCGGCGTACGATCCAGGTAGAACTTCAGAATGTTCGTACCGTGACAGAGGTTGCCGTCGATGTCGTACAGGTCCCGGCCACACGCCCGCCAGTTGCCTGCCCATAAGGGCATGACCTGCATCAGGCCGCGGGCGCCCACGAAGCTTGTGGCGTTCGGGCGACCGCCACTCTCGATGAGAACTATGGAAGTTACGAAGGCCGGATCAAGGCCCACTCGGTAGGAATGCTGCACCAGCGGCCAGGCCACCTGGCGCGCCGTATGGTCATTTACGCCGCGCTTTCGGAGGACCGCCTCCACCGGTGCCACGTGCTCCTGGTACATCGTCACGTAGTCCACCGTCTCCGAGCCCGCGCTACGCAGCCGTTCCATATGGCGGCTGAGCAGCTCCAGATGGACCCGCGGCACGTGTGCCTCCAGTGACACCCGGACTTCGCGTCCCTCGGGAACCTCCAGCACCCGATTCGTCACGTTGCCTACGCCGAAGCCCATCACCAGCAGCAGCGGTGCGGCCAGACCGACGGCACGCACGCGACGCAGCAACTGCTCCAGGTCTTCGAACAGGCCGGTCCGGCGAGGACCGCCTGCCTCGTACGAGCGTCTGAAAAGCTTCATCACTCTCGATGACTGTGTGTCCGGGCGCCGAAATATCTACGTAAACTGTCGCGGAATCAAGTCTGGTGTAGCAGTCGGGCTACAGCGCCGGACCCGTTTACCGTTTTGTGTTATCCCCTGGTTCCCGGCTCAAGCCGCTATCGCCGCCCGCCGCCCCAGGGCCACCGTATTTCGCTAACATCATGCCGGTCACCGACTTAGGCAAATTATGGCAGTAATGTATGTCTTGACCATGGCCGATAACGCAAATCGGTAACCAGGTCCGGCCGGCCGGCTCCGCTACCGCATGGCCCGCAACGTGTCCAGCGGCACCAGGTAGCGTTCCGTACAGAACTCGCAGGTCACCTCGGCGCCGCCGCGCTCGGCGCCCTCCTGGATCATCTCGTCAATGGCTTCGGTGCCGAGCATGCGGATGGCGCGCTCGGCACGATCCATGGAGCAGTGACATTCGAAGCGGACGTCCCGTTGCTCGAGGAGGGAGAGATTGTCGCCGAAGATCCGGCGAAGCATGGCCTCGGGCGTCGAGCCGTCCCGTAGCATGACGGTGGGGTGGGGCAGGTCGCGGACGACGGCCTCGATATCGGCGGCCTGGCGGTCGGAGACGCCGGGCAGCAGCTGCAGCAGATAGCCGCCAGCGGCCCCTACGGAGCCCTCGGCCTCGACGAAGACACCGATGCCCACGGCAGACGGCACCTGTTCGCTACGCAGCAGGTAGTGGGCGATGTCCTCGCCCACCTCCCCGGACACGATCTCCACGGTACCGACGTACGGCTGTCCCATGCCCAGGTCCCTGGTGACAGTCAGGGAGCCGGAGGTGCCGACAGCGCCGCGCACGTTGAGCTTGCCGTTGCGGACCTGTTCGACGTCAGGCTGCGGGTTGCTGACGAGGCCGCGGACGCCGCCGGTTGCGTTGGCGGAGGCGAGCAGGGTGCCGGCGGGACCGTCGCCCTGCATGCGTAGCGTCACCATGTGGGACGCCTCCTTGAGCATGGCACCGAAGAGCAGGGCCCCGATGGAAAGGCGGCCGATGGCCGCGGTCACGACGGGGATGGTGGAGTGGCGGCGTGCGATCTCGTTGACGACGCCGGTGGCATCAATGGCCAGGGCGCGGACCAGGCCGTCGAGGGCCGTGGCGCGCACGAGGTGGTCGGAGCGGCTCATGTCGTACTCCAAAGAAAAAGGCTCCGTCCCCGGAGCCCCTGATACGGTTTCAGGAACAGGGTACTACCAGTCGTCCTCGTTGAGTTCTCCGCGGACCAGGACGAGGATGGCCGCCTGCGGCACGACCAGGTACTTCTTCTCCTCGAACGTGATCTCCACAGCGGCCCGCCGAAAGAAGATGGCGTAGTCGCCGGCGCGCGCCTGCACGGGCAGGAAGCGCGCCTCGCCGGTACCCATCTTCCACGGTTCGTCACCCAGCTCCGTCGGCGCGGAAATGGGCGTACCGGGGCCGGTCGCGACGACGGTGCCTGCCTGCACGGCCTGCGCGTCCACCGCCGAAGGCGGCAGGTACAGGCCCACGCGACTGCGTTCCTCGCCTTCTTCCGGGGCGATGAGTACGCGGTCGCCCACCACGATCAGATGCTTGCGGTCCTGTTCCATTCGTTGAATATCCGGTACCCCTCGGGCACCTCGCAAGTTTCTGTGCCGCCGGATTCCGGACCGGATATCGTCGCATCCAGTCATGGGAACGCCCCGGCATCGCCGCCATCGTGACGCGGGAGGCCGACAGCTGAGAGAGACTCATGAACGGAGGGGACCATGAACAGCAACCCGACCGGTGGGCCTGGCCGGAGAACCGCCGGGGCAGGTGCGCGGCAGGCGTACACGTTTTACCTCGACCGCGGACTGGTGGACCGGGTCCGCCGGGAAATCGGAGAGCGGGACGTGGTGCGGAGCATCGAGGCGGCGCTGGAAGCGGCCCTCGACTACCAGCTGTGGGTGCGAGAGACGGCGTCCGGGCGACGGGACGTTCTGTCCTGAGCAGAAGAAACGGACGAAGCGCGTGAACGGCGCGCCCCGTCCGTCAGCCGGGTAGCGTCAGGGACTGGTCGTCAGACCATCATGTCAGGATCCAGCCAGGCGTGCCGGCCCTCCAGCACTTCCTGGGCGACCTTGTACGTCACCACGTCATCGTTGCTGAACACGTCGCCGAACAGGCGCTTGACCCGGCGTCGTGCGTGTCGGCAGTACAGGTCGGCGAGCCGCTCGGGGCCGCGATTGCCCGGTTCCTTCTGCATCATGCTGTGGGCGTACACGCAGACGCATGACATGGCAAACAGTTCCGCGCCGACATCCACCAGCCGGAACAGCACGGACTGTCGCTTCTCCAGCTTCGGCCCGAACCGCGTCATCGCCATGAACAGCGTACGGCCCAGCTTGCGCGACGCCCGCTCCACGAAGCGCAGGTGCTTCGCCAGACGACCAAACTCGCCGTAGGCGCCAGGCACGCGACCCTTGCCCACCAGCAGCCGGGGCACCCAGCCGGCCATATGTGCGCCGAGCCCCGCAAGGCCCTTTACCTTGGCGCCGGTGGCAGCCCTGGGATCCATCATTGCGCCTGCGCTCTGCAGGTGTGGATCCACTGCCTCGCGGGCAATGAACAGGCGCATGATCTCACTGGACCCCTCGAAGATCATGTTGATGCGCTGGTCCCGCATGACCCGCTCCACCGGGATCGGCGCTTCACCCCGGGATGCCAGCGAGGCCGCCGTCTCGTAGCCGCGGCCGCCGCGGATCTGCATGCAGTCGTCCACGACGCGCCACGCGCCCTCGCTGTTGTACATCTTCGCCAGCGCGGCCTCCAGCCGGATGTCCGAGTTGCCGGCGTCAGCCAGCCCGGCGGCAATGTCGTTCACTGCCTCCATTGCGAAGGTGGTGGCGGCCATGCGGCCGAGCATCTGGGCGACGGCGTCATGCCGGCCCACCGGTGCGCCCCACTGTTCCCGTTCCGCGGCAAACTCGCGGGCTACCTTCAGGCACCAGCGCGCGCTCGCCGCGCTGGTTGCCGGGATGGTCAAACGGCCTGTGTTCAGGGTTGTCAGCGCCAGCTTCAGGCCCTTGCCCTCGCCCCAGATGATGTTTTCCTTCGGGACGCGGACATTGGTGAACTTCATGAGGCCGTTCTCAATGCCGCGCAGGCCCATGAACTCCAGGCGATGCGTCGTCTCAACGCCTTCCGCGTCACCTTCGACGATGAAGGCCGTGATGCCTCGTCGGCTGCTGCCGGGCTTCGGCGGCGTGCGGGCCATGACCACCATGACGTCCGCCACGGGGCCGTTGGTGCACCACAGCTTCTCACCATTGAGGATGTAGGCTGAGCCGTCCTCAGTCGGGTCCGCCGTCATGGCCATGCGGGCGGGGTCCGAACCCACGTCCGGCTCGGTGAGGGCGAACGCCGAGATCTCGCCCTGCGCCAGACGCGGCAGGTACTTCTTCTTCTGCTCGGCCGTGCCGAACATCTTCAGCGGCTGCGGCAGCCCGATGGACTGGTGTGCCGAGAGCAGCACGCCCAGCGCCGAGGCCGCTGAGCCGACAATGGAAATCGCCTTGTTGTAGCTCCGCTGGGACAGGCCCAGGCCGCCATACTCCTGCGGGATCTTGATGCCGAACGCGCCCAGGTCGCGCAGGCCCTGGACCACCTCATCGGGGACCTTGCCCGTTCGCTCGATGGCCTCGCCGTCGATGGTCTTCGCAAATTCGTACAGCTTCCGGTGGAACTCGGCGGCCCGCTCCCGCTCCGCCGGGTCCTGGGCCGGCAGCGGATGGATCAGGTCCAGCCGCAGCCGGCCCATGAAGAGCTCCTTCACGAAGCTGGGCTTGGACCATTCCGTCTCCCGCGCGGCTTCTGCGACCTGCCGCGCCTCTTCCTCGTCCACGGGACCGGGGCGGACCCGGTCCGCTGATTCCTTCGTAGCGCTCATCTCGCCTCCTCGCTGGACCGGCTGCCGGGCGGGAGCCCGGCAGCTTGCCGACAGGCAGGAATCGGTCCGCCCTGCCCGGCTGTTCAACATACTCCAGGCGCGCTGTGCCGGGCCAGCGGGAAATTCCCCACAGCCCACCTGCCCGCGCCTGTCCGGTTGGGCCGTCAGGCCGTGGCGCCCCGGACCGGACGGCGGGCCTTCGCCGCCCGCTGTGCGCGCCGCAGCCGGCGGCGGCCAAAGCGCTTTTCGATCTCGACGATGCTGAACACGACCATGCCCAGCAGGATGCACCAGAGCCAGTCGAGGATGCCGATGGGCGCGGTCCCGAACCAGGTGTTCAGCAGCGGCAGGTAGGTGAAACCCAGCTGCAGGAGGACGAGGATGCCCACGGCGATGAGGACGGCATTGTTGCCGCGCAGTGACCGCAGCCCCATGGACGATCGCCAGACGAACCGGCAGTTGAACAGGTAGAACGCTTCGGCGGTGACCAGCGCGTTTACTGCCACGGTCCGGGCGCGGTCGGGTGCCGCGCCGGCGGACAGTTCCAGCAGAAACAGGGTGATACAGGCCGTGGCGACGACGACCGAAACGTACCCGATGCGCGTCAGCAGGTACCGCGACAGGATGGGCGCATCCCGGGAGCGTGGCGGTCGATCCATGATGTTCGGTTCCGTCGGCTCGAAGGCCAGAGCCAGGGCCAGTGTCACCGAGGTAACCATGTTGACCCACAGGATCTGCACCGGCGTCAGGGGCAGCTCCGGCATGGCGAACGCCACTGCCGCCATGACCATGAGTGCCTCGCCCCCGTTCGTGGGCAGGACGAACAGGATCGTCTTCTTCAGGTTGTCGTAGACGGTGCGCCCCTCCTCCACCGCCACTTCGATGCTGGCAAAGTTGTCGTCCGCCAGCACCATCTCGGCGGCGGACTTGGCGGCTTCCGTGCCCTTGATACCCATGGCCACGCCGATGTCCGCCTGCTTCAGGGCCGGCGCGTCGTTCACGCCGTCGCCCGTCATGGCTACCACCTCGCCCATGGACTGGAGCGCCTGCACGAGGCGCAGCTTGTGTTCGGGGCTGGCACGGGCGACGATGTCGTGGGCCCGGATGATGGCTGCGACCTCTTCGTCGTCCGCCGCCTCGATCTCACGGCCGGTCACTGCGTCGGACCCGTCGCCGATGCCCAGCCGGTCACCGATACTGCGCGCTGTGAGCGCGTGGTCGCCGGTGATCATGACGACCCGGATGCCGGCGCTCTGGCACTTCGCTACGGCTTCCACCGCTTCCTCACGCGGTGGGTCCATCAGGCCGACGACACCAAGCAACTCCAGGTTCCCGGCCAGATCCGAGGCGACCAGAGTGTCCCGCTCGTTGCCGTGGCCTGCCGCCAGTGCCAGCATGCGATACCCTTCCGCGGCAGCGGCGTCGATGCGTTGCCGCCAGGCCGATACGTCCACGCCCGGGCACATCTCCAGCACCACCTCAGGGGCGCCCTTCACGAAGGTGCGGCGCCCACCGTCCGGTGCACGGTGCAGCGTCGCCATGAACCGGTTCGCCGATTCGAACGGGATGTCGTCAATGCGTTCGTGCGTGTCTCGTAACCTGTCTGTGTCGATGCCGGCCTTGCGGGCCAGCACGACCAGCGCGGCATCCAGCGGGTCGCCCTGGGCGCGGGCCGTGCCGTCCTCGTCGATGCTTATGTCGCCGTCATTGCAGAGTGCGGCGGCCACAGCCAGTTCCCGCACGTCGGCGGAGACGTCGCCGGAAGGCACCTCGCCCGCGCCCATTGCGTGATTCTGCGCTTCCGCCCTGTGCACACTGCCGTCCACGCCATAGCCGCTGCCCGCGACCTCGAGGTCGCCGTCGTGGAGGAGCACCCTGCCTGCGGTGAGTTCGTTGCGCGTGAGGGTGCCGGTCTTGTCGGAGCAGATGGTGGTCACGGAGCCCAGCGTCTCCACGGCAGGCAGCCGGCGCAGGATGGCGTTCCGGCGTCCCATCCGCTGGACGCCCAGGGCCAGTGTGATGGTGAGGATCGCCGGCAGGCCCTCGGGTATGGCCGCGACAGCGAAGCTGACCACTACCAGGAACATCTCGGTCAGACTGAAGCCACGCAGCAGCCAGCCGAGCAGGAAGAGCAGGGCGCCCAGGCCGAGGATGGCAACGGACAGGACGCGCCCGAACGTGTCCATCTTCCGCAGCAGCGGTGTCGTCAGCTTCTCGACCCGCGAGACCATCTCGCCGATGCGGCCGATTTCTGTTGCCTGGCCCGTTCCCACTACGACGCCACGGAGCTGCCCTGCCGTCACCAGCGTGCTGGAAAACAGGAGGGAGCGGCGATCCCCCAGAAGGGCGTCGTCGGCCACGGGTTCCGCGGACTTGGAGACAGGTGCCGACTCGCCGGTGAGGGCGGCCTCCTCCACGCGGGCGTCCCTGGCCTTGATCACCCGCAGGTCCGCCGGCACGCGGTCCCCGCCTTCCAGCAGCACGATGTCGCCGGGGACCAGCGTCTCGGCGTCCACCCGTTGGCGTCGGCCGTCCCGCAGCACGTCCGCTTCCAGCGACAGCATGCGTCGGATCTCCTCCAGCGCCTGCTCCGCCTTGCCTTCCTGGATGAAACCGATGACGGCGTTAACCAGCACCACAGCGAGGATGACGCCGGTGTCAATCCATTCGCCGAGGAGGCCCGTAAATACGGCGGCGATGAGGAGGATGTAGATGAGGACGTTGTGGAACTGCTTCACGAACCGGATGAAGGCAGACTCCTGCTGCTCCTCCGGCAGGCGATTCGGCCCGTACTTCGCCAGCCGGGCCCTGGCGTCCGCCGCAGACAGGCCGGTGCCTGCCGCTACACCCAGGCGTTCCAGTGTCTCGTCCGCCGGCAGCGCGTGCCAAACCGGCGTGCTATCGCTGCCGTGCGTGCTGGTGCCTTGTGTCATCCGGGTCCCTGTGAGCGTCCCCGGGCCCATCACGCAAGCCCGGCACCAGAGGCGCCGGGCCGCGCGTTTTCAGATGGCGATCTGTGGATCGTCGGGATGCCGGCGGTACAGCACGACGGTGCGGCCGATGACCTGCACCAGGTGGGAGCCCTCGATGCCGCCTGCCAGCATGCTTCCCACCTCCCGGGCGCTGGCGGGCGCCGCCTCCAGAACCTTCACCTTGAGCAACTCACGGTTGTGGAATGCATCAGCTACACTTTGCACCGTCGCGTCGGTCACGCCCTCCCGGCCGATCTGCAGGATCGGCTTCAGCGGGTGCGCCAGGGACTTCAGCGCAGCCCGCTGCTTTGCCGTGAGCGCCTCCATTACTGCATCATCAGCTTCGCGATGGTCTGCAGCTGCATGTTGCTGGTGCCCTCGTAGATGGTGCCGATCTTCGAGTCGCGGTACAGCTTCTCCACGGGATACTCCTTCGTGAAGCCGTTGCCGCCGTACAGGTCGATGCAGGTGGAGGCGATGCTCTGTGCGACCTGTGACGAGAACAGCTTCGCCATGGCCGCCTCGGCTATGAAGGGCTGGTGCGCGTCCTTCAGGCGGGCGGCGTTGTAGACCATCAGCCGGACGGCTTCCAGTTCCGTGCGCATCTGCGCCAGCTGGAACTGAACGCCCTGGAAGTCTCCGATGCGGCGGCCGAACTGCTCCCTCTCCTGCACGTAGCGCGTGGTGTGGTCCAGTGCGCCCTGCGCCAGTCCCAGCATCTGCGCGCCAATGCCGATGCGCCCCTCGTTCAGTGTCTCGATGGCGATCTTGTAGCCCTTGCCCACTTCGCCGAGCACATCGCCGTCCGGCACGAAGCAGCCGTCCATGATCAGTTCCGTCGTTGACGAGGCGCGGATGCCCAGCTTGTCTTCCTTCTTGCCGACGCTGAACCCATCCGCGTCGCGTTCGACGATGAAGGCCGTGATCCCCCGATAGCCCTTCTCCAGGTCCACATTGGCGAAGACGATGAAGATGCCCGCCTCGTCGCCGTTCGTGATCCACAGCTTGCGACCATCCAGCTTCCACCCGCCGTCCACCTGCCGGGCACGCGTCTGCAGCGCAAACGCGTCGGAGCCTGAGCCAGCCTCGGACAACGCGTACGCGCCCACCGTGTCAGCCGCCAGACGCGGCAGGAAGCGCTGCCTGACGTCGTCATTGCCGTAGCGGAGGATGCAGTTGTTGACCAGCGTATTCTGCACGTCCACCAGCACGCCGACGCTGGGGTCTATCCGGGACACCTCCTCCACCACCAGCGCAGCGGTGAAGAATGACGAACCGGTGCCGCCCAGTTCCTCCGGCACCTCGATGCCCATGAGCCCCAGTTCGAACAGCTGCGAGATCAGGGACCGGTCCATCTTCGCATCCCGGTCCATGTCGTGGACCAGCGGCGCGACGCTCTCCTCCGCGAACTGACGAACCATGTCACGGAACATCTGCTCTTCTTCCGTGAGGGCCGTTAGCGGGGGACGACTGACTTCCGGGAGGGTGACCGACATGATGTATGCTCCGGTTCGGGCGTTGCGTTTCACGAGCGATAGCGTCTCCGGGGTCCGCGCAGGCGAACCCCGGGAACAGGCCTGCAACATACGGAACCCGCCGTTTCCCGTCGAGGCGCCCGCGCCCGCGAGTGGCACGAGAGGATGCAGAAGGGGACCGCCCCGTGGGACGGTCCCCTTCTGTATACAGATGCTGTGCTTCAGCTACTCGGCTGTGGCGGTACTGCCCGGGAACCCTGCCGCCGCCAGCCGCGGCACGCTGCCCACCGGCAGCCGCACCGCATAGTCCCGGTTGTTGGGCGTGCGGTCCAGCAGGAAATGCGGGTTAAGCGACCGGATATCCGCCACGGTGCTGCCAATGAGTCCGGCAATGCGGTCCAGCGGAGTCGCCGGGGGCACCGTGATCTCCTCCCACTGGCGCGGCGCGAGGCGCATGGGCTCGAAGCCGTACCTGGCGGGCTCCTTGGTGATACGCGCCGCGGCAATCATGAGCGGCACGTAGTCCCGCGTCTCTGCCGGCAACCGGTTCAGGATCCGGTAATAGTCCTCCTCGCCGCGGGCCCGCTCCCGGCCGAACTGCTGCCGCATGATCCGGCTCAGTCGGCCCTGGCCCGTGTTGTAGGCCGCGGACGCCAGGTACCATGAACCAAAGCGTCGGTGCAGTGACTCAAGGTAGTCCAGCGCCGCTTCCGTGGCGCGCACCGGGTCCCGCCGTTCATCCACGGCCCGGTCAACGGCCAGGCCGTACTGCGCTCCCGTGGGCCGCATGAACTGCCAGATGCCCACAGCACTGGCATGGGACACCGCCTCCGGGTTGAAGCCCGACTCGATCATCGCCAGGTACAGCAGGTCCAGCGGCATGCCACGGGCCTCCAGCCGCTCCAGGATCATCGGCGCCCACTCGGCGCCTCGCTCCAGGAAACCCTCGAACTTCTCCCGCATCTCGGGCACGTTCTGGAACCGGTCCACCCAGTAATCGATGCGTTCATGATCCAGGTTCGGCAGGTCCCACTCAGGCCCCAGGCCTGCACCCGTGGTGGGCAGACCCGCCTGTGTATGCGACGCGGCCGCTGCCACCACCTCCGGCGCGGACGCCTCGTCGCCGGGAACCGGCACCGTCGTGCGCATGGCCACGGATGTGCCCAGCAGGGCCACGCCCGTGCCCAGCACCAGTGCGCCATTTCTCCAGGGAAGTGTTCGCTCCATCGCCGACCTCCTCTGTCGCAGAATCCAGTAGTCCGTCGGCCCGGCCCCGACGGGGCAGGCCACGCATATGAAACCCCGAAAGGGCCTGGATGTTCCGTAAGTTGTTGTGTTTACGCTGTTTGCGGCAGGGAGCCAACAATGAAAAGCGCCGCTGGAGACTACTCCAGCGGCGCTTTTGAGTTCCGCAACCCGGCGCGATGCCCGCGAATCGGCACCTGCGCTAACGGCGGACGAAACCTCTCGCTGTCGGCTAGTTGCCGATCAGGCGATCGCTTGCCCGTGCCGGGTTACGGCGGAAACTCGTACTGGCCAAGGGATCACCTCCTTCGTTGAGTGCAACATCAGGCGTTGACAAAGCAACGGTAACGACGGCGGCGCCGGTATTCAACCCCTGTCCCCGAATCTGCATGCAAGCGTCCCTGCTCGCCGGGCGCGCTGACCCGGTGCAAGTGGCGGCATGGGCTCGCCGGGACCGTTGCTTCCCGGGGTCAGGTACGCAATACTTGCACTCATGAGCGACCAACGCGTGAACGAGATCATCGAGATCGTGCGCCGCGTGCGTCACGACGCCAACAATCCCATCACCGCGGCCCTGGGACACGTCCAGCTCCTGCTGGACGATCCAGCTGTGCAGGACCCGGAGGTGCGGGAAAGCCTGGCTGTCGTGGAGAGCGAGCTGCGGCGCCTCATCGACATCATGCGCCGGCTGAACGACATCCGTCAGGACATGTAACCGGGCCGCCCTGTTCCGCTTGACGCTGCCGGGCCCCCCGTCTATTCTCTCCCGCGACCGCCAGGGCACTGGCAACGGCACCCAAGCGCAGCGTCCAGGGAGGCGCCATGGCAGACCTACCGCAGGACCTTCTCTACACGGAAGAGCACGAGTACGTCAAGAAGACGGATGAAGCCGGCGTCTACCAGGTCGGCATCACGGATTATGCCCAGGGCGAGCTGGGCGACGTGGTCTATGTGGAACTGCCCACGGTGGGCCAGAGCTTTGCCCGGCAGGACGTCTTCGGTACGGTGGAGGCCGTGAAGGCGGTGAGCGACCTGTACTCACCCCTGAGCGGCGAGGTCGTGGCGGTGAACGAAGCCCTCGCCGACGATCCCGCACAGGTGAACAGCGACCCGTATGGCGCGGGCTGGATGCTGAAGATCCGCGTGTCGGAGGAGAGCGAGCTGGACGCGCTCATGGGCGCCGACGAGTACAGCAAGCTCATCGGGCAGTAGTCAACGCAGCAGGGGGGCTCAGGCATGGCGCGACTGACGTGGCACGGCCACTCAACGTTCACGCTGGAGACCGGAGCCGGTCGGCGGATCATGTTCGATCCGTTTCTCGATGAAAACCCGAAGTCCGACCTGAAAGTGGCCGATGTCGAGCAGCTGGATTACATCCTCTGCTCGCACGGCCACTTCGATCATTTCGGGGATGCCATCGAGCTGGCTCGCCGCACCGGCGCGACGATCGTAGGCACCTTCGAACTGGTGGCGTTTGCCCAGTCGAAGGGCGTGGAGCACGGCCACGGGATGAACGTCGGCGGTGGGCACGCTTTCGATTTCGGCTGGGTCAAGCTCACGCCGGCGGTGCACAGTGGCACCATCGACGGTGACGACGAAGGGCGCTACACCTCCGTCGCTCACGGCTTCTGGATGGACCTGGATGGAACCCGTCTCTACTTCGCCGGCGACACGGCGCTCATCACGGACATGCAGCTGCTGAAGGGCAGCGTGGACGTGGCGCTGCTGCCCATCGGCGACAACTTCACCATGGGTCCGGACGATGCCGTGCGGGCTGTGGAGTTCATCGCCCCGCGCACCGTCATCCCCATGCACTACGACACCTGGCCGCCCATCGAGCAGGACGCGGAGGCCTTTCGTGCCCGCGTTGGGGACCGCGCCGAGGTCGTGGTGCTGCAGCCTGGCGGAAGCTACGAGTTCCAGTGAGGCACCGACGCGCGCCCGCCGGCCGCGCGCAGCCCGGCCGCGGATAGCCCGGCCATGCCCGGCTCGCCCGCGCCGTGGCGCCTGATCCTGGATGCCGGGACACCCCTGTGCGGCGCCCGCAACATGGCGGTGGACCACGCGCTCCTGGCGTCGGTGCAGGATGGAGCCCCTCCGGTCCTGCGCCTCTATACCTGGCAGCCGCCATGCCTGTCGTTCGGCAGGAACCAGCACGCCGCCGGCGTCTATTCCCCGGACCTGATCCGGGTCGCGGGCCTGGACGTGGTCCGCCGGCCCACGGGCGGGCTGGCCGTCCTTCACCATCATGAACTGACGTATGCCGTCATAGCTCCCGCGGATCCGCTGGGTGGTCCCCGGGCGGCGTACGGCCGCATCAACGCCGCCCTGGTGGTCGGCCTGCGGTCCCTGGGCGTCGCCGCGGCGGTGGCGGGGCCGGCACGCGCGCCGAATCCTGTCGTCGACACCGCTGCCCCGTGCTTTCAGGCGCCAGCCCCCGGCGAGGTCGTTGCCGGCGGCCGGAAGCTCGTGGGCAGCGCCCAGCGCTGCGAGCGGCGTGTGCTGCTGCAGCACGGCTCCATCCTGCTGGACGGTTCCCAGGAGGACGTGGCGGCCCTGATCATGACGCGCCCGGCGGCAGCGCCCCTGGTGACGACAGCGGCCCCCGGCTCGGTCACGCTGCGGGAGCTGCTGGGCCGCCAACCTCCGCTGGATGAACTGGCCAGGTCGCTCAGGCACGGCTTCGAAGAAGTGTTCGGCACCTCTCTTGCGCTCGCTTCGCTCGCTGCTGACGAGGAGGCTCGTGCCAGGCAGCTGGAACCGGTATACGCCGGCCCCGACTGGACCTGGCGACGCTAGGCGGCGGCCGGAGGCGGCCCTGAACGGATACGGAGGCGATTGATGGAATTTCCTGTGCGCGCATGGGCTGGCGTGCTGGTGGCCGCTGCACTGGCGGCGTGCGGCGGCGACAGTGGCGCGCGTGGCGGCACGATCATTGTCGGCATGCGCTCGGACTTCGGCGGCTTCAACCCCATCACCAGCTCGTCGACCTACGACCAGGCACTGAACAACCATGCGCTGTTCACGCCCCTCATCTCCTACGACGAAGACCTTCATCCGCAGCCGTTCCTGGCGGAATCGTGGGAGCTTCTGGGAGACACCGGGATCGTGTTCCGGCTCCGGCAGGACGTGCGCTGGCACGACGGTCAGCCGGTGACTGCCCATGACGTGCTTTTCACCTTCGAGGTGGCGAAGAACCCGGAATCCGCGTCGCTGGTGGGTTCGTCCTTCCTGGCGGAAGTGGAGAGTGCGCGGGTGCTGGATGATCATACCATCGCGTTCAGCTTCGTCCGGCCTCATGCCCAGGCCATCGAGAATTTCTACTGGGCGCCGGCGCCGCGCCACCTGCTGCAGGACGTAGCCCCTGCGGAACTGCGCAATGCGCCGTTCAACCGCCAGCCGGTGGGCAGTGGCCCGTTCCGGTTCGGCAGCTGGCGAGCCAACGAGCAGCTGGTGCTGGAGCGCAATCCGGACTTCCCCGAGGCGCTGGGCGGCCCGGCCGCGGCGGACCGTGTCGTCTTCCGCATCATCCCCGAATCCTCGACGATGCTCACCGAGCTCTTCACCGGCAGCATCGACGTGGACATCCCCGTGACGCCGGAGCAGGTGCGCCAGATCGAGTCGAACGGTGAGACGGAGCTGTTCTCGTTCCCGGGCCGGTCCTTCCATTACATCGGCTGGAACAACGCGCGTCCGCCCTTCGACGACGCCCGCGTGCGCCGGGCCATGACCATGGCCATCAACCGGCAGGAAGTCATTGATGCGCTGCTGTACGGGCAGGGCCAGCTGGCCACCGGTCCCATCCCGCCCTGGCATCCGCTGGATCCGGGCGTGGATCCGCTGCCGTTCGATCCCGATGCCGCCGGTCGGCTGCTCGAGGAGGCGGGCTGGACACCGGGTCCCGATGGCATACGCCGCAACGCGCAGGGCCAGCCCCTGTCCTTCACCATGATGAGCAGTGACGATGCGCTGCGCCGGGCCGTTGTCGAGGTCGTGCAGAACCAGCTCCGCCGCGTCGGCGCTGACGTGCAGGTCCGCGTCACGGAGTTCCAGACGATGCTGCAGAACCACCGGAACCGCGATTTCGATGCGGTCTTCACCAACTGGTCACTGGACAACTTCAACATGGCGTCCGCGCCCATGTCCCTGTTCCACACCAGCCAGGCGGAGATCGAGCAGTCGCCGAACCGGAGCAGCGTGCGCATCCCCCAGCTCGATGCCGCCATGGAGCGGGCCATGCTGTCGCCGAGTGAGAGCGACCAGCAGGCGGCATGGGCGGAGTTCACTCGCGTCCTTCAGGAGGAGCAGCCGTTTACGTTCATGTTCTGGCTGAACGAGCTGGCCGCCGCCCGCAACTGGGTGGATGGTATCCGGATGGATCCGCGGGGCGACCTGCTGACCATCGGCGAGTGGACCGTCAACCGCTGACGGACAGGTAATGGGCGTCTTCATCCTGAGGCGACTGCTTGGCGCGATCCCGCTGCTCATCGGGATCGCGACCATCATCTTCTTCGTCCTCAACCTGGCGCCCGGCGATCCGACGACGTTCTACTTCAATCCCAACGTTCCGCCGGAGGTGCTGGAGCAGCTGCGGCGGAACCTGGGCCTGGACCAGCCCCTGCACATCCAGTACATCCGCTGGCTGACGTCGTTCTTCACCGGCGAATTCGGGTTCTCCCTGGCCCAGAGCCGGCCGGTGCGTGACATCATCATGGAAACGCTGCCGAACACACTGATCCTGACGGGGACGGCGCTCGTGCTGGTGTTCATCATCGGCATCCTCATCGGGGTCGTGCAGGCGGTGCGCCAGTACAGCGCGTTTGACAGCGTGTCCAGTGTCGTCTCGCTGTTCTTCTATTCCATGCCGTCGTTCTGGCTGGCGCTCATGCTCATGCTGATCTTCTCGCTGAAGGCGCACCAGTGGGGCTGGCCTGTCGCACTGCCGCCCACGGGCATCAGCAGCGTCTACTACGAGTTCATGGGGCCCGGCGAAAAGGTCATGGACCGGATCTCTCACATGGTCCTGCCCGTCGCCACGCTGACCCTCGCCCTGGCCGCCGGCGTGGCGCGATACACGCGCGGCCAGATGCTGGAGGTCATCCGCCAGGACTACATCCGGACGGCCCGGGCCAAGGGCCTGCCTGAGCGGACCGTCATCATGAAGCACGCGCTGCGCAACTCCATGCTGCCCGTCATCACGCTGCTGGGCCTGTACCTGCCGTTCCTGTTCAGCGGCGCGGTCTTCGTGGAGGTCATCTTCGCATGGCCGGGCATGGGCCGCGTCATCGTTGACGCCATCTTCCAGCGCGACTACCCGCTGGTCATGGCCACCAGTTTCGTGCTGGCCGCCATGGTGGTGGTGGGCAACCTCGTGGCGGACGTGCTGTACGCCGTCGCGGATCCCCGGATCCGGTACGACTGATGGCCTACCAGGATCCCCGGTCGAACCTGCCGGATCCCGAGTCCACGCCGGCCGTGCCCATCCCGTCGGGCACGGACGCCGGTGTGCCCGGTGATCATGCGACGGTGGCGTCCTCCCAGCCCATGGGCGCTACTGCGACCACGTCAGCCATCGCACTCACCGCCCTGCTGCCCGGCGCCGGTCACGCGCTCATGGGCGAGTGGCTGCGCGGCCTGCTGATCCTGTTGCCCTGGGGCGCACTCCTGGGGCTCATCTTCTGGGCCTGGGAGCGGATTGCCGCCGTGGGCGACGGCGGTTCGTTCGACCTCTGGGTCGCCATCGCCACACTGGCCGGCATGCTGGTGCTGGTCTGGGGCGGCGCCCTCTTCGACCTGACCGTGCGGCGCCGCCGTGTGCTGACGCGAGGGGATTCGCAGTGGAGCATTGCCGCCCGCCAGTTTCGTCGGAATCGCCTGGCGCTCGTCGGGCTCGGCATCATCATCGTGCTGTACCTGGTGGCGTTGCTGGCGCCTCTCCTCGCGCCCCATGATCCCGTTGCCCAGCACGATATCGCCCGGACGTCGTACCTGTCGCCCAGGGCGGGGAACTGGCTGGGCACCGACCGTTTCGGTCGTGACATCCTGAGCCGCATCATCTACGGCTCGCGCATCTCCCTGTCCATCGGCTTCGTCGCCACCGTCATCAGCATCACCATCGGCACGCTGCTGGGCGCGCTGGCCGGCTACTTCGGCGGCCGCGTGGACACGCTCATCATGCGGTTCACAGACACGGTGCTCGCGTTTCCGCGCCTCGTGCTGCTCATCATGATCGTGGCGCTCTTCGGCCCCTCCATCACCGTCATCATCCTGGTCCTCGGGCTGACCCAGTGGCCGGGTACGACCCGCATCGTCCGCGGCGATGTCCTCAGCCTGCGCGAACGTGAATTCATTCAGGCCGCCCAGGCGCTGGGCATGGGCCGGGCCCGCATCATCGGGCGCCACCTCATCCCCAACGTCATGGCGCCCGTCATCGTGGCCGCGACGCTGGGCATCGGCAACACCATCGTCATGGAGGCGGGCCTGGCGTTCCTCGGCCTGGGCGTGCAGCCGCCGACCCCGACGTGGGGCAGCATGGTGGCGGATGGGCGGGAAAGTCTCATCAGCGCGTGGTGGGTGGCGACGTTCCCGGGCCTGGTCATTGTACTCGTCGTGCTGGCCTTCAACCTGGTCGGCGACGGCCTCCGGGACGCGCTCGATCCGAGGCTGCGCACATGAGTAATGCACCCGGTAACGAATCGCCCATGACGACGCCGCTCCTCGAGGTCAACGACCTGCGCACGTGGTTCCGCACGGATGCCGGCCTGGCCCGTGCCGTGGACGGCGTTTCCTTCCACGTCAATGCCGGCGAGGTCCTGGGCATTGTGGGTGAGAGCGGCTGTGGCAAGTCGGTCACCTCGCTGTCGGTCATGCAGCTGATCCCGCGGCCGCCGGGCGAGATTGCCGCAGGCAGCTCCATCCGGTTCCGTGGGGAAGAACTCGTGGGCGCCAGCGAGCGGCGGATGCGCGAACTCCGCGGCAATGACATCGCCATGATCTTCCAGGAACCGATGACGTCGCTGAATCCGGTCTACAAGGTGGGTGACCAGATCGGTGAGGCGCTGCGACTGCATCGTGACATGTCGAAGAAGGAGGCGCGGGCGCGGGCGGTGGACATGCTGCGCCTGGTGGGCATCCCCAGTCCTGGTGAACGAGTGGATGACTACCCGCACCAGCTCTCGGGCGGGCAGCGCCAGCGTGTCATGATCGCCATGGCACTGGCGTGTGAGCCGGAACTGCTCATCGCCGATGAGCCGACCACCGCACTGGATGTGACCATCCAGGCCCAGATCCTGGAATTGCTAGCCGAGTTGCGCACACGTCTCGGCATGGCCGTCGTCCTCATCACCCACGACCTCGGCGTCGTCGCCGAAGTCTGCGACCGCGTGGTCGTCATGTATGCGGGCCAGGTGGTGGAGCACGGGACCGTCGAACAGATATTTCGCGAGCCCCGCCACCCCTACACCGAAGGACTGCTGCAGGCCGTGCCCAGGCTCGGCAGACGGCAGGAGCGACTCGCCGTCATCCCCGGAACGGTGCCCGCACCCACGGACTGGCCGGTCGGGTGCCGGTTCCATACCCGGTGCCCCTACGGTTGGGACCTGTGCGTGCAGGAGGCGCCGCCCCTCCTCGATGCGGGTGCCGGCCGCTCCGCCCGTTGCTGGCTGGAGGAGCATCCAGGCCGCCGGGCGGAGGTGCAGGAGCAGGGTGCGTTCGACCACGCCGTCAGCGGTGCCTCCGTTGACGAGCCGGCGCCGGCGGAGCGCGCGCATCGCGAGGACGAGGAGCGCACATGAGCACGACCCCGCCGGAACCGCTTGCCACGTCCGCTGCCGCATCCACGGAGCTGCCTCCGGCCCGGGGCAACAGCGACCTGCGCGGGCTCACGCCGGACGACGTGCAGGCGCCGGAAGGCACCCTCCTCGATGTGCGTGAGCTGAAGAAGCATTTCCCGCTGCGCGGCGGTTTCTTCGGCCGTCAGTATGGCGCGGTGCGGGCAGTGGACGGCGTCACGTTCTGGCTGGGCCGGGGCGAAACGCTGGGGCTGGTGGGCGAATCGGGTTCGGGCAAGACCACCGCCGGGCGGACCCTGCTGCGCCTCATCGAGCCCACAGCCGGCAGGGCCGTCTTTGATGGCCAGGACGTCTTCTCCATGTCCCGGGACGAACTGCAACGCCTCAGGCGTCGTGCCCAGATCGTGTTCCAGGACCCGTTCGCCTCCCTGAATCCCCGCATGACCGTGGGTGACACCATCCGCGAGGTGCTGGCCGTTCACAAGCTGGCCAGGGGCCGCGCCGCGGAGGCGCGGGTCCGGGAGCTGCTCGAACTGGTGGGCCTGGCGCCGTCCCACGCCGAACGCTATCCCCATGAGTTCAGCGGCGGCCAGCGCCAGCGCATCGGCATTGCCCGGGCATTGTCGGTGGAGCCGGACTTCATCGTCTGCGACGAGCCGGTCTCTGCCCTGGACGTTTCCGTACAGGCCCAGGTCCTCAACCTGCTGGAGGAACTGCAGGACAAACTGGGCCTCGCCTTCCTCTTCATTGCCCACGACCTGAGCGTCGTCGAGCATGTGAGCGACCGGATCGCCGTCATGTACCTCGGCCGGATCGTGGAGATGGGCGACGCCGGCGATGTCATCAATGACGCCCGGCATCCCTATACCCGGGCGCTCCTGTCCGCCGTGCCCGTCCCTGAGCCCGGCGGCAAGAGGGAGCGCATCGTCCTGCAGGGCGACGTGCCCAGTCCGTCCGCCCCCCCCACCGGCTGCCCGTTCCACCCGCGCTGTCCGCATCCCCTGAAGGATGCCGACTGCGCCCGGATCGTCCCGCCGCTGGCTGAGAAGGGCACCGGTCACTATGCGGCGTGTATCAAGGAACCGGCCCTTGTGAGGATTGCGGGGCAGCAGGCTTGACACCCCCCGGAGCGCCGCCTAACTTCGGGCGGTTCATTACCATTGCACACAATTCTCGTCACGCCTGTTCAGGCGCAGCTCCACCGCAACGGAGGTTACTTTGGGAAGTCTGACCACCCTCTCCCACGCACTTCTGCAGGTTCCCGGTCTCGACACCCCGGACCAGACGATGGGGGAAGCCATCGCCGCGTTCTGGCGGGACGGTGGGTTCATGATGTGGCCGCTTGCAGCAGCCGCTCTGGCCGGTCTCATCATCATCGTGTGGAAGCTGTTCGATCTGAGCACGACCTCACTTCGCACCCGGAAGTTCCTCCGGGAGGTTGACGAGCTGGTCGCGCAGCGGAAGATCAATGAGGCTCTGGCGTTGTCCCGTGACTCGAACACGCCGGCCGGTCGGATCCTGGCTGCCGGGCTCGAGCGTCACAACGAGGGTTCGGAGCGCGTGATGAAGGCCATCGAGAACGTTGGCCTTATCGAGATGGCAGGTCTCGAGAGCGGCCTCGTATGGCTGGCGACGGTATCGAACGTCGCACCTCTTCTGGGCTTCCTCGGGACGGTGCTCGGCATGATCGCCGCATTCCAGGCCATTGAGGCAGCCGGTGAGGTGGAGGCGACGCTGGTGGCCGGCGGCATCAAGATCGCCCTCATCACGACGGCAACGGGTCTGGCCATCGCCATTCCCATCAACATCGCCCACAACTACTTCGTGACCCGGATCGATCGTCTGGTGATCGACATGGAAGAGTCGGCCCAGAAGATGGTCGACGCCATCCACGAGGGTCGCACCACCGTGTGAGGCCGATGCCGGGCCGGATGGAGCACGACGAGGGCCGCCCCCGGGGCGGCCCTCGTTGCGTCAGGGGCTGGCTGGTCGCCGCCGTGATCCTGCTGGTGGCCGCCGGATGCGGGGCACGCCCCGCCCTGGCGCCGTCGCCGGAGGCCGCGCCGTTCGCGCGGCCGCTGGATATCTACCGTGAACTCGGGTTCCTCACCGGCGGCAGTCAGTTCCCGGTTGTGGCCAGCTTCGCTACGCTGGCCGGCCCGGCCGCTTCCTCCTACATCCTCTTCGGCCTGTCCATGCCGAGCACGGCCCTCCGCTTCCAGCGGGACGGCAGCAGCTTCGTCGCCGAATATGATGTCAACCTGGACATTATGGGTCTCGACTCGGCACTGGTAGACCGTTTCAGCACCCGGGAAACAATAAGGGTTGCATCGTTTGCTGAGACCGGCCGCACCGATGAGAGCATCCTGTTCCAGCATGCCATGGCGGTGGCACCAGGAACCTACGTCATTTCTGTGCAGGTTGCCGACGCCCATAGTTCCCGCGGCCTGCGCACCGCGGACACCCTGGCGGTACCCGTGTACGGTGCGGACGCCAACGTCGTGTCCGCGCCCCTGCCGGCCTTCGAGGCGACCGGCCGGTCTGACCGCGGTCTCGCGCCTGCCATCATCCTCAATCCCCGGCACTCGCTGCCTTTTGGCGACGGCACGCCACTGATCTACGTCGAAACCTATGACAGCCGACAGCAGGTCTCCATCCGCCTGCTGGATGCCGGAGGCACCGTTGTCTGGTCTGCCAGTGAACCGGTGCAGGTCGGCGGCGACGTCGGTTTCGCAGCCGTCGCTATCCCGCCCGACAGCCTGCCGCTTGGACGGTTCACCATCCAGGTCATCGATGCCGGCAGGGTCGCGATGCAACGGCCGCTGCTGCTTACCGTCTCCGATCAGTGGATGGTCGAGAATTTCGACGACGTCCTCCAGTTTCTCCGATACATCGCCCATCCCGAGGAACTGGACTCCCTCAGCCAGGGCTCCCCGGCACAGCGGCGCGAGCGCTGGGAGCGATTCTGGGACAGGAGGGATCCACTGCCGGCATCTCCTGTCAATGAGTTTCGCGACCAGTTCTTCCAGAGAGTGCGCTTTGCCACCGAGGCGTTCCGGGAGGCCGGCAACGCAGGCTGGCAGACGGATCGAGGCGAAGTCTATATCGTGCTCGGACCGCCGGACCAGGCTGTCGAACGGGCCATCGGTCGCGCCGACCTCGCCGGTAGGCCAAATGCCACCGAGTGGATCTACGGGAACGTCGCCGGCGGTCGCCTCAGCCTACTGTTCCATGATCGGACAGGGTTCGGCCGGTACGAACTGGTGCCGGCTTCCGCCTCCGCGTTCCGCGCGGCGGCTGCGCGCCTGCGACCGCGCCCGTGATGTTCCGGGCGCAGAACATATGTTTTGCGCGGGGACGGTACGGCGATATGGCCGTTTTGTTGGCGTGCCATCAAAATTTTTTTCTTGACACTCACTGGCGGCAGGGACAATTTTTCCTACCCGTAGCGATGCAGCTGTGGTAGACACTCTTGTTAGGAGGCTGGTGCAATGGCCAGAGGGAAGGTGAAGTGGTTCAATGATGCCAAGGGGTATGGCTTCATTGAGCAGCCGGACGGCGAGGACGTTTTCGTCCACTTCTCTGCCATCACGATGGAGGGGTTCAAGACGCTCGCAGAAGGCGAAGAGGTAGAGTTTGAGGTCAAGCAGACGGACAAGGGTCTGCAGGCTGCGAACGTGAACCGCCCGGTCTCCTGACAATCAGGAGTTCAGGACACCATGAGGCCCGCTCGATGGACGAGCGGGCCTTTTCTTTTTGGGGTGCGAGGCGGTGGCGTGGGGGGCGTGGTTCCGATATGCTTCCGGCGGACCTGAACAGACAGGCAGCAGAGCAATGGTAGAGACGCCGCCAAAGAGCCGGCCGCGGCTGTTCCTGATAGACGGCTACGCTCTCATCTATCGGGCGTACTTCGCGATGATCCAGCGTCCGCTGACGACGTCGCGGGGGGAGAACACCTCAGCGGCATTTGGCTTCACCCGCTTTCTCATCAAGATCCTGGAGGAGTACGCGCCGGACTATCTGGGCGTGGTACTGGACGCGGGCACGAGCAAGCGCACGGAGCTCTATCCGGAGTATAAGGCGACCCGGGAGAAGATGCCGGACGACCTTCAGTGGTCGCTGCCGAAGATCCGTGAAGTCATCGAGGGGTTCCGTATCCCCGTGATTGCGCTGCCGGACCATGAAGCGGACGATGTCATCGGGACACTGGCGCGGCGGGCGGCGGCCTCCGGACTGGAAGCGGTCATCGTGTCAGGCGACAAGGATTTCTACCAGCTCATCGGGGATGGCATAGCGCTGCTTAACCCGGGCCGGGGCGGAGCGGCGGGCGTGGAGGAGGAGTGGATTGGCGCCGGTAACGCGGCCGAGCGGTTGGGTGTGCCCCCCGAGCACGTGGTAGACTACCTCGCCCTCATCGGCGATTCGTCGGACAACGTTCCGGGCGCCCGGGGCATCGGCCCGAAGACGGCCATCCAGCTCATCGAGCAGTACGGTTCGGTGGACAGCATTCTGGAGAACGCGGAATCCATCAGGGGCAAGCGCGCCCGTGAGGCGCTGGTCGAGTGCGCGGATGACGTGCGGCTGTCGAAGCAGCTGGTCACCATTCAGGACGACCTGCCGGTGGAACTGGACCTGGAGGCGCTGAAGGTCATCGAGCCGGACCGGAACCGACTGCGGGACGTATTCGTGGAGCTGGAGTTCACGACGCTGGCCCGGGACTACGGTGTCGAGGCAGCCAGGCCGGAGGCAGTCCACGAGGCGGATTACGGCGTTGCCGATACCGTGGAGGCAGTAGCCGAGGTAGTGGCCCGCGCCCGCGCGGCTGGCACCGTGTCCATCGGGGTTCAGGGTGACAGCCCGCTGGCCCTCGTGGGCGACATGGTGGGGCTCGCTCTGGCGACGGAGCCGGGCCAGGCGTGGTACCTGCCGCTGCGGCACCGTCCCGCCGGCATGCTGGCACTGGACGGGCTGGAGGCGAACCTGCCGCCTCTCGCCGACGCGGCCATGAAGCCGCTGGTGGACCTCCTCGAAGACCCGTCGATAGCGAAGGTAGGCCATGACCTGAAGCAATCGCTGCTGCGGTTGCGGCAGGACGGCGTCGCACTGCAGGGCGTGACGTTCGACACGATGATCGCGTCCTATGTTTTGGACCCTGGCCGCCGCGACCAGTCGCTGGACGGTCTGGTGCTGGAGCATTTGGGCGTGAAGTTGCAGACGAGGGAGGAATTCTGCGGTCGCGGGCGCGACGCCGTGGCGATGGCGGAGTGCAAGGTGGAGCAGATGGCCCGGTACGCGGCCGCCCAGGCAGACATGGCGCTGCGGTTGCGGCCGCTGCTGGCGGAGGAGATGACGCGCCTGCACCTGGATGACCTGTGCCGGAACATCGAGCTGCCGCTCATCGAGGTCCTGGCCGAGATGGAGTGGCATGGGATCGCCATCGCGCCGGATTTCTTCCGGGACATGAGCCGGCGGCTGGCCCGCGACCTGGCGCTGACACAACAGGAAATCTGGAAGCTGGCTGGCGAGGAATTCAACATCAATTCGACGCCGCAGCTGCGGGTCATCCTGTTCGAGAAGCTGGGCCTGCCGGTGCTGCGCAAGACGAAGACGGGCCCTTCCACGGACGCGTCGGTTCTGGAGGAACTGGCTGCCCAGGGGTACGACCTGCCCAGGCTGCTGCTGGAGTTCCGCCAGATTGACAAGCTGAAGAGCACGTACGTGGACGCCCTGCCTCAACTGGTCAATCCGCGGACGCGGCGGATCCATTCCAGCTTCAACCAGACGGTGGCGGCTACGGGCCGGCTTTCGTCCAGTGACCCGAACCTCCAGAACATTCCCATCCGGACCGACCAGGGCGCCGTCATACGCAAGGGGTTCGTCCCTGCCGAAGGGTACAGGTTCGTCACTGCGGACTACTCGCAGATCGAGTTGCGGATCCTGGCGCACTTCTCCGGGGACCCGGCCTTTGTCGAGGCGTTCCGCAGCGGCGCCGATATCCACCGGCAGACAGCGGCCATCATGTTCGGCGTGCCCGTGGAGTCAGTGTCGGCTGAGATGCGGGCGGCGGCCAAGACGGTGAACTTTGCCACCATCTACGGCATTGGCGCCTTTGCCCTGTCCAGTCAGCTCGGTACCAGCGTGCAGGAGGCGAAGGAGTTCATTGACAACTACTTCGTTCGCTTCCCGCACGTCCGGCGTTACCTCGATGAGCAGATCGAGAAGGCTCGCCAGCACGGCTATGTCGAGACCATCTCCGGGCGGCGCCGCTATATCCCGGAAATAACCAGCCGCAACTATAACATCCGGCAGTTCGGGGAGCGCGCGGCCACGAACGCACCCGTTCAGGGCAGCGCCGCCGACATCATCAAGCTGGCCATGATTACCATCCATCGAGAACTGGCTGGCGCCGGCTCGGGAACACGGATGCTGCTCCAGGTCCACGACGAACTGGTCCTCGAGGCACCCGCCGCCGAAGCCGATGCGGCACAGGTCCTGGTGAAGCGCGTCATGGAAAATGCCTATGCGCTGGATGTGCCACTGGAAGTAGTAACGGGCACGGGCGCGAACTGGTACGAGTGCAAGTAGCCACGCCGCCTGACACACAACTGGAATAGTCCCTTTCCACTATCGGTTCGCCCCGATTCACAGCCGATATTCGCGCCGACCGTAACACTCACTTCACAGGAGGCGCGACATGGGCCGTTCCATCAACAAGATCATCCTGGTTGGCAACATCGGCCGGGACCCGGACATCCAGACCACCGCGGCTGGCGCAAAGGTCGCACACGTGTCCCTCGCGACCAGTCGCCGATTCTCCAGGGAAGGCACGTTCGAGGAGCGGACCGAGTGGCACCGGCTGACGCTGTGGGACCGGCTGGCCCAGCTGGCGGAAGACTACGTTCGCAAGGGCGACCGTGTGTACGTCGAGGGACGCATGGAGTACGACAGCTTCGAGCGCAACGGGGTCACCATCCCCACCGCCGAAGTCCATGTCCGGGAGCTTGTGCTGCTGGGCGCCTCATCGACGCGGAGTGCCGCGGCCGCCGAAGCGGCTGATGAGGCAGACGAGTCGGCTGAGATGGACGAGTCGGTGGACGTGGAGGAGCAGGCCGTCGCATGACGCAAAAGGGAGCCGGTGCGTGCACCGGCTCCCTTTCCTGACTCGGTCGGATGAGGACCTGCCTGCTAGTTGGCGCTCCAGAATGTTGCCAGCGCCTCGCCGTCCGGGCTCTCACGCAGCTTCTCGAACGCACGGTTCCGGATCTGTCGAATCCGCTCACGCGTCACGCCAAGCAGCGAGCCGATCTCCTCCAGCGTGCGCTCCTCACCGTCATCCAGCCCGTAGTACAGGTACAGAATCTTGCGCTCACGCTCTGTCAGGTACTTCTCAAACATCCGGTCGAGGAACTCCCGCTGCGCCTGCGATTCCACCGTTTCCTCGATGTCCTCCGCCTCGGCGCCGGCGAAACGTTCGCCAAACGATGCACTGTCCCGGTCGCCCCGGTCTATGGGCGCGTCCAGCGACAACTCCGACGCAGCCACCCGCCGCAGCGCCCGGACCGTGTCAACCGGCTCGCCCATCTCGTCCGCGATCTCCTGGTCCGTCGGCGAGCGACCCAGCATCTGCGTGAGCGCCGTCTCCGTACGGGACAGCTTCACGAGATTCGAGTTCTGGTTGAGCGGAATCCGCACGGAACGCGTCTGCTCCGCCAGCGCCTGCAGCACTGTCTGACGGATCCACCAAACGGCGTACGAGATGAACTTCACACCCTTGTCAGGGTCGAACTTCTTCACCGCCTTCAGCAGCCCCTCGTTGCCGATGCAGACCAGCTCGGCCAGGCCCAGACCCCTGCCCTGATACTTCTTCACGTATGAGATGACGAACCTCAGGTTCGCCGTGACAAGCCGCTCCGCCGCTTCCTTGTCACCTGTCCGAGCCCGTCGGGCCAGTTCCCGTTCCTCCGAAGGGTCTTCAATTAGTGGGTACTTCTCGACGTCGAAGAGATATTGATCGAAAGAGTCCAGGGCGCGTGAGTTCGCGAACATTGATAATGGCTTCCTGGGACCTGGTGAAAAAACAAAAACAGCCGGCCGACATGCAGTCAGCCCGCTGCTTTATCCGAGAGATGGTGTCGCCGCCGCTCCAAGTTCAACCGCCACCATACCATCCCTCACATGGTCAGAGTCGTAACAGGCTGAATATAAATAATCGCCTGAAACGACGGAACCCCCTTGTTTCCCGTCTTCTGCAGAATCTGGCCCAACTCATTGTCCGGAATGCAGTTAGCCTGAAGCAGGCGCCAGCGGGCAGGCAGCGAAATCAGTGTTTTTATGTGTATTTGAAAAGATGCATAATTGGTGATGCATAACTGGTCGCTGCTGGCGGGCGGGGCTGCCAGCACGCACCCGCGCACGGGGGTGCAGGCGGGCGCCGGGCGAGGGGGTGGGCCGATGCCAACCGCGGCGCGGGTGTGCCGGACTAGGGTGCGGTGCCGGACTCGGCCCTGAGTTCGTCGAGGGTGGCGACGGCGCGGCGGAGGTGCGGGATGACGATGGAGCCGCCCACGACGAGGCCGATGGACAGGGTCTCGAGGATCTCCTCGTCGGAGAGGCCTTCCTCAGCGCACCGGACGAGATGGTAGGAAATGCAATCGTCGCAGCGGAGTACGAGGGACGCGACGAGGCCCAGGAGTTCCTTGGTACGGACGGGCAGTGCTCCGTCCTGGTAGACGCGGGAGTCGAGGGCAAAGAAGCGCCGTATGTCCAGGTTGTCGGCGTCGAGGATGCGCTCGTTCATGCGCTCCCTGAATTCACGGAATTCCTGCAGGCTCATGAGCTCACGCTGGTCAGCTCCGTCGCGGCCATGTGGAGCGGCGGGCCATCCTTGAAGAGAAAGAAGGTGATGGTTGCGTCCGGCGTAGTCCGGACGCTGACGGTGTCGGCAAGGACGCCCGGGCGAACGTCCACGTGGCTGACGCCGCCGATGGTGGCGGAGCGGGCACGGAACCCGGCGCTGTACAGGAAGCGCGGGCCGTCGCACGTGAAGACGAGCCACCCGGCCCTGTATGCGCCGGTTCCGGGCAGCCCGCGCACGGTGGCGCGCACCGCCCGGGCGGGCCGCCGTCCGACGGGTTCGGCAGGGAGTGCGCCGCGCAGCCCCCGGGGCAGGTCCGACCGTGACCGCCATCCCCGGCGACCAAAGAAGCCGCTCATCCGTGCGACGACGGCGTGCAGTCCGAGCATGGCGGCGCGCCAGAGGCGTGGCCCGGTCACCAGTAGCAGGAGGAATGAGCCGGCCACGACGAACCCGACCACCTCCGGATAGAGCACTGCTGTCAGGACGATAAGCGCGGCGGCAACGTCCTCCAGCAGTGGCAGGCCGGTGCGGGCCAGGCTTCGGCGAGGACGGATGTGCCCCCTCTCATCGATCCAGCTTGGCGTCATGATCAGGCGCAGCCCGGCCTTGGTGCCGTGGGCGGCAAGAGCCATGATGGCACCGGCAAGGCCGCCAGCCACCTGCAGGTGCAGTGGCGCGCCCATGAGCGTCAATCCTATCAGGAGGCCCGCTGCGGCAGGCCGAATGATGGTATGGGCGGCTTCCCAGATGTGGTCGAGGGCCGGTACCCGGTCCACGATGAGGCCGACCAGGTAGAGCATGCCCGCCAGACCGATGATGACGCCGTTCTCGATGCCGCGCATCGCGGGCGGCAGGCCGGTGAGCAGGTCGAACCGTGCCGACAGGCCCAGCACCACAACGGTCAGGTAGAGGTTGAGTCCGCAGGCGAACGCTACGCCCAGGAGCTGGCCGGTCAGGATCAGGGGTGCCGTCATACGGCGCGAACTCTAACGGCGCGGCGGACGGGGGGGAAGAGGAACCGGTGTGGCGGAAACGAAACTCCTGCCTTAAGAGAAACCGCGGAGCCACCCCTGGGGTGACTCCGCGGCTCTCAGGTCGGTGGCCGGTACCCTGCCTGTGCAGGGCACCAGCCCCGGTCGGGCTTACTTGCCCTTGCGCACGTCCTCAACCCGCTGCACGGGCTGGAACACGCAGCCATACGGATCGAGCGGCACGTACATGAACGTTGCGCGCTGGACGACATCCCGCGTGCGTGCGTCCACATCGGCCAGCAGCGTGCCAAGCTCCACGTCGGTCCGCGTGCCACGGGCCGTCTGCAGCGCCGGCAGCACGTCGGCGATCTCGTCGCGGTCGGCGTAGACCGGGTAGCCCCGGACGTTGCCCACGTAGACGATACGGGCCGGCTCGATGACCGTCGCCGTCTGGTAGGGCAGGAAACGGATGGTCTCGTTCCGCACCGTCAGCTCGAGGGGCTCGCCACGGACGTACCAGCCCGCGTCGCGTGCCGTCATCACGCCCGTGCCCACAACCTGGCGCAGCGGACGAGCCTGGCCGTCGACCATCACGATCGTGTCACGCTGTGCATGCCGGAACGTCGCGGCCTGCATCCGGATGCCACCCGTCGCCGAAGGATCAATCACGCAGACCGTGATGGCGTCCTCACGCGGCGGTTCCGGTGCCGGCGGCGGCGGCGGCGGCGGCGGCGGTGCCGGCGGCGGCGGCGCAACGGCTACCGGCGGCGGCGTGCGCAGGCCCATCAGGAAGTGGAGGCCCAGCTGGGCGCCAACCTCATGAACCGTGTTCGCGATGGTCGTGGTGTTCGGAATCGCCACCGACGCACCGTTCACGCTGCTGATGTTGTAGACCTCCGGCCGGTAGATCCGGTCGTTGATCTCCAGGCGCAGCGACGTGCGCGGCGACATCCGGAAGTCAGCGCCCAGGCCCACCAGGCCCATGAGCGTGCTCTTCTCGGCTACCGCAACGTTGCCCCCCGTCGGATGGATGACGGCGCACTGGTTGCCCTCCGTCTCACCCGCGGCGGTGCAGGTCCAGTGGTCGCCCGCAGGGTTCACCCACTTGGCGCCCAGGCCCAGCGCGATGTACGGCAGCGTCTCGCGGCCGATCCACGACTCGTTGGGCGAGCGGAGTCGGATGAGCAGATCGCCCGACCCGCTCCACAGGTTGATGTTGCCATGCAGCAGGTCGGCATCGCCCACATCGCCGTCCCGGACGATCGGACGGTCCGTGTACGTCATGTTGGCGCGAATGCCGATCCGCTCCGCTGGCCAGAACGTCAGCTGTGACCCCACCAGCCACCCTGCACGGAACCGCGCGCCTTCCGGCCCGGCCACGTTATCGTCTAGCAGCTCGCTGTACCATGATGCTCCGCCATTCACGCCCCAGTCAGCAGTCCAGCGCTGAGCCGAGACACTGGCGGGCGCGAGGCCGAACAACAGGGCGGCTACCAGTACCAGACGACTGATTGCTCGCATTGTCCCTCCGTAACGTTGTCTCTACTTGTGCATCGGTTGTCCCGCCCCCCGCCGGAGGCTCCGGACTACCGACGCCGGTCGAGGGCGCACTCTTCGCAAGAAGATTGCCAGATTTCATTGTCAGGTTGGCAGCAGTTGTCCACAATCGCTGAACCGCGCCAAAAAACATATGTGGCGAGCGCCAGCCGCCTGGATCGCAGACGGCCTGGCGGAGACGGGTCGGTCGAGGGTGCGGCAGCGGCGCCGCATCCCCGGCGGGTGGTGGATGGCCGCTCGGACGCTATGCCCGGAGCACGAGGGACGCGTTGATGCCGCCGAATCCGAAGGAGTTGGACAGGGCGACGCGGGGCCGGCCGTCGCGTCCGTCGTTGGCGACGTAGTCGAGATCGCACGCGTCGTCGGAGCAGTCGAGGTTGAGGGTGGGCGGGATCCACTGGCGCTGCATGGCGAGGCAGCACAGAGCGGCCTCGATGGCGCCGGATGCGCCGAGTGCGTGGGCGTGGTAGGGCTTGGACCCGGACACGGGAACGTGGTAGGCCGTGTCCCCGAAGACCTGCTTGAGGGCGCTGGTCTCGGTGGCATCGTTGAGGGGCGTGGACGAGCCGTGCGGCGAGATGAGCTGTACGTCGCCCGGGCTGACGCCGGCGGTCTGAAGGGCGACGGCCATGGCGCGGGCGGCCTGGGTGCCGTCGGGCCGGGGCGCGGCCATGTGAAATGCGTCATTGGACGTGCCGTAGCCGGCGAGTTCAGCGTAGATGCGCGCGCCTCGGGCGACGGCGTGGTCCCAGCGCTCGAGGATCAGTGTGCAGGCGCCCTCTCCCATGACGAAGCCGTCGCGACCGCCGTCAAAGGGCCGGCAGGCGCGTTCGGGGTCTTCGTTGCGGGTGGACATGGCCCGGATGAGGGCGAACGCGCCGAAGCAGAGCGGTGCCAGGGGCGCCTCGATGCCGCCCACGACTGCGACGTCGGCGCTGCCGTCGCGAATCAGGCGCCAGCCCTCGCCGAGGGCGATAGTGCCGGCGGCGCAGGACATGGCGTTGGTGGAGTTGGGCCCGGTGAAGCCGAACTCGATGGCGATGGAGCAGCTGGCGGCGCCCTGGAAGGTATTCAGTGCGATGCGCGGGTCGAGGCCACGGGCGCCGCTGCTGTAGAGGGTACCGGCCTGGGCCTCCGCGGTGGCGAGGCCGCCGAGTGCGGAGCCGAGCTGGACGGCAACGCGGCTGGGGTCCACGCGAGACGTATCGAGAGCGGCGTCCTCGATGGCGAGGCGAGTGGACGCGATGGCGAAATGGCCGAACCTGTCGAGGCGCTTCGCCAGCTTTGCGTCCATGAAGCTGCCGGCTTCGAAGTCGTCTATCTCTGCGGCGATACGTGACTTCCAGTGGCTGGCGTCGAAGCGCGTGATCTGGCGGACGGGGGAGCGCTGCCGGCGCAGGCCGTCCCAGAAGCCTTCAACGCCGATGCCGACGGCGGTGATGGGGCCGAGCCCGGTGATGGCTACGCGGGGTCGGCCGGCGGCGTCGTGGGAGGTGCCGTTTGCGTCGGATTCAGCGGACATGACTGGCCTCCGGGTCGCGGGCGACGCGTTCGGCCTCGCGGGCCACGCCGGCGAGGGTTCGCTGTGCGATGACGCTGACGAACTGCGGCGCTATGACGTGGCGCCAGGCAAAGCCGCCGATGAGCGGCCAGGGCGGGCCGTCCCAGCCGTGAGTGATGCAGATGTGCGTGCCGCCGTCACGGGCCTCGAAGGCCCATTTCACGTCCATGCGACGGGTGATCCCGTCCACGTGCGTGAAGTACATGGCAGGTTCCCGGGCGTCCACGTGCATGTCAGACACCCACCACGTCGGGTAGCGGAGCGGTCCGGCGAAGTCCCGCCACGCAGCCATTTCGACGCGGCCGGTGCCGAAGCCGTCCTTGCGATGGTACCGGACCCAGCGGTAGTGGGGCAGGATCTCCGGCCACCGTTCCACGTCAGCGGCAACCCGGAAGCAGACAGCCGGCGGCGCCGGTACGAAGCGTTCATCCCTGATGATCATGGAGCCTCCCGCTGAGCAGTGAACCGAACAGATCGGAAAAGACGGACGGCGTGAGCAGGCTGGTCGCTGGCGCGGTCATGCCGATGACGGCGATGAGGGCGTCAGCAGTGCGGTGTGCGCGGGCGAGGCGCGCCACCGCCCGGTCAGCGACGGCTGGCCTGGACAGCACTGCTTCGACTGTACGCTGGAGCAGCCGCGGTGCACGGAGTGCGCTGCGCAGAGCCCGGTCATAGGGCTGCAGTGCAGCGGCAGAGCAGTCACGGCGTCGGAGCGCACCATCGGCGGTGCGCGCCAGGAGTTCCGCCGACAGCAGCGCGTGCGTGACGCCCTGGCCGGTGAACGGATCGTAGTATCCCGCGGCGTCGCCGGCCAGTGCGGCCCCGTCGAAGGTGACCTGCCGGACTGGCTGGTCGAAGGGGCCGCTGGCCAGGGCGAGCCCCAGGCCAGCGGGGCTCAGGCTGCGGCGAGAGGCCGGCAGGGCGGCTGCCGCGGCAACGGCGAAAGCTGCGGGGTCGGCGGCGGCCTGACGGCCGAACCGACGGCTGTCGGCAACTACCGTCAGGTTGAAGCGACTGCCGTCCATGACCACGGGGGCGATGCCCAGGCAGACGCCGTCGCCCACGTGCATCTCGCCGACGGCATCCTCGTGCAGCGGCCGGTCCACGTGGAACGTGAACGAGACCTTGCGCAGCTTCGCTCGCCGGCGCACGGCGCGGAGCCGGCGGGCCACGACGCTGCGCAGGCCGTCGGCGCCGACCACGAGCCGGCTGTGGAAGTCGCCACCATCGGTCCGGACGCCCGTAATGGCACCGTCGGGGCCGTGCAGCACGTCGGTGACGCGGACGCCTTCGCGCAACCGCGCGCCCGCGGTCACGGCTGACCGCGCCAGCGCCTCGTCCAGCAGTGCCCGTTCGACAGTCATGGCGTAGCCGGGCGGGTCCGCCACATCGGCGGCGAACACGGCGCCAGCGGGCGCCGCGATGCGCCAGCCCCGTAGCCGTGCGTGAGGCAGGGCCGCGACCTGGGCCAGCAGGCCAAGGCGGTGGAGAACGGCCGCAGCGCCGGCGGACAGGCAGTCCCCGCATGGTTTGGGGCGCGGCAGCGTCGCGCGCTCGAGGATCAGCACATCATGACCGGCCCGGGCCAGCAGCAGTGCCGTCACGGCGCCGGCGGGTCCGGCGCCGACCACGATCGCATCCGCGCCGCTGTTCCCGTGGTCCCTGGACGCAGCCCGACCGTTCATGGGCGGGCCACCATGACGAGGCGGAAGAACCAGCGCCTGCGAACGGACTCCACGGTCAACCCGGCGGTCCTGGCCGTGGCGGCCAGCTCCGCGCCGGTGAACGCGCGGAGCACTGAGAGCGGCCCGTCGTGGCGGGTGATGCGGTTCCCGCGCCAGCGCGTTGCTGCCAGGAATCGAGCGCCGACCCAGTTGGCGCGGCAGCGCTCCAGTTCGTTGACGATGACGGCGCACCGGGCTACGCGTCCCGCCTCGCGCAGCGCCGTCACCTGCTCCGCTTCCTCGAAGTGGTGCAACGTCATGGAAAGGAGCACGATGTCATGGGAATCGTTGTCGAAGGGCAGGGCCAGTGCGTCGGCGTCGGCGACGGTGATGGCCGGGACGTCGGCCGTGCGTCTGGAGGCGATTTCCCGTATCTGCGCATGTACGTCGGTGGCCGTAATGCGGACGAGCCGCCGGGCGCGCGTCGCACGGGAGGCCAGATCCATGGGGATGTCGGCGGAGCCGGTGCCTATGTCGAGGATGGACGTGGTGCCTTCCGCCCGCAGCAGCGGCAGTACAGCGCGCCATGCCGCCCGGCGCCCGCCCAGCATGGCGTTGACCTCGGCCACCTGGTCGAGACTCTGCTCCAGTTCTGCGGGATCGTGGACGTCGTCGTCGAGGAGTTCCGGGGCGTGGGCGAGGCGCTTACGCATCCCGTGCGCGCTGCAGGCGTTCGCCCATGGCATCCAGCGCGTCCCGCAGACGATCCGGCTCCAGCGTCAGGTGACGGCCGTTCCGATACAGCACACGGCCCCGCACGGCGGTGAACACGACATCCGCACCCCGGGCGCCGAGAAACAGGGTCGCTACCGGGTCTATGACGGGCCGCACATGGGCGCCGGCCAGCGATACCGCGCACATGTCCGCTTCCATCCCGGGCGCCAGCGCGCCGACGCGAGCGCCCAGCCCCAGGGCCTCCGCGCCATCCGCCGTCGCCAGCCGCAGGAGCCGTGCAGGGTCCAGGGCACTGGCCGACTGGAGCCGCGCCCGCTGGGCGAGCTGTGCCACCCGCGCCTCCTCCAGCATGTCAATGCGGTTGTTACTGGCGACGGAGTCGCTACCCAGTCCCACGCGGGTCCCTGCCTCCTGCATCTCCACGACGGGCGCGACACCGTGGCCGAGGCGGGCATTGGCAATGGGGCAGTGGGCTACGGCTGCGCCGCTGTCGACGATGAGCTCGCGGTCCTCCGCATCTACGCGCACGCAGTGGATGAGGAGCGGCCGGGCTGCCAGCAGGCCGCAGCGGTGCAGCAGTTCCACGGTGGATCGACCCCGGGGCGGCGTCCGGATGCCGCGGGTCCGGAGTCCGGCCGCGAACGGCCCTTCTCCGGCCGTGACCAGCAGCGCCTCCACCTCGGCTTCCGCAGCGTGGGTTGCCAGGGGCACCGACTCGGCGGCGGTCCAGGAGGCGATGAGCCGGAAAAGGTCGTCGGACACGGTGTACGGCGCGTGCGGCGAGGCGCCGACGCGGACGAGGTCCGTCTCGCGCTCGCGCATGGCCGACACCTTCGACCGCAGCGCGGTGAACGCGTGGCGGGCATCGTCGGGTGCCGGTGCGAACACCTCGCGGTAGACGATCCCGCGCATGCCGGCCTCCCGGAGGGCATCCAGCGCAGCACCGCTGTCCTCGGTGGCGCCGATGGTAGTGACGCCGGCGGCCAGCGCCTCCAGGCACGTCCAGCGGGCGGCCACGCCGAAGTCGGCGTCGGCGAGAGCCGCCCCGTCCTTGGCGCGTCGCAGGGTCGGGATCCACCGATGGAACGGCATGTCCTCCAGCAGTCCGCGCATGCCGGCCAGCTCCGGGTGCGTGTGCACGTTCACAAGCCCGGGAAGCAGGATGACATCGCCGAGATCGATGCTGGCGACGTCGTCGCCCACCGACAGGGCGTGGGCGGGTCCGACGGCGCGGATGATGCCACCCTCATCAACGAGGACGGCGCCGTGGCGGATGGGTGGTGCGGTGACGGGGAGGACCCACGCCGCGGTGTAGAGCGTGGCGCGCATCAATGCCGGAACGTGAAGAGTTCGCCGCCGATGTTCTGGCCGCGGGACCGAATGAGCTGCAGGTCCTCGGAGCGCGGCTGGATGCCGCGCCGTTCGCCGACGGACATGGACAGCTGGAAGTCGCCGATGCCGGCGCCCCGCTCCAGCGGCCAGGCGATGTCAATACGGTACGTGGAGCGGCTGCCGGCAGGGAACGAGCCGCGCAGCCCCGCCCCGGCGGCGGCGCGCCAGCCCGAGTTGGCGCCGAAGGGGGCGTCGCCGGCCCAGACGCGGCCGGCATCCACGAAGACGGTGGCACCCATGTCCAGTACTGCGGGCAGCGGCCAGCCGGCGAAGATCCGGTCCTCGAGTGTAAGGACGAGGCGCCGGCCGCCGGGCAGCCGCTCCGGGGGATACCCGCGCACACCGTGGACGCCGCCGATGGTCAGCTGGAACGGCGTGCGCGTGTGCCAGGCGGCGGTGAGCGCGGCCCGTGCGAAGAGCGTCTGCCTGAACAGAGCCGTCACGGGCAGGTACGCGAGGATTTCGGCCTCGACGTACATGTCCTCCCACTCCGGCGCAGCGGTGCCGGCCCCCAGGTCGCGGCGGGCATCGCCGCGGCCCCGGCCGATGAACAGGGCATTGCCCAGCTCCATCCCGCTGTACAGCCCGAGCATGGCATACAGGTCATTGTCCACCTCGATGGCAGGGAACGACCGGCCCACGGCCAGTACGGCTTCGGCGCCCAGGCGCACATCCTCCAGGCCGCGCATGCTGTCCAGTCCCTGCCGGCGGACCCACCACACGTTGCGGTGACCGAGCAGCGCAAAGGCCCGGATGTTGTCCAGCGGATGCCGCTGGGGCAGGACCGGCGCGGCCAGGGAGTCGGGAGCGGGCCGCCGCCGCTCGAAACTACCTTCCGGCGCCACCTCCATGGCGCCCGGATAGCTGAGTTGCTGGTAGCTGAGAGCGCCGCCGATGAGGGCCATGTTGCCGCGTCGGCCGACGCGACGGACGACCGCCAGGTCGAAGGTCTGTTCCCGGACGGGCAGCAGCACGTGCGGCGCCGCCAGGTCACGGCTGTCGCCGGCGATGTAGCCGAAGTACTGGTCCTCCCGGCGGAAACTCTGCCGGGCCGCCCACCGGCTGACGTCTCCGACAAACGGGTACGCGATCTCCTGGAGCACGGCCGTGCCAGCGCGGGTCCGGCCGATCTCGGACCGCAGGTCCCAGCGGGTGCCCAGTAACTGGGGCGTGAAATATGAGATGCCGTAATCCCGCGCGGCCTGCCGTTCATAATAGAAGGCACCCACCGCCTGGCCCGTGCCCAGCAGGTTCTCCTCCATCAGCCGGCCGCCTTCCACCCCGAAACCGCCGCTGGTGCTGAAGCGGAGGTCCACCCGGGTGCTCCATTCGTCCCGGGTGCTGACGATGATGTGGAAGCTGCCATCCGGCTGGGGCACCGGAAACACGTCCACCTCGCCCAGGAACTCGTAGCCGCGCAGCAGGCGTTCCGTTTCCTCCAGCAGGAATGGGTCGTAGCACGAGCCCGGCCCGAACAGCAGTTCCCGTCGGATCACCCCCTCCCGGGTCCGGATGTGCAGGCGGTTGGCGGCGTTGTAGGCCCACTGGAACCGCCGGTCCAGGTCAGGGTCGGCCGTGTCGAAGATGGACTTGTTGTCGATATGGACGTAGCTGATCTCTCCGGCGGGACACGGGCTCGCCGGGGGGACCTGCGCGGCCAGCGACGTCGCCAGCAGGACAAGCGGGAGCGGAATGGCGCTGCAGGCATGCCGAGACACTACGGGAACGTATGGTGCGGGCAGGGGCCCGACAAGGGACGGCCCGGCGCCGGACCCGGGCGGCGTGAATCTTGACTCGCGGGGGTGTTGGGCGTACCGTCACGGTCTTCTAAAAACCTGCGAGCAGAGGCATTCGTGGCAACGGAAACTGCATCAGCGGACCTGAGCCGGCATGGCATCCGTGCGACCGGCGAAGTCCATAGAAACCTGAGTCCTGCGGTCCTCATCGAGCACGCCGTCCGGCGTGGCGAGGGCAACCTGACGAGCGGCGGCGCGTTTGTGGGACGCACAGTGCCGCACACGGGCCGGTCACCCGACGACAAGTTCGTCGTGCGGGAGCCGACGACGGAATCGAAGATCTGGTGGGGCAAGGTCAACACGGCGCTCGACGCCGACAGGTTCGAGGTGCTGGCGAACGACGTGCGCCAGCACCTGGCGGAGCAGGCCCTCTATGTGTCGGACCTGTGGGCGGGCGCCGATGAGGCGTACCGCCTGAACGTACGGTTCGTCAGCCCGAGCGCGTGGCACTCGGTGTTCGTGAACAACATGTTCCTCGTGCCGCCAGCGGACGCGCGACAGGACTTCGACCCGGGGTTCACCGTGCTGCATGCGCCCGAGTTCGAAGCGGATCCGGCGCGCCACGGCTGCCGCAGCAGCACTGTCATCGCCCTCGACTTCGGTCAGCGCATGGTGATTATCGCCGGCACCCGGTACGCCGGCGAGTTGAAGAAGTCCATCTTCACCGTGATGAACTACCTGATGCCGCAGCAGGGCGTGCTGCCCATGCACTGCTCGGCCAACGTCGGCGCGGATGGGGATGTAGCGCTGTTCTTCGGGCTGTCGGGCACGGGCAAGACGACGCTGTCTGCGGACCCCGAGCGCGGCCTCATCGGTGACGACGAGCACGGCTGGACGGAGAGTGGCGTGTTCAACTTCGAGGGCGGCAACTACGCGAAGGTGATCCGTCTCTCGCCGGAGGGTGAGCCGCTCATCCACGCGGCCAGCACCCGCTTCGGCGCCATCCTCGAGAACGTGACGATGGATGACGAGACGCGCGGCGTCGATTTCGACGACGACTCGACAACCGAGAACACGCGCTCGTCCTACCCCATCACGTTCATCCCGGGGCACGTGGAGAGCGGGCAGGCCGGTCATCCGAAGAACGTCGTGTTCCTCACCGCCGACGCATTCGGTGTCATGCCGCCCATCTCCCGCCTGACGCCGGAGCAGGCGATGTATCATTTCCTGTCCGGCTACACTGCCAAGCTGGCGGGCACCGAGCGGGGCGTCACGGAGCCGAAGGCCGCATTCAGTGCCTGTTTCGGCGCCCCCTTCCTGCCACTGCCGCCTTCAGTGTACGCGGAGATGCTGGGCCGGAAACTGGAAGAGCACGGCGCGCAGGTCTGGCTCGTGAACACCGGCTGGACGGGCGGCGGCTTCGGTACGGGCAGGCGCATGAAGCTGTCCTACACCCGCGCCATGGTCCGTGCGGCACTGGCCGGCGACCTGGCCGACGTGGAGACGGAGCCGGATCCGGTGTTCGGCCTGCACATCCCGAAGTCCGTGCCGGGCGTGCCCGACGAGGTGCTCCAGCCCCGGTCCACGTGGGCGGATCCGGCGGCGTACGACGAGGCGGCCGCAAAGCTCGCCGGCATGTTCCGGGAGAACTTCGAGAAGTTCGCGGCCTCGGTGAGTGAGGGTGTGAGGGGGGCGGGGCCGAAGGCGCAGTGACGGATTCGGGATCGGGATCGTAAACGTAAACGTAAACGTTCAACGTTCGTTCAACGGATACGGTGCACGGTCCCGGTGGTCGCCAGAGGGGCGGGGCGTCCCGGCAGAGCCGGCGGCGCCCCGCGTGTTTGCAGGCTGTTCCCTGTTTACGTTGAACGTTTACGTTTACGATCCCGATCCCGGACAATGAACCCCATCACCATCCGCGACCCCCTCTGGGACACCATCCATGTGGATCCGGTGGCCCGGCGGATCATTGACACGGCGGCGTTCCAGCGGCTGCGGTACATCCGGCAGCTCGGGCATGCGCATCTCGTCTATCCCGGCGCGACGCACACGCGGTTCGACCACGCTGTCGGCGTCTACCACCTGGCCCGGCGGGCGCTGCAGGTGCTGGGCGAGCGAGGCGACCTGGACCAGGTGGACGAGATGGACTGCCGGGTACTGCCGCTGGCGGCACTGCTCCACGATATCGGGCACTACCCGTTCTCCCACGCACTGGAGGAACTGGAGCCGGACCGGATCCCCGGCCACCATGAGTCACTCACCGGTCAGTTCCTGCGGGAGGGCGAGCTGGCGGCGGTGCTGGCGGACGTGGCGCCGGACGCAGGCCAGCGCATCGAGGCCCTCATCCGCGGGCAGTCGGGCAGTCCGCTCCAGGGTCTGGTCAGCGGATCGCTGGACCTGGACAAGATCGAGTACCTGAAGCGGGACGCCCGTTTCTGCGGCGTACCATACGGCGAGGTGGACGTGGACCGGTTGCTCCATTCCCTGACGCTGCTGCGGGATCCCGAGTCGGGCAGGCTGGAGATTGGCGTGCGGGAGAAGGGTGTGGCGGCGCTGGAGTCACTGCTGTTCGCCAAGTACCAGATGTTCCGCAACGTGTACTGGCACCATGCCGTGCGCGCGGCCACGGTGCTGTACAAGCGAGTCGTGGCCGATGCGCTGGATGCGGGCCTGGTGGCAGGCGACGAGCTGGTGGGCGAGACGGACGAGGGGTTGATGCACCTGCTCATGGCGCGGTCGGCGGCCGGTGACGACGCACCGCCCACGGTGCCGGCCGGCGTGGCGGCACTGCGGAGCCGGCGGCTGCCGAAACGGGCTGCGGAAGTGAGTGCCGGCGAACTGGCAGACGAGACCGTCGCCGGCTGGCTGTCCACCGACTCGCGGCTGAAGCGCCGCATGGAGGAACAGCTCGCGGCTGAACTGGGCGCGGCAGGGGGATCGGTCTACGTGGACTTCCCGGACAAGCCGGCCATGTTCGGGCTGGACCTGCTGCTGCGGCGGCATTCGGGCGACGTGATCCGGCTCGGTCCTGCGGGTTACGCCGGCCTCATCGGTCTGCCGGGCATCGCTGACGAGCTGTACCGATCCGCTCGCATCTTGCGGGTCTACGTGGCAGGTGAGCGGTGGCACGTTCCGGAAGCTGCCGTGGAGCGGCTGGCCTCACTGGGCGCCGAAGCCGTCACCCGGCGGATGGACGCCGGCACCGCCCTGCTGGACGGCGCCAGCGCCTGAACTACCTCCGCCCGTTCAGGCGATCTCCACCTTCTCCATCACGACGGGCTCCACCGGACGGTCCTGCGGGCCGACGCGGGTCTGCCCGATCTTCTCGACGACTTCCATCCCGTCGGTGACCTTGCCGAAGACGGCGTGGCGGTTGTCGAGCCACGGCGTCGCATCCAGTGTGACGAAGAACTGGGAGCCGCCCGTGTCGGGGCCGGCATTGGCCATGGACAGTACGCCAGGCGCGTCATGCTTGAGGTCCGGGTGGAACTCGTCCTTGATCTTGTAGCCCGGGCCGCCGGTCCCCGTGCCGGTAGGGCAGCCGCCCTGGATCATGAAGCCGTCGATGACACGGTGGAACGTGAGGCCGTCGTAGTAGCCCTTCTCCGCGAGGTCGATGAAGTTCTTTGTCGTGGCGGGCGCCTTGTCCTCAAAGAGTTCGACGGCGAAGTCGCCGTGGTTCGTCGTAAAGCGTGCGGTGCGGTTGGCCATGGTCCCCCGGCTCGATTTCGGTGATCGTCCTGCCTGCGTCCCGTCGTGCGTCTGCTGGTCACGGCGTGTGCGCAGGCGTCGGCGTGTAACTGTACGCTCGTGCCGGCGTCGGCGCGAGCCGGTCGCGGTCACGGCCGTCGGCAGCCCTCCTGCCGGGTGGTGTAGGCCAGCCCGATGATCTGCCAGCCCGCATGAGCCGTGCGGGCGAAATGGAACGCGTCGTAGCCGCAGTGGCTGAAAGCCTCGCCGCGGCGGAAATCGTAGTACGTCCAGACGCTGGCCAGGTTGCCATCCATGCGGACCTCCGGGTCGATGGCACGCTCGTCCAGTCGGGCGTCCGCTCCGGCGACCAGGTCCATGAACTGCTGCAGCGTCGAGGTGCGCAGGGTGGGCGCGTCCGGGGCGCCGCCGGGCACATGGATGCGCAGCTCCGGATGGGCCATGGCCCGGATGGCGGCCGTGTCCTGGGTGCGCATGGCGGCGAACAGGCGGTCCATGGCGGCAATGACGTCGTGCCGGTCCCGTGCTACCCGTTGCGGGATGGGCCGTCCGCTGGTGACGCGCCGGGCGCCCAGGTCGAAGCGGTCGCCCGCGCCGAGGAAGTAGTAGGGCAGGTCGCCGCGGTCGGCGGCGTTGTAGAAGGCGACACTGCCGCGGCCTACCACCTCGGCGTCGTCACCCTGAACGACAATGGCCGTGCCCTCGTCGAGGCCGATGCCCAGCAGGTGCGGGTGCCGGGCCACCACCTCGAGCATGTGGTCCTCGCGGCCCCGGGCCAGCAGGTGCTGGTCCACGGCGGTGTTGCGGAGGAACGCGAAACCGTCCTCGTAGCCCGGCGCCATCATGATGGTGTTGCCTGCCACGGCGCCCCGTACCATGTAGCTGGATTGGATGGACGCGCCCGCGGACGTCCCGCCGATGACGCCGCCCCGCTCCAGTACCTCGTGCAGGGCGGCCATGGTGCGCGTGTCCAGGTAGGCGTCCACCAGGCGCCACTGCCGGCCGCCGGGTATCCAGACCCCCGTGGCGGTACGCAGCGGATCCACGAAGTCATCCGTGTCGGCCTCGCCACGATCCCGGGTGTGCAGCACGGTGACTTCGCGGACGCCGGCCCGGCGGAAGACGGCATAGCCCGGCCAGTTGTCCGGGAACACGTCGTCGGTACCTGCTCCGGGCAGGATCACGATGCGGGCGTCGGCGCCGCCGGCCAGGTCGATGAAGCGGCCCATGACGTCGGTGCCCAGACTGCCGCCACCGGCCACTACCAGGGCACCCCGCGCCGGCCCGGTAACCGGGGCGTCGGCAGGCAGCCCGTTGCGGACCTGCGCGCTGGCGCTGCACGCCGCCAGCAGGACCGCGACGACAGGTGCCAGCCAGTGGTACGCGGGGACGCGACGCATTGGATTTGTCATGATGGTTGCTCCCTGTCCACCACATAGACATTGCGCTGGGCCCGGGGCACCAGCACCAGGTTCAGGATGTTGGCGTGCTCCGGCAGGTTGGCAACGTAGAACACGGCATCGGCGACGTCATCGCCGGAGAGGGGCTGGAACCCGGCGTAGACCTGCCGGGCCCGGTCCTCATCGCCCGAGAACCGGACGAGTGAGAATTCGGTCTCGACGAAGCCCGGGTCCACACTGGAAATCCGGACGGGGGTGCCCGCCGCGTCCAGGTTCATGCCTTCCGTCAACGCACGCACGGCATACTTCGTCGCAGCGTAGACATTGCCCTTCGGATAGGCGAGGTGCCCGGCCGTGCTGCCGATATTGATGACGTGGCCACGATCCGCCGCGATCATCAGCGGCAGGATGGCGTGCGTCACGTTGAGCAGCCCCTTCACGTTCGTGTCGATCATGCGGTCCCAGTCCGTGGGATCGCTCTCGTGGAACGGCGCCAGGCCCGCCGCCAGGCCCGCGTTGTTCACCAGGACCGCCGGTGTCACGCCATCGTCCCGAAGCTCCCGGGCGGCGGCAGCGACGTCATCGCGGTCGCGGACATCCAGTTGCCGCATCCTGACGGTTACGCCATGGGCCTCTGTCAGCTCGTCGGCCAGGCGCTTCAGCCGGTCCACACGCCGGGCCCACAGCACGAGGTGCGCGCCTTCCCGGGCGAACCGGCGGGCGCATGCCTCGCCTATGCCCGATGTGGCGCCGGTGATGAGGACGACCTGGTCACGGATGCGGTTCATGGCCTGTCATGGTTCCGGGTAATCACGAGCCTGCCGCCTGGGCGGCCGCATGCCGCAGAATAGCACGCTGCGCCCGGGCGCGCGAAGGCCGGCGGCGGCTCGGTTGCGCGGCACCGGTCCTGTCCCCCATTCTTTTGCATCCAAATCAACCCCTTCCGTGAGCTGTCTCATGAGGTTGCCGACGATCCCGGCCATCGCTGCCGCCGCGCTGCTGGCGCCGTCCGTACTGTCCGCCCAGGTGGGAGGCCCCGTCCGCGACGCCGCGTACGACTCGGCCTTCTTCGCGTGGGAGGCGGGCGACTATCCCGATGCATTGGGTCGGCTGGACCGGCTGCTCGCTGGCGGCGGCGGCGCGCGGTACCTGCGGCCGACGGCGGAGTTGACGGGCGAGGTGTACGTGACGACGGAACTGGCGCGGGACGGGCGGCTGGTGCGCTGGTCGCCGGACTCCCGCCACGCCGTATTCGAGGTGGGGACCGGAGCGGCGCGGCGCACCCACGTCCATGAGGTGACGGCGACAGGCACCCGGGAGGTGGCGGTGCTGGAAGGCGGCGCGGCCGCATTCGACGGCCGTGGCCGGGTGGCGTACGTGGGCGGCACGCCCGGCAGCGTGCAGGTCCTGGACCTGGCCAGTAGCCGGACGACGGCGGTGGCAGCGCCGGGCCTGACGGTGCAGTCCATCCTCTTCCGTGACGGCAGTGATGCCATCTACGTGGTGGCGCCCACGGGTTCGGGTGCCAGCGACGTCTACCGTCTCGGTGCCGGTGCCCCGGAGCGGGTGACGCGGGGCGAGGGCACGAAGACGGCACCGGTCTGGCTGGCCGGAAACCGCGTCCTGTACTCGGTGGACCGGCAGACGTTCGTGATCGAGGACCTGGGCAGCGGCGCCGCGCGCAGCTTCAGCGGTGCGGGCGTGACGGTCTCCGCCGATGGCGGCACGGTGGCGTGGGTCACCCCCGGCGATGATGTCAACGTGCTGCACGTCCTGGGTGCGGGCGATAGCGCGCCGCGGGCGGTGGTGCGCACGCCCGACGCGCTGGCGGCGCCGTCGCTCTCGCGGGACGGCGGGCGGGTGGCATACCAGCGGATGCTGCGGGAGGACTGGGAACTGTTCGTGGTGGATGCGGACGGCAGCGATGAGCTTCGGTTGACCCGTGAGATCCAGCATGACGTGCTGCCCCGATTCATGAACGACACACTCGTCTTCGCGGTCATGGGCGAGCCGCGCCACCGTCGTTCCTATCTGTACGACGTTCGCACCGGCGAGCGCACGCGCTTCTTCCACAACAACACGGTGCGCACCGTGTCGCCGGAGTACGAGTGGGAGGTTTCCCCTGACGGCAACCGCGTCCTCATCGTTGCGGACCGGGACGGCGACACGGTATCACCGGAGCGCGGCGTGTACGTGACGGACCTGTCACGGCCTGTTCCGCTGGACGCTGTGCGCGAGCGTGTGCGCATGCAGCTGGCGCACGAGCAGGACCTGCGGAGGCGCGGCGCACAGCTCTTTGCCGGCCTGGAGGACCGGGTCCGCGCGGCCGTGGCGGACGTGTCGAAGGACCGCGTGTACCGCTACTCCCACGACTTCTACCAGTTCGACTCGAAGTACATCACGCAGCCGGGCAACGCCATGGCCATCGAGTACCTGGTGGAGACGCTGCGCCAGTGGGGCTACGAACCGGAACTGCAGTGGTTCGAGCCGCGCCCCCGGGGCGCGCCGGGCACGAACCCGGAGCCGGTGCGCACGGCGAACGTCATCGCGAAGCTGCCGGGCACGGTGCATCCGGATGTTCTCTACGTGGTGAGCAGCCACTTCGACTCGGTGGAGCGGGGTCCGGGCGCGGACGACAACACCAGCGGCACGGCGGCACTGCTGGAGGCGGCCCGCGTGCTGGCCACGCGCCCGCAGCCGGCCACCATCCACTTCGCCTTCTTC
>DATHVP010000140.1:0-4768 GCA_035461245.1 Longimicrobiales bacterium | reverse complement strand
CTCGCCTGGGGGCATCGCCTGTCGATGGCCGGGTGGCTCGTTCGACCAACGTCGGGTGAGCTGCTCATTTCCGAGGCGCAATTACCGGGAGGCGGGACATGCGGAAGCTGGTGGCGGGAACGTTCGTGACGATGGACGGGGTGATGCAGGCGCCGGGCGGGCCTGACGAGGACCGGGACGGCGGGTTCGAGCACGGTGGGTGGCTGGTCCCGTACTTCGACGAGTCCATCGGCGAGTCGATGACCGACTGGATGAGGCAGGCGGGGGCGTTCCTGCTGGGGCGTCGGACATACGAGATCTTTGCGGCGTCTTGGCCGAAGTCAACGGATCCGGCGGACGAGATTGCCGTTGCGCTGAACACCCGGCCGAAGTTCGTGGCCTCGAGGACGCTGACACGGCTGGAGTGGCAGAACTCCACGGTGCTGGACGGCCACGTGCCTGCGGCGGTGGCGCGGCTGAAGGCGGAGGCGGAGGGCGGCGAGATCCAGGTCCACGGCAGCAGCAACCTGCTCCAGACCCTGCTGCGGGAGAACCTTGTTGACACCCTCCGCATCTGGCAGTTTCCCGTGGTGCTCGGCACGGGCAAGCGCCTGTTCGGCGACGGCGCCTCGCCCGCCGGGTTCAACCTGGCCCACTCCCAGACTGCCAGCACGGGCGCGGTGCTCCACGTCTACGAGCGGGCCGGCCGGCCGCGCTACGGCGAGGTGGAGGTTGGCAGGGACACGGTGATCTTCGAGTGACACGGAACGAAGCCATTGACCTCGTCGCGTACAACGACTGGGCGAACGCGCGCCTGTTCGCGGCGTGCGCGCAGCTTTCGGAGGACGGGTGGACCCGGGACCTGGGCGGGTCGTACCCGACGCTGCTGCAGCTCGTCGCGCACGTCACGGGTGTGGAGTGGATCTGGCTGCAGCGCTGGCAGGGCGAGAGTCCCGCCAGCGCGCCCGCCTGGATGAAGGACCCGGAGCCGGCCGTGCTCCGGGGTGTCCTGGGAGAGGTCGAGGAGCGACGTCGCGAGTTCGTCAGCGAGTTCACCGATGACGACCTCCAGCGGGACGTGCAGTACACCCTCCTCGACGGGTCCGGCGGCGCGCTGCCCCTGGCGGTGCTGCTGCGTCACGTGGTGAACCACTCCACGTACCACCGCGGCCAGATGGCGTCCATGCTGCGCCAGCTCAACGTGACCCCGCCCGCTACCGACCTGGTGCTCTTCGCCCTGGAGCGGCAGTCGTAACAGGACCGCCGCCCGGCCCTCCACTGTCACTCCCCCCTGCTACCCTTGAAGCACGGGCCGCCGCGCGAGCGAAGCGACGCACGGCCCCCGCCGCGCGAGCGAAGCGAGACGCGGCCACCATCCACCGCCGTGCGAGCGAAGCGAGCACGGCCACTACTCCGGGTCCGCCAATGAACACAACACTGCTCCTTGACCATGAGCCGGTCGAACACGGCCGCGTCATCCGCGTCCTGCTGCGTATCCAGGCCGAGGCGCCACCACAGTCGGACCGCCTGCCCCTGAACCTTTCACTGGTGCTGGACCGGTCGGGCTCGATGTACGGCGACAAGCTGGCGGCCGCGCGCAGGGCGGCGGCGCAACTGGTGCGGCGGCTGTCGCCGGCGGACGTGGTGAGCGTCGTCGCGTATGACCACGAAGTACAGACGGTGGCGCCGCCCGCCACGGGGGATGCGCAGGCGGACCTGCCGAAGCGCATCGAGGCCATGGAGGCCGGCGGCTCGACCAACCTTAGCGGCGGCTGGCTGCGTGGTCGCGAGCTGGTCATGGGCAACCGGCTGGACCGGGGCGTGAACCGGGTCATCCTCCTCACCGACGGCCTGGCCAACCACGGGATCACGGACGCCCTCCCCCTCATGGGGCTCGCGGCCCAGGGCAAGGCCGACGGCATCACCACCACGACGGTGGGCTTCGGCCAGAACTATGACGAGCGCCTGCTCCGGGGCATGGCCGACGCCGGCGGCGGCAATGCGTACTATATCGAGACCACGGACCAGGCCAGCGCCATCTTCGCCGACGAACTGCAGGGCCTGCTGGAACTGGGCGCGCAGAACGTGGCAGTGGAAGTGGAGGTCGGCAGCACGGGCGACGGCGCGGAGGGCGCGGCAGGCGCGGCGGGCGGCGCGACGGCCGAGCTCGTGGCCGTGCACCACGAGTACCCGTCGTCGCAGACGGCGGACGGGCACCTGCGGCTGGAGCTGGGCGACATCTACGCCCGGGAGCCGAAGCCGCTGCTGGTGGAGCTGCTGGTACGCGACGACGTCGCAGCCGACGTCCCGGTGGTGACCCTCGTCGTCACCGGCGATGTCCTGCTCGGCGACGGTGGCATGGAGCACCGTCGCATCACGCTGCCGGTGACGGTGGCGGCGTCCGAGGGCGCGCGCATCGAGCCGGAGGTGCGACACGAGCTGCTGCTGCTGGGCGCGGCAAGGGCGCGCAAGTCGGCGCTGGAACAGCAGGACAACGGCAATTACGACGGCGCCGCGTCCACCCTCCGGGACGCCGGCCGTCGCCTCCGGGCGATGGCACCGTTTGCCGGCGAGGCCAAGGCCGCCGAGGCCCTGGAGGAGGCCGCCGACCTGGAGGCGCTGGCCACGTCGTACGACCAGCGCAGCGTCACGGCCGCCGACGCCAAGTACATGTACCAGCGGTCGTACTCGCGCATGTCGGGCCGGCAGAAGAAGGCGGAACTGATTCGCCGCCTGCGCGGCGATTGAGGCGGCGACATACGACGGCCAGCTGGGCGGGGCGACGGGGGCGGCGGCCTGCTGCGGGCAGTACTACGTAGTCGGGAGGCGGCTGCTACGTAGGTCGTACGAGGGCACGTGGGGCGGGCGCACACGATCGTGGGGGTGAGTTCTGTGCCATCACCTCTACCCATCCGGAGGCCCCATGTGCCCCCATCGCCCGGCCGCCAGCCTGCTGCTGTTCGCCGCCGTCCTGTTCGTAACTTCGTGCAGCGACTCCATCGGCCCCGAGGCCAGGGCCGACCGCGTCACCCTCAACGCACCGTTCACCGAGCTGGAAGTCGGCGGCACGCTGGCCCTGGCGGCCACGGTGCTGAACGCCACTGGCGGCGTCGTCGCATCCCAGCAGATCACGTGGGAGTCCATGAACCCCGAGGTCGCGTCCGTCTCCACGGCGGGGGTGGTCACGGGGCTGCGCGCCGGCACGGCCCGCATCCGGGCCAGTGCTGGCACGGCAACGGGCACCATCAACCTGACCGTGCACCCGCCGTCCTGCACCCGGGCCTCTGCCACCGGCGGCGTGAATGTCGGGCAGTCGGTTTCCGGCGCCCTCGCCGCATCGGACTGCCGGCTGTTCCACGGTAGCCGCGCCGACGGCTGGACCCTTGCCCTGCCCCAGGCCGAGGCCATCCGCATCGAGATGGTCGGCAGCGGGTTCGACGCGGTGCTGTTCCTCACGGACCGGGACATGAATGTACTAGGCTATGCGGATGCCGCGGGCAGTGGCGTCGCGAGCCTCGTTGGCGAGTACCCGGCCGGCAACTACGTCGTGTGGGCCACGTCGTGGAACGATGCTGTTGGCTCCTACACGGTGTCCGCGGGCACGGTCAACCTGTGCAGCGGCGCTGATGCCTCGGGAAGCGTGGCACTGGAGGAGTCGGTCGCCGGGACACTGTCACGGGACAGCTGCATCCTGCCCCACGGCCACGCCGGCATGGCATGGCGCCTCAGCATCCCCACGGACGTCACCCTGCGCGCGACCTTGACGCCCCAGGGCTTCGAAGGACTCATCGTCGTCACGACCATGGACCTGGACCCCGTGGCGTTCGGCTGGGGCCCGGGTGTCGGCGCTGAGGTGGAGCTCATGCACCCGCTCCCGCCGGGCGAGTACCTGCTGTGGGCGACATCAACCATGGGTGGCTTCGGCAGCTTCACGCTGAGCGTGGGAGAGGCGCGACTCGCGGGTTGTGCCGCGGTGCAGGACATCGCTGTCGGCGCGAGCGTGAACGGCCAGCTGGGACATGGCGACTGCGTACTCCATGACGGACGCTTCACGGAGCCGTGGCGGTTCAGCCTGCCGGAGGCGGCGCGACTGCAGGTGGACATGACCAGCAGCCAGCTGGACGCGTACCTCATCGTCACAGACGAGGCGGGCCGGATCGTGGCCGTGGACGACGACGGCGGCGTCGGCTTCAACGCGCGCCTCGTGCACTCGTTCCCTGCCGGCACCTACACCGTGTGGGCCACCACCTATTCGCCAGGAGAGGGGGGTGCCTACCAGCTCAGCGTCCAGCCGGCGGCCGGCGGCAACACGATTGGTGAGAGGCGCGGCAGTGCTGTCGCGGGCACGGCGGCTGGCGTTCGCAAGTCCGCCTGGTAGCTGTGGGCGACGTACGGCGGGCGGCTTACCGCGGGGTGGCGGTTACCAGGCCGTCCGCCAGTCGGTCGAGGGTGTCGCGGAGGGCGAGTCTGTCCAGCCACTCGGCTGGGATGCCGGACTCGCCGTAGTACGCGCCCGCCAGCTGGCCGTATATGGCGCCGGTGGTGTCGGCATCGTCGCCAAGGTTGACGGCGAGAAAGGCGCCGGAGCGGAAGTCGGTGCCGTGGTGGAATGCCCAGAGGGCGGCCTCGAGGGCGTCCACGCAGAAGCCGGACCCGCGGACATCGGGCGGATGCCGCTGGCGGAACAGGCCACGCAGAAGCCGGACCCGCGGACATCGGGCGGATGCCGCTGGCGGAACAGACCCCGTGCGACGTCGCCCTGGGTCAGCGGGATGACTCCCTGGGCACG
>DATHVP010000139.1:0-20417 GCA_035461245.1 Longimicrobiales bacterium | reverse complement strand
GGTGAGCCCGCACGAATGGAAGCCACCGGCATGAATCGACGCGAACGAAACGTCTGCCGCGACATGGGCGGGAACATCACTGCATGGACTCACCATCGAACAATTACCTGCGTCCTCCGGGATCCCCAGTTGCCCGTACAGGTCGCTGCCCCAACAGTAAGCATCTCCGCTTTCCGCCAGTCCGCACACGTGGTGCCCTCCGCCGGCAATCATGGCATACCTGAGGCGGCCGGCGACGGCCGCTGGCTCGGCTGCGGTGCGCAGGCCTGGCTGGCCCAGGGCGCCGGAATCGCTCCAGCCCCAGCAATACGCCTGTCCGTCCGCCGCCAGGCCGCACGCCGTCTGCGCGGCCACCACCACGGATTCCAGGGCGACGTCGCCACGTACCCGCCGCGGGGCTCCGAAACCGGGCATGTGGGCGCCATCCGGCAGGTTCGGCGTGGGACCGACATACTGACCGGTCCCCCAGCAATACGTGCCGCCTGCCTCGGCAATCCCACAGGCGAAAGATCCGACGTCCATAGTGGTCAGCCGGAGGTTCTGGTGCCCGTGCACCGTCACTTGCATGGAGTCAACGTGCCCGCCCCATTCGACCACTACCTGATGGGTCCCCGGCCACCGTGCGAGGAGCCGGGCCCACCCGTCCGAATCATCCGGGCGTCGATCGATGACTGCCCCGAGCACCGGGCGCCACCAGATGCCTGTCGCGCGCGTGACCCTGCCGCGGGCGTCGTGTACCCGTGCCTGAACCCACATCGTGTCGCCAATGGTCAGCTCGGCGACTTCCGGTTCGAACTGGATATAGCTCGCGCTTGAACTCGTGATCGTGTCACACCCCGCCACGGCAACCGCGCCGGAGCAGAGGACGAGGGCGCGGCGCAGGGTGCGGGCAAATTCCTTCATCATCGCGGCTGCCCCCCGGTGAACTCTGGGCATAGCGAATCCGCGCATGGACCGGCAACAGGATACTGGAACACCGCGAGCTGGCCACCAGACCGAACCTCGACCCGCAACTCAAAATTCTGCTCGTCGCCGAAGAACGTGAGCGATTGTGTGCTCGTGGAATCAAGAGCCAACCACGGACCGGTGTAGTTCGGCCAGATGTCCCGCCTGAACCACTGATACTGGTAATGGCCGACCCCATGATGCCCTGAGCCCTGCCACTGGTACTGGCCGGCAGAGACCGAGGTGGGACCACCAATGCCGGCGATCAGCTTCCTGGGAACGAGGAGCGCGCGATTGGGAGATCCGGCGCCAGGGTTGGACATGCCCGCCCACGCCGAATTGCTGATTAGCGCAGACTTGACATCGGCCGGGGTGGCGTTTGGATTCTGCTGCAGGAACAGAGCGACCGCCCCGGTGACGAACGGAGCTGCAAAGGACGTCCCCGCCACCGCGGAATCAGCGCTGGTAGTGCTTTGTACCGTCGCGCTTCGAACATAGGCACCAGGCGCGAAGATGTCGACGCACGAACCGTGATTCGAGCCGTGTAGCGACGAATCGGTCCACCGATCTCCCGAAATGGCCGTTGCCCCGACAGTGATCGTTTCCGGCAGATGGCCGGGAGAACCGAGACAGGCGTCGCCATTGCGATTCCCGGCTGCGGCTACCACGGGCACGCCCGCTGCGATGACCCGCAGCACCGCTGCGTCAAGCGCAGTATCCCGCCTCAGAGGGCAGCTCAGGTAAAACGAATTGAATTGAGGGTCTTCATCGCAATCCCCCGTGCATGGCTCCCCCGGATCGCCCGGTCCCGGGGCAGTGCACTGGTCGGCATATACTGCGCCAGCGCTCAGGTTGACGACTGCTCGCTGTCCGGGGTGGTTTGCCAGGTTGCCAAGCACTGCGTCGAAAGCATTCGTCATGCTGACCGTGCCGTCCTTCTGTGGGCATCCAAGCGCCGTGTACCCTAGTACCGTTGCCCCCCGTGCGACGCCGAGGGTAGCGCCTGCGGCGATCGAAGCCACGCGGGTACCATGGCTGTCCGAAGGATTGCCGGACGGGCACTCCTCCCAGTGCACGTTTGCCCGTTGTTGCAGTACCGATTCGAATTCCTGATGTGTGGGGAGTATGGCAGTGTCGATCACATACACGATGACACCTTCGCCGTCGTGAAGGTAATGGTAAGCGCCATCCAGCGCATTGACCTGCTGATCGACTCGGTCAAGGCCCCACGATGCGTCCGTCTGGACTGTGTGCCCAAATGTCCGAATCGGAAGGTTGGGCGCGATGAAGTCAACGTGCGGGTTGTTTCTGAGGCCTTGGAGAGCTTGTGGCGGCACGACCAGCGCATAGGATTCCAGGTTGCTCCACACGGCGTGAAGCCTCGCGCCCGGAACTGTTGCGGCAACGGCTTCGGCCTCTTTCCTTAGCTCTGCGGCTCCACCACGGTGCTGCCTCGGAAACACAATCCATATGCTATCCAGGGTGAAGTCCGCATGACCCTCGATGCTCGTACTTTCCAAGGAAAACTCAGGTATCTGCGGTGGCGTTATCAGTTGATCGGTACACCCCAACACGCAGGTGGAAACGAGTACTAGAACTGCTATTCGGTGTGGAAGCACGAACTCTCTCCCTGTTGGATGAGGAGTGCAGACGCGGTTAGCCTGGACATGACCTCCGGTGGAGATGTAAACGCGTGAGTCCACTGTATCATGACGGTGCCGGCGGCACTCGGCCCGACCGGGGGATCAAATCAAATCAAATTATCAAACGCGAGGTCATCAAACACGAGGTCATACACGATCCACCCCGCTACACAAACATCGCACTCGATCCATCCGGACGGCCGAGATGCGACATTGGTGTTCCCGGCGGTCACCAACGTCGGACATGACGGCGTCGGTGCGTTGCGCGTGCTATGTTGAGGTTCGCCCGGACCCCCAACTGCTCACGGGGTGTGGCCTAATCCATCGAGTGCGACATTGGTGTAGTCACGGGGCACGGTAGCCTTCACCTGCGGACGATGCCCGAATGTGCAGCTCCTGCTTGCCAAAGTGATCCATCGCAGCCGCGTCCTCCGCCGTAGCCGCCTCCCGCCGACCGAGTGCCTACCGCGCGATGTCGTACAGGTGCACATACTCGACGCCAAGTTCGTCCGTCCACACCCCCAGCAGGTAATCGGCGCTAATCTCGAAGATCTCGACACCCGACGGAGTTGGAACGTCACGCATCCACTCGCCCCGCTCGTTGAACACTCTCCATACCGGCGACGTTTCACCTGGCAGCCTGTACAACTCCGCCCAGATGTACCCGTCCGCATCAAGTCTCAGATCACGATACAGGGGCATGACGGAAGGATATTCGGCCTCGGACAGGACACGTTCGTGCAGGGCACTTCTTGCGCTGGGTTCCGCATAGCCTGCCCGGACCGCATTTCGGTATGCAGTCATATCTGCTGTCGTAATTCGGCGCGGCTCCGACGTTGTTCGCACCAGGCGTTCAAGTTCTCCGCTGCTGCCGAACACAGCGATCTCCTGCCCGTTCGCCGAGATGGTGTACAGGTGGTCGCCATGTACAGCAACGCTCTGCCTTCGTGCGAACGGGGGAGCGAACGTGAAGACTCGGCCCGCGTCCGTGACCCGGAACTCCTCCGTGCCAGCAATCTCGGCAATCCTGGCAGGCTCCTGCCGGCCGGGGACAAGCCGCATCACTGCCATCTGCGGACGAACGTACCCGTCCGACGCAGCTGCATCGGCGGCACGAGCGTACACTGAAAAAACCGGGCTTCCATCGGCGAGACGCCCGAAGACAGTTGGGGCGGTTCCTGTGCTGCCCGTGCCCGCCAATCGCCCCTCCGGGTCAAATACCGTGAAGCGCAGCGCCAGACCGTCATACGCCCAGACGGAGTCCGCCGGCAGCCGCACCAGACCGGACAGGCTCCGAAACTCGCCGGGTCCCTCGCCAGAGCCGCCCGCCGTCATCAGATGCGAGCCCGTCGCAGAGAAGTAGCGAACCTCCCGGCTACCTCCATCCGCTACGACAATTCGACCGTCAGAAAGCCGAAGCAGCCCGCGAATCTGCCGGAAGACAACCGGCTCCGCTCCATCCACCGCACCGATCGTGAGCGCCGGCTCGCCATCGACACGGAAGCGCGCCGCCCCCTCCGGTGCGGGGCGGGAACTCTGGACGATGGTGATACCCAGGCTGTCCGTTGTCGCCACGATGGGTTCCGCAGCGCGATCACCGGAACAGCCGCCGAGCGTGATCATGACAGCGCACGAAATGATGCTCCGCATGAGACTCTCCTTGCCGCTGACTATCGGACCGCCGGAGCCATCCGGAACCCCGTCCCTGTCTGTCTACTGCACCTCCCGTAGATGGTACAACGCCCACCTTCGAGCGTCAACTGTTTTTTCCGTAGTAGCTCGCGTGCGCCCACTCAGGATCACCCCGCGCACCCGGACCCACCGCGAACAGGGAAGTCGGCACGATCCTTGACGCCGCCGTACACCGACCTGAGCCGGGGAGGACGAGATCCGTTACGACGCCATCGTCGTGGGTGCGGGACCCAATGGCCTGTCTGCCGCCATCGTGCTGGCGCAGGCGGGGCTGTCGGTGCTGGTGCGGGAGGCGGCGCCGGTCATCGGCGGCGGTACGCGCACGGAAGAGTTGATCCAGCCGGGTCACCTGCACGACGTCTGCTCCACCATCCACCCCATGGGCGTGGCCTCGCCGTTCTTCCGGGACCTGCCGCTGGCGCAGCACGGCCTGGAGTGGATCCACACGCCGACGCTCATCGCGCATCCCTTCGACGACGGCACGGCCGCCACGCTGGAGCGGACGCTGGACGACACCGCTGTGGCCCTGGGCGGGGACGGCGCCGCGTACCGCTCGCTCATGGAGCCGTTCGTGGACCGCTGGCAGGACCTGGTGCACAACTCGCTGCGGCCGATTCGCATCCCGGCGAACCCGTTCTTCATGGCCCGCTTCGGCCTGCACGCCATGCGCTCGGTGGATGGCCTGGTCCGGTCCCGGTTCGAGCAGGATTCCACCCGCGCATTGTTCGCGGCCATCGCCGGCCACTGCATGCTGCCACTGGACTGGAAGGTCACGGCGTCGTTCGGGATGATGCTGTGTGTCACGGGCCACGCCGTGGGCTGGCCGCTGGCGAAGGGCGGCTCCCGCAGCATTGCCGCGGCGCTGGCGGCGCACCTCCGGGAACTCGGCGGCGTCATCGAGACGGACGCTCCGGTGGAGAACGTGGACGAGCTGCCGTCGTCCGACGCCGTGCTCTTCGACCTGACGCCCCGGCAGGTGGTGCGCATTGCCGGTCACCGCTTGCCGGCCCGTTACCGCCGCCGGCTGGAGAACTTCCGCTACGGCCCCGGCGCGTTCAAGGTGGACTGGATCCTGTCGGAGCCGGTGCCGTGGACAAACGCGCGCTGTCGGGACACGCCCGTGCTGCACCTGGCGGGCAGCTACCAGGAAGTGCTGAAATCCGAGGAGGCGCCCTGGCGCGGCATCGATGCGGAGAATCCGTTCGTGCTGTTCGTCCAGCCGTCGCAGTTTGATGCGACGCGGGCGCCGGCCGGCCGCCACATCGGCTGGGCGTACTGCCACGTGCCGCATGCGTCCACCACCGACTACACCGACGCCATCGAGCGGCAGGTGGAGCGCTTCGCCCCGGGCTTCCGGGACACCATCATCGAGCGCCACGTCATGCCGCCGGCGGCGCTGGAGCAGCACAACGCCAACATGGTGGGCGGCGACATCAACGCCGGCGCCCAGGACCTGCGCCAGCTCTTCCTCCGCCCCGTGCCCCGCTGGAACCCGTACGCCACGCCGGTGAAGGGCCTGTATCTCTGCTCCGCGTCCACCCCGCCCGGCGGCGCCGTCCACGGCATGTGCGGCTACCACGCCGCCCGCACCGCCCTGAAGCGCTCCTTCGCCGGCCGCCAGCCCGCGTAGTCGCGGTGCGGCCCGGGAAGTTCGCCGGCCCCGGAAAGTACGCCGGTCCCGCAAGTACCCCTGTCCCGCAAGTGCGCCGGTCCCGCAAGTACGCCGGTCCCGCAAGTACGCCGGCCCCGTGAGGACGCCGCCCCCATACACCATCCCCATCCCCCATAAACCGCGCAGCGCACCCGCGCTGCGCACCCGCGCTGCGCACCACGGCACCTTTCCGCCCGACGGCTGTACAATAGCCGTTGAGCAGAGGGCCGTGCCCCAGTTTTTCCTGTAGCACCTTCGATAAGCCAATGAACGACGTCGATCAGAGGCTCCCCCGCCGCGTCACGCCAGCGGCCGGGTTCCGCCAGGTTCTCACCACCTGGAAGTTCATCGTGCCGGCCATCGTCGTGCTGGCTGCGGCCGTCATCGGTGTGCCCATGGCACTGCCGGGCGGCGAGTCCCCCCGCGACCTGACGTACACGGAACTGGTGGGCGCCATGGATGCGGGCGCGGTGGCAAGCCTGGAGATCGGTTCGGGCGACGTCGTGCGGGGCACGTTCGCGGCCACGTCCGCCGCCGCCGGCGCCGAGTTCGTCACGGTGTATCCCGCGGGCCTGTCGGAATCCCTCATCCAGCGTGCGGAACAGAACAACGTGGCGGTCACGTTCGAGCGTGCCCGCAACCTGGAGCGGTACCGCGTCTCGTCCATGATCCTGCTCCAGCTCCTGCTGTTTGCAGGCATCGGCTACTTCCTGTACTCCCACTACCGCGGCCAGAACGGCGGCGGCGAGGTGGGCCGGGAAGGGCACAGCGACACGAGCTTCGACGACGTGGCGGGCACGCAGGGCGCCGCCGACGACCTGATGGAGGTGGTGGACTTCCTGAAGGAGCCCACAGCCTTCGCGGCCATGGGGGCGCGGGTGCCGAAGGGCGTGCTGCTGGTGGGCCCGCCGGGCACGGGCAAGACACTGCTGGCCCGGGCCGTGGCCGGCGAGGCGCAGGTCCCGTTCTTCTACCTGTCGGGCTCGGAAGTGACGGGCTTCATCGTCGGCCTGGGTGCGCAGCGCGTGCGCTCACTGTTCAAGAAGGCGAAGAAGAAGGGCGGCGTCATCTTCATTGACGAGATCGATGCCCTCGGCGGCAAGCGCGGCGGCAACCGCTCCCACAACGAGGACGACCGCACGCTGAACCAGCTGCTGGTGGAGATGGACGGCTTCACGCCCACGGAGGGCGTCGTCGTCATCGCGGCCACGAACCGGCCGGAGGACCTGGACCTGGCCCTGAAGCGGCCGGGCCGGTTCGACCGGCACGTAACGGTGGGCCTGCCGACGGTGGACGGCCGGGAGGCCATCCTCCGGCTGCACGCCCAGCGCCGGCACGTGCCGGTGGACGCCGATGTGGACTTCGCGCGGCTGGCCCGCCTGACACCGGGCTCCAGCGGCGCCGAGCTGGCGAACCTGCTCAATGAGGCGGCCATCTTTGCCGTGCGCTCACAGTCACCGAGTGTCGCCTGGCGGCACTTCGAGTCCGCCCGGGACCGCATGCTGCTCGGCAAGGAGCGCGAGGGTTTCCGCGCGCCGGACCGGGAATGGAAGATCGTCGCGTGGCACGAGGCCGGTCACGCCGTGGCGGGTGTGGTGGCGTGCCCCGAGGACGGGCTGCACAAGGTCACCATCCAGCCCCGGGGCCGGGCCATGGGCGTCGCGCACTTCTCGCCTGACGGCGACCGCAACCTGCACCCGAAGAGCTACCTCGAGGCGCAGATCATCAAGGCGCTGGGCGGCCGGGTGGCAGAGGAACTGGTCTTCGGCGGCGAGCACGTGACCGGCGGCGCGGAGAGCGACCTCGTGCACGTCAACCGCATCGCCCGGCGCATGATCTACCGGCTGGGCATGGCCGGCAACGGCTCGCTGCTGGTGCACGATGACGAGGCCGGCGCCCTCAGCGCCGACACGCAGGCGCGCATGGACGCGGAGGTGCAGGCGCTGCTCCAGCGGCTGTACGCCCGTACCCGCGAGGTCCTGACGCAGCACCGCGCCGCAATGGACGCGCTGGCGCAGGCGCTCCTCGAGCGCGAGACGCTGGACGGCGCCGAGGCGCTGGCGATCCTCGCGAAGCACGGCGTCGTCCGGGGGCCCGCCGTCGACGCCTGACACCGAACCGCCGGCTCGCCGCATGGGGGATTCCCGGCCCTCGCGCATCCAAGTGTTATCGACACCGGTACGATCGGGGGACGCACGATGATGCGATGTCGCATGCGGGATGTTGGCGCTGGAATACTGCTGGCCATCAGCACGAGCGCCATCGTTGCCACGGCCGCACACGCCCGCCAGGACGTGACGCAGGCACAGGCCGCCGTCGGCGTGCGCGGGCGCGTGGTGGAGCAGGGCGGCGGCAGGCCGCTGGCCGGCGTGTTTGTCGCGCTCATTGACGCACAGGGGGAGCGGCAGGCCGGCGTGCTGAGCAACCCGGACGGCTGGTACTATGTCCGGGCGCCGGGCCCGGGGCGCTACACACTGCACTACGAACTCATCGGCTACGCGAGCAGGTCCGGCCCGGCGTTCACCGCTGCCGCCGGTACCACGGTGGTGGACGAAGTGCAGCTCGTGCATGAGCCCATTGTGCTCGAGAGCCTCGATGTCGCCACCGAGAACACCCGGTGCCACCTGACTCGTGAGACGGGTGCGCAGACGTACCGCGTGTGGGAGGAAGCCCGGAAGGTGCTGACCGTAGCCGCCTGGCTGGAGCAGGATGCCGGGATGGCGTACCAGGTCGTGCAGCACGAGTACTCCCGGGACCTGTTCTCCCGGGAACTCCTGCAGGACGTGCCCGCCCGGCTGCACGTCACGTCCGGCGTCGGCCGCTCCCCGTTCATCAGTGCGCCCGCCGATGAACTGGTGACCAGCGGGTTCGTGCGCACCGTGCCCGGCGGCGGCTACATGTACTACGGCATCGACGCTGCGACGTTGCTCTCAGCCGCGTTCCTGGAGAACTACTGCTTCCGGCTGGTGCTGCCCGCACGGAACAGCGACATGGTCGGCCTGGCCTTCCAGCCGGTAGCGACACGCAGCAACGTCGACATCACGGGCATGCTGTGGCTCGACAGCGAATCCATGGAACTCAAGTTCCTGGAGTACGAGTACACGCGCCATCCCCAGCTGAACGCGCCGCCGGAGCTGTTCGGAGGGCGCGTCGAGTTCCAGCGCCTGCCGAACAATGCCTGGATCGTCAGCGACTGGTGGATCCGCATGCCGGAGGCCGGCCCGCGTCAGCGTCCGCCCGCGAGCACACTGGGTGCCCGCGCCACGCGCGTTCAGGTGCTGCGCGCGTCAGGGCTGACCATCCGCGAAGCGGGCGGCTCCGTCCGCTATACCGGGCTTGGCGCGGGCCAGGTCGCGGAGCCCGCCGGCGCCACGATCCGCGGCAGCGTGTACGACAGCACGCGCCTGCAGCCGCTGGCCAACGCCACCGTGTTCGTGGAAGGGACCGTCGCGACTGCGCGCACGGATGCTGACGGCCGGTTCGTGCTCCGGGACCTGCCCGCCGGCGACCACAGGGTGGCGTTCCTGCACCCGTACACGGACTCCCTCGCCCTGCCGGTCCGCACCGTGCCCGTGCGCACTACCGCCGGCGCCGAGAGCGCTGTCACGCTGCATGTCCCGTCAGGCGCCTCTTGCGAGGCCGCCGATGCCGGGCCCGTCGTACAGCTCGCAGGCTTCGTCATTGACCGCCATGGCGAGCCGGCCGCCGCTCATGCCGTGACGGCCGTCTGGCACGAGCCTGCGCCCGGCTACACCGTGGGCGACCAGCGCCGCGGCGTCCGGCGGGAGGTTCGCCAGCAGGTCCGCACGCTCACCGACGAGGACGGCCGGTACGTGGTCTGCGGCCTGCCACCCTCCACGGAAGTAACACTCCAGCCAGGTCGGGGCAGGAACATCGTGGTGGAGACGGCGCGGGGCGGTGTCCAGCAGCAGCATCTGGTGGTGCGCTAGCACCTGCGGCCGCCAGCGTCAGGCGCCCGTGGCCGGGTCCACGTCCGGCACCCGGACGAAAACCGCCGTGCCGGCGTCCGGCGACGACTCGATGTTCAGGTAGCCACCCACAAGTGCAACACGCTCGCGCATGCCACGTACGCCCAGGCGGCGTGCGGTGCGCGGCGAGGCGAGGACCCGCTCGACGTCGAAGCCCCGGCCGTTGTCCTCGATGATGAGTTGGACGTTACCGCGACGCCGCTCCAGCACCATGCTCACGTGGCTCGCGCCGGCGTGTTTCAGTACGTTGGTCAGCGCTTCCTGCGCAACGCGGTACAGAGTCGTTTCCGTCTCCGGTGAGAGACGCTGCTTGTCCAGGTTCGCGGCGTGGAAGTCAGCGTCCACGCCGTGACGTCCGCTCCATTCCTCCAGGTGCGCCTGCAGTGCCGCCGCCAGGCCCAGGTTGTCCAGCGCGGGTGGCCGCAGTTCCACGGCCAGGTTCTGCATCTCCCGGGCGATGCGATCCGCGAGCTGCTCCAGGTCCTTCAGCCGGCCCGCGTCGGCCACGCGCCCCTCCAGCGACCGCAGCCCCAGCAACAGCCCTGTCACGAGCTGGCCGAGCGAGTCGTGCAGTTCCCGGGAGATGCGGCGCCGTTCATCCTCTTCCGCGGTCACCAGCTGGCGCAGCGCCTCGCTGCGTGCTGCCTCGATGCGTTTCCGCGCCGTGATGTCCTGGAACACGATGACGACGCGGGACGGATCCTCGTCGCCGGCTCGGAACACGAAGAAGTCGAACCAGGCTTTCAGCGGCTCCGCGTACAGTTCCATCCGTTCGCCGACGCCGGTCCTGGCCACGCGGGCGAACGTCTCGATCCAGTACGGCTCGAAGCGCTGGTCAATATCGCCCAGGCGCAGCCCCGTCCAGTCACGGCCGACCATGCGGTTCGCCGCACTGTTCGTCTCCAGGTACAGCGCGTCGCAGGCCTGGCCGTCCTCATCGTACAGAACCTGTATGAGGAAGCAGCCCTCGTCCATGGACTCGAACAGCGCCCGGTACTTGCCTTCACTGCGCCGTAACGCCTCATTGGCCTTCGCCAGTTCCGACGTCCGCTCGCCGACCCGGCGCTCAAGCGACTCGTTCAGTTCTCGCAGTTCGGCTTCCGCGCGACGCTGCGCCGTGATGTCGTTGAACACCGCCGCGACCGTCGCCTCCTCCGGGTCACCCACGCGGAACGCGTAAACGTCGAACCAGCGGTCCAGGGACGGTACGTGGTTCTGGAAGCGGGCCGGTGCGCCCGTCAGCGCAACCCGGGCCTTGACCTCGATCCAGGAGTCCTGCAGTCCCGGGAAGATCTCCCGCGCCGTACGACCCACGACGTCGTGCAGACCCGTCTGCGCCGCGAACGCCGGGTTCACCTCCAGGTACCGCTCGTCCACGAACCGGCCCGTTTCGTCCCGCTCCATCTGCTGGATGCAGAAACCCGCGTCAATGGAGTTGAACAGGCCCCGGTACTTGTCCTCGCTGCGGCGTAGCGCCTCGGCCGCCCGGACCTGGGCCGTCTTCTCCAGTACCGTGACGAACACGCCGCCCACACCGCCTGAGTCGTCGGGCACGGGCGCGAAACTCACATCGAACCAGCCGTCCTCCATCTCGCCGTGACGGTCGAGCCGGAACATCGCGTCCGTCAGCAGTGTGCTTTCGCCGGCCAGCGTCTTTTCGCAGTACGGCCCGGCCACTGGCCACGCCTCCGGCCAGCAGTCTCGCGCGGGTTGGCCGAGACCCCCCGGGTGCTTGTCGCCCATGAACTCACTGAATGCGTCATTGTAGATCTGGACGAAGGATGGGCCCCACAGCACGATCATGGGAACGCGTGCACCAAGCATTGTCGCCGTCAGCGTCTTCAGGCCGGCGGACCAGCCGGCCAGCGGGCCAGCAGGCGTCCGCGCCCAGTCGTGGTCGCGGATCATGCCTGCCATTCCGCCTGCGCCGGGCAGCCAGGTCTGGTCGAGTGTCAAAGCCTCGCCTCCGTGGTGCGGTGATCGTACAAAGATGAGTACGACAGGTATGCCGCGTCCATGCACCTGCCGCTAGATTCACCATCATGAGCCGCTTCCGCGACGTCGCGCCCCTCCTCGCCGTACTCGCCGCCGGCGCCTGTCACCATCAGGTGTACACGGCCGGGCCTGCAGCCCCAGTGACGCCAGAGACGGCTGACGCGCGCCCCGGGCCTGCACCCGACAGGACGCTGGACGATTTCGGCACCGGATTGATGATGGAGCCTTCGTACCGACTGGCAGAGCGGCCGGTGGCCCTGCCTGTGGTGGAGCGGGAGTTCCGCGGTGTGTGGGTGGCGACGGTGGGCAACCTCGACTGGCCGTCCCGCCGGGACCTGTCCGCAGAGCAGCAACAGCTGGAGCTGGTGCGCATCCTGGATACGGCCCGGGAGCAGGGTCTCAACGCAGTGATATTCCAGGTGCGGCCCATGGCCGACGCCCTCTTCGCCTCCACGCTGGAACCGTGGTCCGAGTATCTCACCGGGGCCCCGGGCCAGGACCCGGGCTGGGACCCGCTGGCCTTCGCCATCGAGCAGGCGCACGCCCGGGGGCTGGAACTGCACGCGTGGTTCAACCCGTTCCGCGCCGGCTTCGTCGCAGCCCGGACGACGCCGGCACCGCACCACGTGCGCCGACGGCGGCCGGACCTGGTGCACCGCTACGGCACGTACTACTGGATGGACCCCGGCGAGCCGGACGCGCAGCGGCACTCGCTGAACGTGATCACCGACGTCGTCAGGAGATACGATGTCGATGCCGTCCATATCGACGATTACTTCTACCCCTACCGCGAGCGCGACGCGCGGGGCCGGCTCATCCCGTTCCCGGACGAGGCGTCGTGGGCGCGATACGGCGTTGCGACGGGCCTGAGCCGGGACGACTGGCGGCGCGCCAACATTGATGGCTTCGTCGAGGCGCTCTACACCGCCGTGCGCGCCGTAAACCCGCACGTGCGCGTCGGCATCAGCCCGTTCGGCATCTGGCGGCCGGGACACCCCGCCACGGTGCGCGGGCTGGACACATACGGCGAGCTGTACGCCGACACGCGGAAATGGCTGCTCAACGGCTGGGCCGACTACTACGCGCCGCAGCTGTACTGGCGCACGGATGCGCCGCAGCAGCCGTACGTGGACCTGCTGGACTGGTGGTCCGAGCAGAACCCCCACGGCCGCCACATCTGGGCGGGCAACATCCCCAACAACATCAACGACACCGAGCGCGGCTGGCGCGCCGCCGAGATCCTCGAGCAGGTCCGGCTCACGCGCCAGCATCACGGCGCCACCGGCAACGTTCACTTCAGTGCCAGCGGCCTGCTGCGTAATGCCGGCGGCCTGGGCGACGCGTTCCGCGGCCATGTCTACGCCGCGCCCGCACTGGTGCCGGCCACGCCGTGGCTGGGCAGCGGCGTGCCGCCCGCGCCCGTTGTCACTGCAGCGCCCGAGGCCGGCATGCGCGCGACCCTGCTCCAGTTCGGCAACGACGACGCACAGGCGCACGCGGTGCACGAGACCGGGCCAGCGCACCCGCCGGCGCGGTGGATCGTGCACGCCCGGAGCGACGGCGAGTGGCAGACCATGCTCCTGCCCGGTCGCCATGCCAGGGCGCGGATCGAATGGCGCCGCGGCGCCCCGCCGGACATGATCGCCGTCAGCTACACCGACCGCGCGGGCGTGGAGAGCGTCGCCACCGTGCTCCAGCTCGAGAGTCACTGACGCGCACAACGGCCATGGTGCGCACGGGCGCGTGCCAGCCGCTGAAGCACGTAATCATGCGGTGACGCTGCCTGCCGCTTTGTGTTAACTTGCACGCGACGTTGACACAGACTGTTCCTCGAGCCACTCACACATCATGGAACTGCATGCCTGGCTGCCGGAGGCGCTGCAGACGCCGCTGGTGGAGTCAGCTATCGGGCTGACACTCCTCTTCACGCTGGTGCTGCTGCTGCACGTCGTCGCACGGCGCTACGTCATCAGGGCCCTGCACGTGCTCGTGCACCGCAGCCCAATCCAGTGGGACCAGGTGCTGTACGAGCACCGGGTGCCGCACCGGTTGTCCCTGGTCATCCCGGTGATCGCGCTTCAGGTGGGGCTGAACTACGTGCCCGGCGTGTCCGACGGGCTCGCGAGCTTCCTGCTCCGGTTCGCGGCGGCCTCCATGGTGCTGGTGGCGGCGCTCACCATTGACGCGTTCCTGTCGGCGGCACACACGCTGTACACGCGCATGCCCATGGCAGCGACACGGCCCGTGAAGAGCTACGTGCAGCTCGCCAAGGTGTTCATGTACCTGCTGGCCGGCGTCTTCATCATCGCGGCCGTGCTGGACCGGTCGCCCTGGTTCTTCGTCAGCGGGATGGGCGCCATGATGGCGATCCTGCTGCTGGTGTTCCGGGACACGCTGCTCTCGCTGGTGGCCAGTGTGCAGCTCACCAACAATGACCTGGTCCGCGTCGGCGACTGGATCGAGATGCCCCAGTTCGGCGCCGACGGCGACGTCATCGATATCGCACTGCACACGGTCAAGGTCCAGAACTGGGACCGTACCATCAGCGTCATCCCCACCCACAAGTTCCTGGATCACAGCTTCAGGAACTGGCGCGGCATGTTCGAGGGTGGCGGCCGGCGCATCAAGCGCGCGTTCCACATCAATACCAGCACCATCCGCTTCCTCACCGACGAGGAGATAGCACAGTTCCGGCGGTTCGTGCTGCTGCGCGACTACATTGACGGCAAGGTGGCCGAGTTGCGCGAGGCGAACGCGCCGTGGGCCGATGACCCGCAGGCCATCGTCAACGCCCGCCGCCTCACCAACGTCGGCACGCTGCGCGCCTACATCATCGAGTATTTGCGCAACCACCCGCAGATCCACCCGGACCTGACGTTCCTGGTGCGCCAGCTCGCGCCGACGCCCGAAGGCCTGCCCATCGAGATCTACGTGTTCACCACCGACACGCGCTGGGTGGCGTACGAGGGCATCCAGGCCGACATCTTCGATCACATCCTCGCAATGGTCCCCGTTTTCGGGCTCAAGGTCTACCAGCGTCCGTCCGGCAACGACTTTGCCGCGGCACTGGAGGAGGAGGTGCCGGGGGCGGCGCAGCATACCGTCACGGTGTGATATGCCCTGTCGGGCGGTTGTGCCCTGTCGGGCGGTTGTGCCCTGTCGGGCGGTTGTGCCCTGTCGGGCGGTTGTGCCCTGTCGGGCGGTTGTGCCCTGTCGGGCAGTGTATGGTGGATGGTGGGTGGTGGATGGTGGATGGCGGATGGATGAGAGGCGGTTGACATGAGAAGTGGATGCGTAGCATGTGTCGGGCTGCTGGTCTCGCTGCTGGCGTTCGCGGGGCCGGCGGCGGCGCAGCAGATAGGCGGCGGGTTCCGCATGGGCTGGGCGCCGGACCTGGACGCGGGTAGTGCCAGGGGCGTGGCGTTCGACCTCGAGATCGGCCCCAACACCACCGTCGTGCCGGTGGTGCGCGTGGAGCAGTGGGCCTACGACATCTACTGTGTGGGCATCGGGCCGTGCCCTAACAGCGTCACCCTCGTGTCAGGTGGCGTGAAGTATCGCTTCGCGTCGGATACGCGGGTGGTCCCGTGGATGGGCGCTGAGGGCGGATACACGAGTTGGGCTTCCGACGCCAAGGGCGTTCACGCGCGGGTCAGGCTCGGCCTCGACATGCCTGTCATCGGCCCTGTCGACTTCGTCCCCGACGTGTCCTGGACCCGCATGTTCGAGGTCTGGAACAGCTACCGGCCCACACTGCACAACAATCTGCTTACCGGCTCCGCCGCCCTGCGCATCCGCCTCTAGAAGGCGGCGCTGCGACGAATGCAGCGGGCCCGACAGCCTCGACTCACGCCCGCCGTCGCGCTGCCTTCCGCAACCCTGACCGCGCGGCCTTGACCGGTTCCGTGCCCGGCGCGGCTGGCAGCCGCAGCGCCGGCACGTGGGTCACGACGTCGCCACCCTTCCGTTTGCGCAGGCGCATGTGCGTGCACGCCCGCGCCTCGCACCCCACGCGACGGGCCACTTCCCGCCAGATCCGCCCGTGCTCCCGGTGGCCGTGGACCAGCCACGCCTCCACGTGCGCCATCTCGTGGAGTAGCGTGTCCACCAGCGCCTTCTCGTTGCCAGGCAGCAGCAGGTCGATGTTCAGCGCCAGCTCCGCCACCTTCCGGTCGCCGCCCTGCGTGCGCGCATAGCTCACATGACCGAAACGGCGGGACATGCGGTCGCTCAGGCGGATGGGCAGGTCCCGGGGCAGGCAGCCGTCGAAGTGGGAGTCGTTGAGCTGGAGGTAGACGCCGGCGAGGTACTCCGCCTGCGCTGGTGTGCCGCAGCCCGTTCGCGGCTCGCCCAGGCCGTGCTCCGCCACCTGCCCCTCGTGCCATTCCCGCATCCGCTCCACCGCGTTGCGGAACGCACGGGACCGGGCCGGCGCCGTCGCGAACGTCGCCACCGCGTCCAGCACCCGGTTCGGCGCCGCACGGAAACACTCGTGCAGGTTCAGCCGTCGGCGGTCTGCCGACAGCGAGATGAGGCGCGTCCGGTTCGGCCGGAACCGCACCTCCTCCAGGTGGCCCAGGCCGCGGGCTCGGAGGGCGCCGCACAGCTCCTCCTCCGTGAGCCAGGACAGCGACAGCGTAAGCTGCTGGTCCGAATCAACCGGCTGGGAACGACGTCGATGCGAGGGCATGCTGCAACCTAATTCTCAGTGCAAGGGCTGCCCTCCATCCGGGCAAGGCCCGGGCCAGATCGGGTCGGGTCAGGACGCGGCTCACGCCTATGGGCTGCGGCACCATTCACGCCTCCGGCCGGAGTACTGCCAGCCCTGCGCGCACGCACGGGACCGCCAACAACGCCTCATCCGCCGGCAGCCGTTCCGCCACCAGCGCCTCCAGCAGTTCCAGCGTCCGCACCACCTCGGCGGTGTCCACATTCCGGGCGCGCAACAGCTCGTCCAGCCACCGGACGTACCCGGAAAAGAGGCTCGGGTCCGACAACGCGACGGCGGGTGCCAGGTGCTCCACAGTGAACCGCATGTCCTCGTGGCAGCGGACGCGGCCGGTCTCGCCGTACTTGTCGGTGAGAGCGGGCATGTCGGCGTACAACCGTTCGGTGAGCGACGTCGCCAGTTCCTCCTTCATGGCCACCAGCCGCTCGCCGGCCCGGGCCGCGGGCGCAGACGTCATCGGTCGCCCAGCCATTCGGGTGACTGCCGTGAGTCCATGAGGACCTGAAACGCGTCGTGGCGGACCTGGGTGCGGGCCATGATGTCACCCGGTTCCCGGCCGTGGCTGATGCCGTGCTCCATGCTGCGCATGTAGGCGCGGAACGCGTCCCGGTCCTGCCAGGCGGTGAGGAACGCGTGGGATGCGGGTCCTGCCAGCGGTCGCAGCAGCTGGAGATACTCGAACCCCGGGTAGGTATCCACCAGCCCGGAGCGGTTGCGGAAATGGTGGTCAAGGCGGTCCCGGTCATCGGCGGGCACGGTGAGGTGGGACAGGAACAGGAACATGGTGGCCGTGCGGCTGGGGTTCGGCAGGTGCGGGCGACATTGTGGCCGCCGGCTGCGAGGGAGCAACATCGGGCATGGGCGCCGTCGGAGCAACGACGAACCGCGCAGTCACGCGGCCTGGCGCTACGGAGAGACCCTGTTGCGCCGTTGGTGGACCGGTCGCCTGAAGGGCTCGGCATCCGCGGCGGGCGGGTTCATCACGGCCACCAGCGTACCTCTCGCGTGGCCGCTGGTGCTGCCGCTGGCGGTGTGGCATATGAGGCAGGAACGCCGTGAGATCCGCCAACGCCGCCGCCGCCTGGCACTGTACCCGCGGAAACCGCGGCAAATCCGCCAGCGCCGCCGCCGGCCGGGCGAGTGTTGGCGGGTTTGCCCCCGTTTTTCGCGGCAAATCCGCCAGCCGCCGCGTGTCGGCATTGGCCCCTGGCGCTGTACCCGCGGAAACCGCGGCAAATCCGCCAGCCGCCGTGTCGGTCCCTGGCCGCCGCCGTGGCCGCTGGTGCTGTACCCGCGGAAACCGCGGCCCCGCGAGTCAGGCGCCAGACCACCCATGGCGCCCACGCCCCAGCCCGGCGCACACCCGCTCATCGCCCACTATCCACCATCCACCATCCACCATCCACCATCCACCATCCACCATCCACCATAACCGCTGTTCCCTTGCGCTTCTGCCCGGTCCTGCGCGATCCTTGAACGTCAGCCCGAACCTCACACCGCGCAGCATCATGCCTATCGATCGTGGTACCGTAGACCTGCAGCTCGAGGCGCTCGGCGGCAGCTCGAGCTGGTGGAACGAGCGCGAGTTGCGCGACCTGCCCAACGTCCTAGTGCCCGGCGAGCGGATCCTGTCCATCGCCCGTGGCAAGCTGGGCCGGCTGCGCTGGTTCCGGCGTTCGTGGCTGGTTGTCGCCACGGACCGGCGGCTGCTGTGCCTGCGCTCGGAGCGCAAGGCCGGCTGGCGGCAGTTCCAGGTCCGGGCGGAGGAGATCCGCCGGGCGGCGCTGCGCGTTGGCCCGTTCCGCGGTCGAGTCCTCGCCCACACGGCCACGGACACGTGGCGCGTGCTCCTGCCCCGGTCCGAGGCCTATGACCTGCACCAGGCCCTGTCCGACATCGCGTCGCCGGCGGCGCCCTCGTCAAACGGTGGGAGCCCGCGTCGCATGGTAGCCCGCGTGGTCGACCATATCCTGGCGTTCCCCGCCGCGGCCATGGAGCCGGACAGGCCCCGGCGGCAGGTGCCCGTACCGGCGCCGCTGCCGCAGCCGCTGCCCGACGCCGTGACAGAGCGGATGGAGACGCTGGAGGAGGAAACCGACGAACTGCGCCGGCAGGTCTCGTTCCTCGAGCAGTTGCTGAAGGAGCGGCAGACGGCCTCGTTGCCGTAGCGTCCAATGAAGACCATCCGCCAGCTCACCACCGAACTCCGTGACCTGGGCGTCCGCGGCGGCGGCGTGCTCCTGGTGCACACGTCCTTCCGCGCGGTGCGGCCTGTGGAGGACGGGCCCGCCGGTCTCATCGCCGCGCTCCGGGAGGCCGTTGGGCCGGACGGCACGCTGGTGATGCCGTCGTGGACGGCGGACGGCGACGCAGCCTTCGATCCTGCCACGACACCTGCCGCCGCCGACCTGGGCGTCACCGCCGACACGTTCTGGCGCATGCCCGACGTCATGCGCAGTGACCACCCCTTCGCCTTCGCCGCCGCGGGCCCGCTGGCGGCGCGCATCACCGCCGACCCACTGCCGCTGCCGCCGCACCGGCCGGACAGCCCGGTGGGTCGGGTCCATGACGCCGACGGGCAGGTCCTGCTCCTCGGCGTGAACCACGACGCCAACACCACCATCCACCTGGCCGAACTCCTGGCTGGCGCGCCGTACCGCGTGCCGAAGCACGTCACCGTGCTCCGTGACGACGCGCCCGCCCGCATCGACTACGGCGAGAACGACCACTGCTGCGCCCGCTTCGCCCTCGTGGACCGGTGGCTGGATGAGCGGGGCATGCAGGAGCACGGCACCGTCGGCAGCGCCCGGGCGCGGCTGGCACGTTCACGCGACGTCGTGAACACCGTCGTTCGGGTACTCCGCCGCGAGCCCCTCGTCTTCCTGCACGAGGACGGCGAACACTGCGGCGAGTGCGATGAGGCCCGGGCCAGCGTCTCGCCGCTGACCTGAACCGTGGCAGCCTGCCGCGTGCCCCCTGACGAATGCGCATCGGCGTAGACCTCGGCGGCACCAAGACCGAGGCCATCCTCCTCGCCGCGGACGGCGCCGAACGACACCGTCGACGCGTGCCCACCCCGCCGTCGTACGACGGCACCCTCGACACCATCGCCGCCCTGGTCGCTGAGATGGACGACGTCGCACGCGAGCACTGCACCGTGGGCATCGGCATCCCCGGCACGGAGGGCGATGGCGGCCTGGTGAAGAATGCGAACTCCACGTGGCTCATTGCTCGGCCACTGCGCGCCGACCTCGAGGCGCGGCTGCTACGGCCCGTGCGGCTGGCCAACGACGCCAACTGCTTCGCCCTGTCGGAGGCAGCGGACGGCGCCGGTGCCGGTGCGGACGTGGTGTTCGGCGTGATCCTGGGCACGGGTGTGGGCGGCGGGATTGTCGTGAACGGGCAGTGCCTCACGGGGCCCAACGGCATCGCCGGCGAGTGGGGGCACAACCCGCTGCCGTGGGCGGACGCCGATGATGAGCCCGCACCTGCGTGCTACTGCGGCCGGCGCGGCTGCCTCGAGACGTACCTGTCCGGCCCCGGCATGGCCGCCGACCACCGGTACCATACGGGCGACGACGTCGCAGCACCGGACGTCGTCACACGTGCAGCCGCCGGCGATGCCGACGCCGTGGCGACGCTGGACCGCTGGTACCGACGGCTGGGCCAGGCGCTGGCGTCGGTGTGCAATGTGCTGGACCCGGACATCATCGTGCTGGGCGGCGGCATGTCGAACCTGCCGGAGGCGGCAGAGCGGGCCCGGGAGCACGCAG
>DATHVP010000138.1:0-5010 GCA_035461245.1 Longimicrobiales bacterium | reverse complement strand
ATCCAGGCGGCAGCGGACGAGTACTTCGCGAAGAGCGCTTCGGCGCTGACGCTGGGAGAGTCGGCCATGCTGGCGGCCCTGCCGCGCGCGCCGTCGCGGCTCAACCCGCGGGCGAACCGCGAGGCGGCACTGGAGGGGCGTGAGCTGGTGCTCCGCAGAATGTCGGAACAGGGGCTGATCTCGGAGGCCGAGCGAGCCGAGGCGGCCGAGGAGCGGCTGGTGCTGAAGGACCGCAACCGCGAGACGCCGGAAGTGGCTCCGTACTTCGTGGAGGCGGTGCGGCGTCAGCTGGAGGAGCAGCTGGGCAGCGCGCTGTACACGGAAGGGTACACCATCCACACGACGCTGGACCTGGGCGCGCAGCAGGTGGCGGAGGAGCAGCTGACGGCGCAGCTGAGTGCGATGGAGGCGGGCCGGTTCGGCAGCTACGTGCACACCACGTACAACGGGTTCCACGCGGACACGACGCGGGACGCGGCGTCGGAGACCACGTACCTGCAGGGCGCGGTGGTGGTCATGGACGCGCGCACGGGTGACGTGCTGGCGCTGGTGGGCGGGCGTGACTACGACGACTCGGAGTTCAACCGTGCGACGCAGGCGCGGCGGCAGCCGGGCTCGGCGTTCAAGCCGTTCGTGTACGCGGCGGCGATCAATGCCGGCTATTCGCCGGCGCACCGCCTGATCGACCGTCCGCTGCGCTACGTGATGGACAATGGCCAGGTGTGGGAGCCGGGCAATTACGACGGCTCCTTTTCGGGTGTGGTGAGCATGCGTCAGGCGCTGACGTACTCGAAGAACGTGGCGACGGTGCGGCTGGCGAACGAGGTCGGCATGAGCCGTGTGCTGGGCATGGCGGAGCAGATGGGGCTGGGCACGATGCCGTCGAACCCGTCGGTGGTGCTGGGCACGGCGGAGGTGACGCCACTGCAGCTGACTGCGGCGTATGCCGCGTTCGCGACGCTGGGACACCGGCCGGAGCCGCGCTTCGTGACGCGTGTGAGTGACCGCAACGGCGTGGTGGTCTGGCAGCAGCAGCCGCACACGAACCGGGTGATCGACCCGGCCGTGGCGTTCATCACGACGAGCATGATGCAGGACGTGGTGGACCGCGGCACGGGCACGGGCGTGCGGGGCGCGGGTTTCCGCGGCCCGGCGGCGGGCAAGACGGGCACGACGCAGGATGCGGCGGATGTGTGGTTCGTCGGGTTCACGCCGGAGCTGGTGGCCACGATCTGGATCGGGCTGGACAAGCGCGCGCGGATCCTGCGCGGGGCGACGGGCGGCGAGATCGCGGCGCCGCTGTGGGGCCGCATCATGAAGCAGTTCCCGGCGAGCGGCAGTGGCTGGAGCCCGCCGAGCGGCGTGGAACAGGGGCAGGTGGACGACATGGGCAATGCCGTGGCGGCGGGGTGCACGCCGCAGGGCGCTACGCGCCAGGAGTTCTTCCTGCGTGGCAGCACGCCCATGGCCAGCTGCTACTCGCCGAGTGACTACGCCTACGGCGACACGCTGGGCTACGACCAGTACAGCTACGGCACGTGGGGAGACTCGCTGGCGGCAGCACCGGACACGGCCGGCCAGGTCGGTGACGACGGCTGGTGGGAGCGCATGCGACGCCGCGTCTTCGAGCGCGACTCCGCTCGCGTGGCGACGCCGCGGCCCGACAGCACGCCCGTGGCGATTCCGACGCCGCGGCGGGACTCGGTGCGTCCGCCGCCCGCAGGCCAGCCGATCGGCACGCCGGTCAGGCCGCCGGCCCGCGATACGGCACGGCCCCGTCCGGACTCGACCCGGCCGCCACCGCCACCGCCGCCGGACAGCGTGGCTGCGGACAGCTCGGGCGGTTGACAGGGGCGGTCCGGAAGGGCAGTGTCACGCGCGCGCGCCAGGGGTTGGCGCGCGCGCGCCTTTTTTTCCGGTGAGTACACGATGCGCATGCTGGTGATGGGTGCGGGGCTGCAGGGCTCCGCCTGTGCATATGACCTGTTGCAGAACGACGAGGTCGAGCAGGTCGTCCTGGCCGACGTGAAGGTGGACGGCCTGCCCGCCTTCCTGGACCGCTACCGCGGCGACACGCGCCTGCGCGTGGTCCAGGTGGATGCGAAGAACGAAGTGCAGGTGCGGGCGGCGATGAAGGGCCAGGCCGCGTGCATGAACGCACTGCCCTACTACTTCAACCTCGGCATTGCCACGGTGGCGGTCGACGAGGGGCTGCACTACTGCGACCTGGGCGGCAACACCGCCATCGTCTTCGAACAGCTCAAGCTCGACGACGCGGCGCGGGCCGCCGGCGTCAGCGTCATTCCCGACTGCGGCCTGGCACCCGGCATGGTCAACATCCTGGCCGAGGCCGGCATCCGCGAAATGGATGAGCCGGAGGCCGTGTACATCAAGGTGGGCGGCCTGCCGCAGGATCCGCAGCCGCCGCTGAACTACCAGATCGTGTACTCGCTGCACGGCGTGCTGGACTACTACACCACCCTCTCCTGGGTCCTGCGCGAAGGCGAGCCGCAGCAGGTCGATGCGCTCTCCGAGATCGAGGCCGCCGAGTTCCCTGCGCCCGTCGGGACGCTCGAGGCGTTCCACACGGCCGGCGGCCTGTCCACGATGCCGTGGACGTACGAGGGCAAGCTCCGCACGATGGAGTACAAGACGCTCCGCTACCCCGGCCACGCCGACACCATGCGGGCCATCCGGGACCTCGGCCTGCTCGACCTGGAGCCGGTCCGGGTCGGCGACGCGGAGGTGGTGCCGCGTGACCTCTTCATCGCCACGGTGGAGCCGAAGCTGCGGCGGCCGGACGCGCGGGACCTGGTGGCACTGCGCGTGGAGGCGGAGGGGCAGAAGGACGGCAGGCCGCACCGGGTCCGCTTCGACCTGGTCGATTTCCACGACGAGAGCACCGGCATCACGGCGATGGAGAGGACCACCGGATTCTCGCTGTCCATCACGGGTCAGATGCAGGCGCGCGGCCAGGTGAGCCGGCAGGGTGTGGCGACGCCGGACCAGGCCGTGCCGCCGGATACGTACATCGCGGAACTGGCGAAGCGCGGGGTGGACATCCGGCGCAGCTGAGGCGTCATCCGGGACGGCCGGCCTGACGGGCAGGGAAAATCGGCTCCATGACGCTTGCGGGGGCCGGGACGCGGAACAGGGCGTCCCGGCCCCTGTTATTATTGGGGAGCCAGACGAATCCGAGGCGGAAGGGCCCCATGTACAGGATGACGATGATGCTGGTGCTGGCCCTGGTGGCCGTGCCCGGCGCCGCGGCGGCGCAGGAGTACCAGACCACCCGGCGCAGCTACACGTTCATGGACAACCGGCTGACGGTCACGGTGGCGGCCGAGGCGGCGGGCGAGCTCCACGTTATTCGTGGCGAGCGCGGCCGTGTGGAAGTGGCGGCGCGGTCCGACGATGGCTTCCCGGGCTTCGGCCTGGCAGGGTCCCCATACCGCGAGCTGACGCTGACGGCGCCGGGCGCCGGGCGGGTCCAGTACCTGGTGGTGGTGCCCAGGCGTGTCAGTGTGTCGGTGCAGCTGCCGGGTGAGCGCCGCTCCCGGTCCGTGTCCGGCGATGGCGGCGTCTTCCGCTGGGGCGACGACTGGCCGGGGGACGGACTGGAGGACGCGGGACCCATCCTGCCGACTACCTCGAGCGGGCTCTACGTGGCACTGGTGCGGACCTGGGCACCCCGGATTGTCGACGTGCCTGACCTTGCCGCAGTCCGCTCCCTGTCGGTGCGCGTGGAGGGTGGCGAGTTCCGCGTGGCGGCATCCCGGCCGCTGGCCGTCACGGCCGGCGACCGGTCCCGGCTCGAGGTGAACGTGGCGGGGGAGCCCGTCGACATCGTGCTGTACCTGCCGGCGGGCAGTTCGGGCATCGAGGTGCGGTCCGCGGGTCAGCGGCTGGCGCAGGTGACGGGTGGCCATCTGCGGTCGGCGTGCTCGGGCGCGGTGGTACAGGCGCCGACCGACCATCAGCGCTGGCTGACCGTATGGCCCGAGGCGGGGCGGGTGGCGTGCCGCTGAGGCCGTGAACCTGCGCCGATGCGCGTGCTTGTCGGGTTGCCTAACATGTTTATTCATGGTAACTTACGTAGTATACAACGCCCGTTGAAAAACCATGAAAATGGTTGCTGTAAAGGGGTTGAGTGGAGGGGCCGGATGGCTTAGATTACAGGTACGATTCGAGGCGGTTCAGGAGTTGTGAACCCGGCTGCGGATCGAGGTTGCGAGACTGGATGGGGTGCTGCGGCGGTGAGGCGGACCCCATTTGCCTTTGTGAAAGGAGCACCTTGTTGACGACTGTGGAACTGAAGCGGAAGCAGCAGTCACTGCCCGATATGTCGGACAATGCGCTGGTGGCAGCGCACCTGGAGGGGCATCCGGGCGCGTTCGCGGAGTTGTACAACCGCTATCACGACCGGCTGGTGCACTTCATCGCGCGGAAGACGGGCGACCGTGACCGTGCGGAGGACCTGGTGCAGGAGGCGTTCATCCGGGTGACGCGGCATCTGCACCGTTTCGACCACAACAAGAAGTTCTCGACGTGGATCTATACGATCTGCTCGAACCTGTCGAAGAACGAGCTGCGGAATCGGTCGCGGAGCCCGCTGGTGCTGTTCCAGAAGCTGACGACGCACTGGGACCCGGACCACCGTCCGCTGCAGTTCGAGGACGCGGGTGCCCGCCCGGACGACCAGTACCGGAAGCGGTACCTGGAGGAGATCGTGGAGGAGACGGCAGAGAAGCTGCCGGCGCACCACCAGCTGGTCTTCCGTCTGCGGGAGCTGGAGGGCAAGAGCTACGAGGAGATCGCGGAGATCACGGGCGTGAACCTGGGCACGGTGAAGAGCCGGCTGCACCGGGCGCGGACGAGCTTCGCGGAGCTGATCGAGCCGCTGCTCAACTAGGCAGGCAAGCCGCGGGACTGATTCGAGCCGCTGCTCAACCAGGCAGGCCAGCCGCGGGGCGTCGAGCCCCTGCGCACGTCACACACGAGAGCCCCGGC
>DATHVP010000137.1:0-69720 GCA_035461245.1 Longimicrobiales bacterium | reverse complement strand
GCGACTCGTCCGTCAGCTCCTGCAGCACCTTGATGGTGTTTGAACGCTCCACCTGCCACTCGTCTGCGAAGTCGTTGATTCTGCGGAACATCGGAGGTCTCCTTTTTTCGGGATCGGGATCGTAAACGTAAAACGTAAACGTTCAACGGAAACGGCCGACATCTCTCTTCTTCCGGGAGACCGGCTTCAGCACCGCGATCAAACCCGTTTACGTTCAACGTTTACGTTTACGATCCCGATCCCGGTTAATGAAAATCCCGGGACCGGAACGTCACGGGTCCACGGGATGCGGCGCTGCCGCCGACACGGAGTTCCCGGAAGCGCCGGCCGACGACGTTCATGACGTCCTCGTCCCGCTCGAACTTGCCTTCCACGGCCAGGAACGGCGCGTGCCTGACCACCTCCCGGTTCTCCTGATACAGGGACCGGGGCACGATGACGTTCATGTAGCCGAACTCGTCCTCCAGCAGCACGAAGACAGTGCCCTTCGCCGTGGCCGGGTGCTGCCGCGCCACTACCAGACCTGCCACGACAACAGTCTCGCCGCCGGCATGCTGCTTCAGCTCCTCGCTGGACACCACACCCAGTTCATTCAACCGCGCCCGCATGTGCTCCATGGGGTGACCGTCCACGCAGATGCCGGTGGCCAGGTAGTCCAGGAAGATACGGTCCGCCCCGTCCAGCTCCGCAGGTCGGAAGGAGAGCGTCCGCGCCGGCGCCAGCGGCAGCACGTCGCCTACGGCCCGGAGCGCTTCCCACGCCGCCTGTCGCCGCCCCGGCGAAAACGCCTCGAACGCGCCCGCCCGCGCCAGGTGCAGTGCGTCCCCACGAGTAAGCTGCGCCCGCCGCACCACGTCGCCAATGCTGGTGAACGGCCCCTGCTCATGGGCTGTCTGCAGCGCCTGCCGCGTCTTCTCACCCAGGCCGCGGATGTGTCGCCAGCCGATGCGGAGCATCGGCTCGGGATCGGGATCGGGATCGTAAACGTTTACGTTCAACGCGGTGCCTGGATCATTCAGGCCGTCCGCGGACGCCGACGCAGAACACCCGTTTACGTTTACGTTTACGATCCCGATCCCGAATTCGTTGGTACAATCCCATGCCCCATGCCGCAGGCACGGCGGCAGCACCGTGACACCATGACGCCGGGCATCATGGACGAGAGTAGCGGGCGGATAGAAGCCCATGGGCCAGGCGTTCAGCATGCCGAGGAAGAACTCGGCGGGGTAGTTCGCCTTCAGGTAGCAGGTGGCGTATGCGATGAGGGCGAAGCTCCACGCGTGGCTCTCGGGGAAGCCGTAGTTGGCGAAGGAGTGCAGGTCCTGCACGACCTCGTCGGCCACGGACTCGGCCACGCCCCGGGCCACGCACGCATCCCGTAGCCGCTTCAGCGCGGCGTGCAGCCGGGGCAGCTTGCGCTGGTGTCCCATGGCCCGCCGCAGCTCGTCCGCCTCGCCGGCGCTGAAGCCGCCCAGCGTCATGGCAATGGACATGGCCTGCTCCTGGAAGATGGGCACGCCGTACGTGCGACGGAGGATGGGCTCCAGGGACGGATGCGGGTAGTGCAGCGGCTGGCGGCCCCGACGTCGCTCGGTGTACGGATGGACGAAGCGCGCCTGGATGGGACCGGGCCGGATGAGTGCGACCTGCACAACGATGTCGTAGAGCCGGTCGGGACGGGTCTTGAGCAGGGACTGGATCTGGGCGCGGCTCTCGATCTGGAACGTGCCCACCGTGTCGCCCCGGGCGATCATCTCGTACGTCTTCGCGTCGTCCACGGGGATGCGGTACATCTCCAGCTTCTGCCCCGTCCGCTGCTCGATGGCGTCGAAGGCGATGTGCACCGCCGACAGCCCGCCCAGGCCCAGGAAGTCGAACTTGGGCACGCCCGCCTCGTCCAGGTCGTCCTTGTCGAACTGGAGGATGGTGCGCCCCATGGTCGTCGGCTCCATGGGCATGTAGTTGCCCAGCAGCTCAGACGACAGGACGAAGCCGCCGGGGTGCGTGGAGCGCAGCCGGGGGACGTCGTCCAGGACCGACAGCGCCGACAGCAGCGCGCGCCCCTTCGAGTCGCCCAGGTCCAGGCCGTGCTTCTCCGCCAGGCCGGCCTTCAGCTCGGCCACCGCCACCGACGGCTCCACGTGGTGCAGCCGCTTCGACAGCGCGAAGGCCAGGTCGGCAGGGTAGCCGAGGGCGCGCATCATGTCCTGCAGCGCCGTGGGCGCGTGGTACGCCTGCGTGACGCAGGTGATGGCCGAGTGCGCCCGGCCATAGCTGTCGTACATGTAGTCCAGGACTTCCTCGCGACGGTGCATCTCGAAGTCCACGTCGATGTCCGGCGCCTCCGTGCGGCCGTCGGTACGGACCTCCGACAGGAATCGCTCGAAGAGCAGGCCGTGACGGATGGGGTCTACCGCCGTGATGCCCAGGCAGTACGCCACCGCGCTGTTGGCCGCACTGCCCCGCCCCTGGCACAGGATGTTGCGGGAGCGGGCGAAGCGGATGGCGTCCCACATGACGATGAAGAAGCCGGCGAAACCCAGCCGCGCGATGACGCCCAGCTCGTGCTCGATCTGGCCACGCTGCTTCTCGTCCACCTCGCCCCACCGCTCCCGGGCGCCCTCAAAGACCAGGTGCCGCAGCCACGAATCGTCGGTATGGCCGGGCGGCACCCGGAAGTGGGGCAGCGGCGGCCGCAGCCAGCGCAGGTCGAAGGGCGCGCAGTCCAGGGCGATCTCACGGGTGGCGTCGAGGCCCGCTTCCCTGCCCTGCCACAGCCGCGCCATCTCCGCCGGCGACTTCAGCCGCCACTCGCCATTGGGCAGCAGCAGCCCCCACGCCGCGGCGGTGTGCACACAGACGTCCGCCCGGTTCGCCGTCATCAGGTCGTGGGCCAGCCGGCCGGCGCCATCCAGGTAGCGCGCATCATTGCTCACGCACCAGCGCGTCTGCGTCCGTTCCGCCACCTCGATGAGCGCCGCGGCGAGGGCCGCCTCGTGGCCGCCCACATGGTGCTGCTGCACCTCCACGGCCAGCCACTCGCCGAACAGGTCACGCCACCGGCCCAGCTGGAACAGCGCCTCGCTGCGACGTTCCGTCCGCAGCAGCGTCGCCAGCTCGCCGCTCGGAGGCCCCGTCAGGCACCATACGCCCTCCGCGTGCTCGCACAGGTCGCTGAAGCCCAGGCCTGCCCGGCCCCGCTCCGGCAGCGGTACCGCATACTTCCGCCGCAGGTCCACCCCCCGATCGTTTTCCCGGCGACGTCGCACCGCTACGTTCCCGGCGTCCGCCGGCGGCCGGCCCCAGCGCGCCACATCGCCCATCCGCGACTTCGTCACCAGCGCCGCAATGTTCCGGTAGCCCGCCGCGTTCCGTGCCAGCAGCGCCACCGGGTGACCCTCTACCTGGAGCTCCACCCCGCCGATGGGGCGGATACCGGCACGCTCCGCCGCCAGCGTGAACCGGATCAGCCCACCCACGTCCGAACTGTCCGTCACCCCCAGGGCGGCGTAGCCGAGACTCGCGGCACGCTCTACCAGGAGCTCCGGGGTCATGGTGCCGTCGCCGAAGGAGAAGGCGGTGTGGGCGCGGAGTTCGGAGTAATTCACGGGATCGGGATCGGGATCGTAAACGTAAACGTTGAACGACAACGGAAACGGCGGGTGTGGGAGGGGGAGGTGACGAGGGGCCGCTCACGGGGAGTGCGTGAACGACCCTTCGTCGCCTGGGGAGGCCTCCTGCTGCCACCGTCTCCGGCCACTGTCGGGGCCGGGTCCCGGGTGCACTTCGTGCCCCTCAGTTACAGGGCACCGGCGCGAACCCGAAGACTTCCCGAAGATGGCATGGCCGGGACGGAGGCGCAAGGGTGTGTTCGGTTTTTATTCGGGCTCTGTGGGACAGGCGACAGGTACGTATTCAGCCTGCGCCGCTGATCGTCGCCCGACAGGCGGATGAGGGGGGAGCATATCCCGCCTACCGGCCGCACGGAGCGGTCAATCCGTGGCGAGGGCTCCGGTGGGCCGGTCCGGTACGAATTCCTGGTAGTGGCGGTAGCGGTAGAGGATCTTCTGGACGTAGGTCACCGGCTCCAGGCCCCGGGCATAGCCGAAGCGTACCACGGGGTGGGTGAAGACTTCGCGCTTCGACTTCTGCAAAAGCCAGTGGGACACGTCTTCCCAGCGGTTGGGGTCGTCGCCATGGGCTTCCGCCAGCCGCTGCGCATCCTGCACGTGCCCGCGCCCAACGTTGTACGACGCGAGGATGAACCGCAGCCGCTCATCCGGATCCTCGATGTCATTCACCCACTGGTTCTCCAGCCACTGGAAGTAGCGGGCGCCGCCGGCGACGTTGTCCTCGGGGTCGTACGGATTCGTGACGCCCACTTCCCGTGCCGTTGCCGGCATCAGCTGGAGCAGTCCCATGGCGCCGGCCCATGAGCGGGCCCGCGGGTTGAACAGGGATTCCTGGTACATCACGGAAGCCAGCAAGCGCCAGTCCCAGCCGATTCCCTGGGCGTTGCGCAGGATGATGTCATCCCATTCCGAGAGCCGACCCGTCTCCGCTGTCAGGTACTCGCTTTCCGCCCGCTCCCGGTATCCACCCCTGTCGACGTAGTACTTTCGGTAGATGGCGTTGAACAGCTCACCATCCTGTTCCCGGTCGATCCAGTCGTTGAGGGCGGCGTGCAGTTGCGCCGCGCCCCGGCGTGTCGCCCAGACCAGCCCCACCGGTGGCCCTACTACCGGGCGCACTTCCAGGTTCGTGAACCGTTCCTGCTGCAGTTCAGCCAGATTGGCCCGGGACACGGTGAACTCGATGCCGCCGGCGGCTACCCGACGGATCAGCGTCTCGGTGGTGATGTCGTCTTCCACCTCGACGATCTCGATGGAGCCATCGATGGAGTCGGACAGTTCGATGAGCTGGCGGTGCGCGCCGCTCTCCTCGGCGACGTGAACGGTCTCGCCCGCCAGTTCCTCCGGCCGCTGAATCAGGCGGGCCCTGACGGTGGCCGTCTCGGGCACGTCATAGCCCCACTCCTCATCGGTCAGGGCACGTTCCTGGACATCGGTCTGCGCTGCCGCATCCGGTTCATCCGACCGCTGGACCAGGACTCGCGGCGTCTCGAACAGTGTTTCCGTGAACGCAACCCTGCCCTCCAGGCGGCCGTCCGGGAACAGCCGCGCCGCCAGCACGTCCGCCTCGCCCGACCGCAGCAACTCCTCCATCTCGTCAAACCCCTCGGCGACGATGACCCGGAGATGCACGTCATGCGCATCCGCGAACTGTTGCAGCAGCTCGTACTCGTAGCCCATGGGCTGGCCGCGATACAGGAAGTAGCTGGTGGAATTGAACCGCGTCGCCACGACCAGCGTGTCGCCCTCCAGGATCTCCGCCAGGTCCCGCTCCACCTCCGGTGGCGTGCGCTCACAGCCACCCACGGCAAGCACGACGGCGGGGATCAACGTGAGAGCACGAACGGCACGGCGCAGGACGTGGTACATCATCGACTCCTTCGGGATCGGGTGTCCTTCCGACCGTTGCAGGGACTGTTCCGGGCCCGGCGCGCTGACGGAGATGGCGCAGTTGAAACGACGGCGCCCTGGTCATCGTATGGTGGACAGTCACGTACAACTTCCCTGGGAGATTCTCATGATCCTTCATATCGGCAGCAGGAAGCCCGCGGATCCGCGTGCGACACTGCCCGTGATGCTCATTGCGCTGGCTGTGCCGGTAGCCCTCGCTGTGCCTGCATTACTCAGCGCGCAGACCCGTGGCGCCGCCACCGAGTCCGCCAAGACCCACACACACCGCGACGTGAGGATTGCGACCCCTGATCCGTCAGTGACGCTGGCGGGCACGTTGTCGCTGCCCGGTGGTCGGACAGGCGCTCCGGTGGTGATCTTCCTGACGGGATCCGGCGATCATTCACGGGACCAGGTGATCTCCGGCACACCCATGTTCCAGGTCCTGGCCGAGCACCTGCTGGGTGCCGGCTTTGCAACGTTGCGACTGGACGACCGTGGCACCGGCGAGTCCACCGGTCCAGCCACGACTGCATCGACTACCGCGGACCGGGTAACCGACATGACCGCCGCGGTCGCCTGGATGGCCGGCTCGGGCGATGCAGGCAGCATCATCCTGTTCGGCCACAGCGAGGGCGCGTCCGTTGCCGCAGCCGTCGCTGGCTCCGACGACCGCGTGGAAGGCGTCGTGCTTCTCGGGGCGCCGGCGCTGGCCGGTTCCGTCGTCTGGATGGACCAGCAGATGGCCGGGATCGCCGAGCACCTCCAGCGCGACGTTGCAGAACTGGACGATATCCGGGGATTGCTGCAGCGCATCATCGACCTGTCGGTGGGCGGCGCCGCACCGGCCGATGTCGAGTCTCACACCGTGCCGTTCTTCGCCGCCATCGGCCTCGATCTGGACACGGCCCGGGAGGACGGAACGCTGGCCAATTTCGTGGCGAGGCTCAGTTCGCCCTGGTTCCGGCACTTCCTCGCACACGACCCGGCTGCAGATTACCAGCGGATCGAGGCTCCGGTACTCGCGATCTACGGCTCCCTGGACCGCCTGACCTCGCCCGCGCTGAACCTGCCGGTCCTGGCAGGCGCCGTGACCAGCAACTCCGATGTGACGCTGCGCATCGTGCCGGAACAGGATCACTTCTTCCTGCGGTCGGACGAACTGCCGGCCGGCCAGCACCGGTTCGGGATCATGCATGTGGCGCCTGAGCTGCCGGCCGAACTCATCCGCTGGCTTCAGGCCCGCTTCATCGACCGGTAACCACAGCCGGCACCGGCCCCGCCGTGTGGCCGGTGCCGGCTCATGCTTGTGCAGAACCGGAAGCCGGTCCCTACACTCCGGTCGCTGTGCCGGCGACTCGCTGTGCCGGAGCCGGCTCCAGGCGGTCCTCCACCTGCGGCGCCAGCATCTCGTCGCGATTGTAGACGTCGTGATGGAAGCGGACGGTGCCATCCTCCTCCACCCACGCCGTGAAGTACAGCAGGTAAACCGGCAGCGGCCGGTCCAACCGCATCCACTGCTCGTTCCAGTGGGTAAGGTGGCTATCCAGCTGTCCACTTCCGGCATCCGTCTGCATGTCCAGCAGCAGTCGCGCGAAATCCTCCGGTCGCTCGATGCGGATGCAGCCGCTGCTGAAGTCGCGGCTGGTGCGCGAGAACAGGTGGCGCTCCGGCGAGTCGTGGAGGTAGACGTCGAACTCGTTCGGGAACAGGAACTTGAAGCGGCCGAGAGAGTTGGTGGGGCCCGGCTTCTGGCGCACGCGCCCGTCCACCATCTCCATGTTGTTGCGCACCAGGTACATCGGGTCCGCCTGCATCTTCGGCTGCACATCCTTCTCGAAGATGCCGTTGGGCACATTCCAGTACGGGTTCACGACGACGAACTGGATGGAGTCGGCGAATACCGGCGTCTGCCGGTCGAGTCGTCCGACGACGACGTTCATGGACTCAATGGCGCGACCATCTTCCACCACCTCCAGCTCGAACCCGGCGATGTTGACCATGACGAAACGCTCCCCCAGCTCGTTGGGGAGCCAGCGCCACCGGTCCAGGTTCAGCTTCATCTCGGCGATGCGGTCCTCGACCGGATGGTTCAGCTCCTTCAGCGTACCGCCGCCCACCGCTCCGTCCGCCTCGATGGAATGACGATGCTGGAAGTGCTGCACCGCCTCCTTCAACTGCGCGTCGAACAGCGACGGATCCGCCTCGCCGGCCCGGGCGAGCTCGGCCTCGCGCGCGTCGGTGCCCAGCAGGAGCCGCTGGCGCAGGGCCGCCACAGCATCGCTCCGGTCCCCCTCCTTGAGGGTCTCGTTCTCCGGCAGCTGCGGCCAGCCGCCGCGCTCCGCCGCCGCGCGGTACTGTGCCAGCGCCGTGCGCATGCGATCGTAGTACGGCAGGGACGGCCGCAACTGTGCCAGGATGTCCTGCGGGTCGCGGCCTGCGTCGAGGTTCTCCAGCACCGCCGCGTGCCGTGCCGATTCCCGCTCGATACGCCAGTCAACGCCCGCATCCGCCGGGTCCAGCGTACCCGTCACCAGGTCACCGGCATAGCGGACCATACCCTCCGTCAGCAGCACGTCCACCGCAGCGCGGTACCGCACCGCGACGCTATCGGGCAACCGGTCCCCGCGATCCTCCGGATCCAATGTCGACAGCAGCGAGGTGACGACGTCGTGCCGGTACCGGGCCGATGGCAGACCATCCGACTCCGTGTCACCCAGCGCCGCGAGCAGCGCCGCACCCCTGTCATCCAGGCCGCGCCGACCCCACCACGCCGGACGGTGCTGCCGCAATGCATAGAATTCCAGCGTCGGTGCTGACAGGCGCACCGTGTCGCCACTGGCCAGGGTAAACACGGAATCCTCGCCCGCTCCCGCCGTCAACTCCTGCAATGCCGCGATGTAGGATTCCTCCTCCATGGCGCCGCCCGTACCACAGGCGACCAGCAGCATGGCGGCCACAGCCGGGAGTGCCCATCGGCCGGGTGTCCATCGTCCGTTCATCGCAAAGCTCATTGCCGTCCCCATGCTGAGTAATGTCAAACAATCAGTTGCAACCCTTGGGCCAATCTTCGTAACCGCCTGTTATTGCAGTTATTTAAAGCGGATGTACACGATACCGGGAAGCCCCAGCGCCCGCGCCCGTGTGGACGGCTGCGCGTCTTGCCAGTCCGGATCCTTGGCGCCACAATCCGCTGACCCTTGAAGGAGGTTGTGATGCCCCTGCGTCGTTCGTCCCGCGATGCCCGCGGGATTTTCCTGGTTCTGGCCGTGTTGGCGGCGCTTCGCCCGGCTGCGGTGGATGCGCAGCTTACGCCCGAGCATGTAACGCAGCTACAGACGGTAACGTCCACGGCGCTCAGCCCCGACGCACGCTGGGTGGCGTACACGGTCTCGCAGCCGCGGGCACCGGAGGAGGACACGGTGGCTGGGCTGCGGGCGTTCTCCGAGCTGTGGGTGGTCCCCGCGGAGGGCGGCGCGCCGCGGCCGGTGGTGCAGCGGCCGCTGTCCGCCAGCGGCCCGGCGTGGTCACCGGACGGCAGCCGTCTGGCGTTCGTGCATCGCGGCCAGGTCCATACCGTGCCTGCGGCGGGCGGAGAACCCTCTCCTCTGACGAATATTGCCACGGGCGTCATGGCGTTTCAGTGGTCGCCGGACGGCCGATCCATCGCATTCACTTCCCGTGTGGCAGAGGCGCCCGAGGTGGTGGAACGGCGCCGTCGCGGCGCCGATGTTCAGGTGACCGACGGCGCCTACCTGCCATGGATCGTGGGGACCCAGCCGCCGCGCCCCATCCGGCTGTGGGTGCAGGCAGTGGACGGCGGGGAGGCGCAGGTGCTCACGCCCGATGGCCAGTTCGTCCGGGACTTCACGTGGGCGCCGGATTCCAGGCGGCTCGCCGTTCAGATCACCGACGAAGGCGACGCCGATGCGGACCTGCTGTACCGGCGCATCGTCGTAGTCACCACTGACGGAGGCGCGCCGCAGCCGTTCGCGGCGACGGAGGGCAAGCTCGGTCCCATGGCGTGGGCACCGGATGGCAGCCGGCTGGCCTGGCTCGGCGCCGTCGCCATGAATGACCCGCTGGCCCAGAGCATCTTCGTCGCCGCGCCAGGCGGCATGCCACAGAACCTGACGCCGGACTACGAAGGCAGCGTGGTATGGGTGGGCTGGCAGGACCAGCGTACCATCCGGTTCATATCCGTGGAGAGCACGCGCACGGTGTTGCAGACGGTGCCCGCCACTGGCGGCGGCCGGACTGCCGTCGTCGGCCCGGGCGCGGAGATCTTCCAGTCGGCGAGCTTCTCCCGGGACGGCACCACCTTCTCGGCGCCGGCGAGCACGGCCCAGCATCCCAACGAGGTTTTCCTCGGTTCCGTGCGCAGCCGGACCATGCGCCGCCTCACCAACCACAATGCGTTCCTGGCCGGCGTGCAACTCGGCAGGCAGGAGACCGTTTCCTACCTGGCCCGTGACGGCATGCGCATTGACGGTATCCTGATCCACCCGGTGGGCGCGCAGCCGGGCGTCCGGGCACCGCTGGCCGTGCTGCCCCACGGCGGGCCGGAGGGCATCGACTTCGACGGCTGGGGCACCAATGCGCTCTACCCTGCGCAGGTGCTGGCGGGAGCCGGCTACGCCGTGTTCCGGCCCAACTACCGGGCCAGCGGCGGCCGCGGCGTGGCGTTCTCGAAGGCCGACCATCGGGACCTGGGCGGCAGGGAGTTCGATGACGTCCTCGATGGCATCGACTTCCTCCATGAGCAGGGCGTCGCCGACCGGGATCGCGTGGGCATCAGCGGGACGTCCTACGGCGGCTACTTCTCCGCATGGGCAGGTACCCGACACCCGTCACGGTTCCGCCTGGCCATGCCGTTCGCAGGCATCTCCAACTGGATGTCGTTCACGGGCACGACGGACATCCCGCTGGAAATGGCGCTCGTGCACTGGGACCTGCTGCCCTGGGAGCACCCGCTGCTCATGTGGGAACGCTCGCCCATCGCCCACATCACGGAGGCGTCGACGCCCATGGTCATCGGCCACGGCCTGGCTGACGAGCGCGTGCATCCCGAACAGATGATCCAGCTCCACCAGTTCCTGCGCCTGCGCGGCGTGCCTACGGAGCTGGTGCTGTATCCCCGGGAGCCCCACGGCCTCCTCGAACGACAGCACCAGATCGACTACATGAACCGCATCCTGGCGGCGTTTGACCGGTACGTCCGTCCCACATCGCGCCCGGCTATCCAGCAGGACTAGCTGACGAGCAGCCGAAGTCCCGTGTCGCACGGGACTTCGGCTGCTCGGTGCCACGGCGGATCAGCCCTGCCCCCTGCGGACCAGCCCCCCCTGCCCCCTGCGGACCAGCCCCCGGATGTCGGATAAGACCCGGACCAACATGCATTATCCACAGGTTCCGCTTGCGGCAGGCGCGACGGGATTGGCGGATGGGTCACAGTGCCGGTCTGACGGCATGCGAGACGCCAGTTCGCGGGGCCGGGCGATCACGTTAGCCAGGGTAGTGGGGCGTTTCCATGTCCTGGTGGGCCTTATCCCGAAACCGGGCGCTGGTCCGCTGGCAGGCCGCGCACCTGCTCGTACAGCGCCATGGTCTCCGGGTCGGGCTCCAGGCCCAGCTCATTCATCAGCCTGGCCGCCAGCCGTTCGTAGTGCCGCACCGCTCGGGGACGGTCGCCAGCCTGGCTCCAGTACGTGATGAGGCGGCGGTGCGCCTCTTCCAGCAGCGGCTCGTGCGCCAGCAGCGTTTCGTAGGTCGCCAGCGCAGCCGCCATGTCGCCCGCCGCCTCCCGCATGGCGCCCAGGCGCAGGGCGGCCTCCGTGTACACTGCGCGCAGCCGGTCCTGTTCGTCATCCCGCCAGCGGCCCGACGACTCACCGGCCAGGTAGTGATCCGTGTAGAGGCGCAGGGCCTGATCCAGGCGGAGCATGGCGTCGTGCGGCGCGACTGCGCCCTCGTGGTTCATCACGCTGCGCACCAGCGCCTCGAAGACGGCGACGTCGGTGGCGATGGAGACGTCGGGCGCGATGCGGTATCGATCGTTCTCGATGACGATCCACTCGGGCCGCCCCAGCGTCTTGCGCAGGTGGTGCAGGGTCACATGGAAGCTGTTGCGCAACTGCGCCGGTGCCGCGTCCGGCCACAGGGCGGCACCGATCTCGACGCGGGTGCGGCCCCGTGGGTGGGCCAGCAGGAAAGCCAGCAGTTCCCTGGGCTTGGCATAGGGCCAGTCGTCAACAGGGACGCCCCTCACCTTCACCTGGACGGGACCGAACAGGATAACGTGCAGGTCCGCGGGAGCCGCATCCACCCGACCGATCGGCTCTCTGTCACCCTCCCCGACAGGCGTTGCGGCGGACTGGCCGATCGCCGGCGGCGAGGATGCCACGGGACTCACCGGTGCGGCCTGGGGGCCGGGCTCCCGGGCGCGGGCGGCAGCAGCGGGCCCCGGCGGGGCGACGATCCCGTCGACGACAACACCCCAGTCGTGCCGGCCGGTCCGGTACCACTGATCGAACTCGGCGCCGAGCTGCTGCCGCAGCGTGGCTGTCGCCGCATCCACGCGCTGCTGGTCGAGGTGGAACCGGGCGGCGCCAACGTGCTCACGCAGGGCGTCGCCGGCACCGAGCCTCCGCGCGGCCTCGCGCGGGTCGTATGCGGCGGCCAGGACGCCGAGGAAATCCACCGCCCGGCCGACGAACAGGTAGTTCCAGTCGCGCTTCAGTGCAGCCACGGCTTCCACCAGCAGGGCCTCCGCCGTGGCGCTGTCGCCCTCGGCGTAGACGACGCCCGCCAGCGTCTGCAGCGCGATGCCGAGTTCCCGGTCCTGGCCGAAGCTGCGGGCGATCGCCACTGCCTCCTCCATCAGGCGACGCGCCGCACTCGTGTCACCCGCCGCTGCCGCCCCCATGCCCTGCAGCAGCAGCGCCAGGCGCAGGCCGTACAGGTCGCCGTTGGGCCGGAACCAGGCCTCGGCCCGGCCCGAATACTCCCTGGCCTCCGGGCTGCCCACCTGTGCGTGGGACATGCCGAGATAGTTCAGGGCATACGCCTCGAGCCGCTGGTCGCCAGCCTGACGGGCGAGTTCCACGCTCTCATGGAGCTGCGCCCTGGCCGATGGGACCTGGGCCTGGAGGCAGGCCAGTGCGCCGCCGGCAAACAGGAGCATGGCCCGGTCCCGGCCCGGCTCCATGCCCGCCGGTAGCGCCAGTGCGCCCTGGATCCAGCGCGCCGCTTCCACCCAGTGCCGCGACCCGAACCAGTACCACCACAACAGCCCGACCAGCCGTACGTGCGTGGCATGGTCATGCCCGTGACTCCAGGCCAGCACCTCACGGATGTTGTCGAGTTCGGGATCGACGCGGGCGAAGGCGCGGCGCCGCTGCGTCGTCGTGAAGGAGGGCTCCTCGGCGCCGATGAATGCGACGTAGTGGCGGGTCATGGCGCGCATCGCGTCGTTCCGCTCGTCTGCGTCATCCAGGTTCGCGCCGGCGTACTGCCGCATCGTCTCCAGCAGCAGGTATCGGGCAGTGCCATCCTGTTCGCGCATGGACAGCAGTGAGCGATCCAGCAGCATTGAGACGAGGTCGAGGACGTCACCGGGATCCACGGCGTCGCCCGCGGCCACGGCCTCCGCTGCGTCCAGCGTGAAGCCGCCCCGGAATACGGCCAGCCGACAGAGCACAGTGCGCGCTGGCGCCGGTAGCAGGTCGTAGCTCCAGTCGATAGCCGCCCTCAGTGTGCGATGCCGCGGCAGTGCGGTACGCGCGCCGGACGTCAGCAGCGTGAAGGCGTCGTCCAGCCGGTCCCGGATCTGCTCCGGTGTCATCAGGCGAACGCGTGCCGCGGCGAGTTCGATGGCCAGGGGGATCCCGTCCAGCCGGACACAGATATCGGCTACAACGGCCGCATTCGTGGCTGTCAGATTGAAGGCAGGCATGACATCCTGGGCCCGCTCGACGAAGAGACGGACCGCGTCCGAGGTGGCGACCTGGACCGGCGTGGCGTTGGCGGGCGGGAGTCCCAGCGGCGGCACCAGCCATGCACGCTCGCCCGGCACGGCCAGCGCCTCCCGGCTGGTTGCCAGGATCCGCAACCCCGGACACGCCCGCAACAGCGTGTCCACAAGCGTGGCGCACGCGTCCACCACGTGCTCACAGTTGTCCAGCACCAGTACCGGCGACCGATCCTGCAGGATGCCGCTGATGACCGCCGCCACGTTGGCGCCCTGCTCGGCGGCCGGATCGAGGGCCCGCAGGATGGCAGCCCCCACGAGTGACGGGTCCGTCACGGGCGCAAGTTCAACCCATACAATTCCGCTGTCCCGTACCCCCGGGATGTGGGGCGCGAGTTCCCGGGCGAGTCGGCTCTTGCCGCTGCCACCGGCACCAGTGAGGGTGATCAGCCGGGACGCAGCAATGATCTCCCGCAGCGCCGCGAGCTCGTGCTCACGGCCAATGAAGCTGGTGAGTTCCAGCGGCACCGCGCTGGAGGCGGCGCCGGCGGCCGGCGACCTTTGCATGGACATCCGCGAGGGGGAGGAGAATTGCTGCACCTCCAATCTCGTGACGCGGCGCGGCCAGTGCAATACTCTCGATTCCGGCGTCACGACCCGGCCCGGGCCTCCACCAGCACGACGCTGTCCGTGGGGGCCAGGGCCGCCACGATGGCATCGCACGACGTACCGAATTCAGCGCTCAGCACGATGTGCGGTGCCTGCAGCCCCAGCCCCTCCACGAACCCCAGCAGCCAGCGGCCCAGCTGCTCGCCGTGTGCCGGACCGTCCCCATCCTGCAGGGGCGGCTCGGGCTCGAGGATGCGCCGGCCACTCTCCACCATCTCCCGGAGGCGCCGGCGGTCCGGTTCCGAATTTGCCACCACCACCACGGGCGCCCCGCGACCCCGGCACGTATACCGGGTCTCTGCACCTGCCGCTTCCACAACGGCCTCAAAAACGCCGTCCATTGATCCATCCTTCCATTGGCGAGGACCTGCGGATGGAGTATGTCAGGGCGCTATTACGAGGCGCTTAAACGCAGCAGATCGGGGTAGGGGGCGAGATATGTCTGTGCCTGCAGATACTCGATGCCATGCTGGTCCGCCCAGCCGCGCAGCAGGCCAAGGGCATCCTGCAGCACGTGCTCACCCGCCACAAACCGTCCCACCAGGCGCACGAAATCCTGCCGCTGGGACGGCTCCAGATGATCGGACACGTGCCCGAACGCGTGGGCGAGTGCGTTCGCGTGGGACGCCGGGCGCGCCGGCCGGGCCAGCGACCGGACGAACACGGCGCGATAGGCCTGCACGACCTCGGCCCATGACCGCTCCGAGGCCGTGGCAGCCAGTCCACCCAGCTCCCTCATGCCCGCCTCGCTGTAAGCCAGCAGAAGATACTTGTGGGCCGCATGAAAGCGGGTGAGCTGGGCGACGGATCCGCTGTCGGCCACCTGACGGAACCGGGCCAGGCTGAACAGGAGGGTCAGAAAACGGTCCCGCATGGGTTCGCTGGTCAGGCGCGACCCATCCTCCATGGCCGTATGCGGGAACAGCCGGATGAGGCGGCCGGTGAAGACACGGGCCGGCGTGATCCCCGTGGAAAACGGGGGGTTGCTCAGGACAAACCCGTCCACGTCGCGCCATGCGGTCCGCAGCTCGTCATCGGATGCGTTCATGGAAGTGGCCGATCCCATGGTTTCCCATCCCGCTGCGAGGCTGCCCAGCAGCGCATCCACAACTGGTGCCGACGACGGCTCCGCACCCGGCAGCCACCCGGCGACCACCAGGCGCGGACGCGGGAAGGCCGTGTTCATCACCGCACCGCCTCCATGGCCGCCAGGTATTCCCTGCGCGCCTCGGCGATATCCACCACCGCGTGTGGTAGCGGCTGCGGGTTGCCACCGCTCTCCGGCACCCACGCCCGCAGCCAGGCACCGTCCGGATCGTGCTGTCGACCCTGCGTAACCGGGTTGAAGACGCGGAAGTACGGCGCATTGTCCACGCCCAGCCCGGCGGCCCATTGCCAGTTGCCGATGTTGCTGGCGGCGTCGCCGTCCAGCAGCATTTGCCGGAAATGCGCTTCGCCCCGCCGCCAGTCCTGGCGCAGGTGCTTGGTCAGGAACTGCGCCGTCACCATGCGGGCACGACCGCTCATCCAGCCCGTGGCCGCCAGCTGGCGCATGCCGGCGTCTATGACGGGAATGCCCGTGCGCCCGGCCTGCCACGCGTCGATGAGGGCCTCATCGTCATCCCACTCCAGCGCTGCCAGGCGCGCGTCCATGGGCCGCTCGGCCAGCCACGGCCGATGCCACAGCAGGTCCGCCATGAAGTCCCGCCACGCCAGTTCGGCCAGCCACTTCCGCGCCGCGGCCCCCCCCCGGGCGTGCACCCGGTAGAACGCCACCCGTGGCGAGAGCGTGCCCAGGCTGATGTCTATGGAGAGCCGTGACGTACCGCGGCCGTCCAGCCTGTCCCGGCCCTCCAGGTAGTCGTCCAGCTTTTCCTCGACGAACGTCTCCAGGCGACGCAGCGCGGCCGCCTCCCCGGGCTCCGGCAGCGGCACGTCCGCCGTCTCGTCAGGCACCGCGCCGGCATCGAAGCGCGCCGGCAACACCGGCGGACGCAGGGCTGTCGGCGCATCTGCCGGGGCTGCCACCGCGGTATCCCACCAGCGCCGGGAATAAGGCGTGTAGACCGAGAACGCACCACCCGCCCGCGTGAGCAGTGAACCCGGCGCGTGCACGAACAGACCGTCGTGCCACGTCATGGCCACGCCGGCGGCTTGCAGCGCCTCCGTCGTCCGCTCGTCGCGAATGACGCCGTATGGGGTGTAACTGCGGAGGGCGTGCACGCCCTCAGCCCCGAGTTCACGGGCCAGCTCCGGCACCACTGTCCACGGCACGCCCGGTCGCACCACCAGCACGCTGCCCAGCCGCTGGTACGTCGCCCGCAGCGCTTCGGTGTTGACATGGAACAACGCGCGGCGTCGCGCAGACGTACCATCCAGGATGGCGGGGTCAGGCACCACCACACCGGCCACTGCGGCGCCTTCGGTGGCAGCGGCGGCAAGGGCGGCATGATCGTGTGTGCGCAGGTCCCCCCGATGCCAGACGAGACGCGTCAGGCCAGTCACGAGTCGCCCTTCACCCGCACGCCGAAGAACCGCCGCTCCAGCGACTTCAGCACCACCCGCGCAGCGTTGCGGCCCGACGCGCCCATGATGCCGCCGCCGGGGTGCGTGCTGGCGCCGGCCAGGAACAGGCCCTTCAGGTGCGTCCGGTATCCGCTCATACCGGCGAACGGCCGCATGCCGAACATCTGTGACACGCTCATCTCCAGGTGCATCACGTTGCCCCGGTGCAGGCCCAGTTCCCGTTCCAGCCACAGCGGATGCTGGAACAGGCTGCCCACCACACTGTCGCGCGTGCCGGGGGCATGAACTTCAAAGGCGTTGAGGATGGACTCGCTGACTTCCTCGGACCTCTCGTCCCACGTGCCGCTGGACAGTTCATACGGGTAGTACTGCGCCCACAGCCAGAGCACTTCACCGCCCGGCGGCGCCAGCGAAGGGTCCACCGCCGAGAACGTCATTGCGACAATGGGCGGATCGGCTGCGGGCATGCCCCGCAGATAGTCGGCATACGCATTCAGGATCTGCTGCCGGTCCCTGCACAGCAGCTGCAGTCCGGTGCGTGCCTCCGCGCCGGGATGGGCCGTGTACCGGACGGGCTTGTCCAGCGCCAGGCGCAGCACGGCGCCGAAGCCGTTACCGGTACGCATGGACGACGCGGCCTCCGGTCGGTGCTCAGCCGGAAGCAGCGTCCCGAAAGTGTCCAGTGCGTGGCACGCCGCGACCACGGCACGCGCGGTATACGTGCGGCCCAGCACACGCACGCCCTGCGCCCGACCGTCCCGCACCTCGATACCTTCCACTGGCGCATCCGTGTGCACCTCGCCACCGTGCGCCTCGATGTGGGCACGCAGCGCCTGGGTGAGCATGCCGGAGCCGCCCCGCGGGCGGGCGATGCCACCCTCATGGTAGAGCGGCTGCCACAGCATGAACGGCGCGGTCAGCGGCTCGAAGGGTGGCGGGCCCGACTGCGCGGCCATCCACGTCAGCGCGGCCCGGAGCTTTTCGCTGTGGAACCAGGACTCGGCGGTGTCGCCGTACGGTCGCAGGATCTCGCCCAGGGCGCGGCGCCAGTCGTTGCGCATGCCCCTGCTGAACACGAAGCGCCGGCCCAGCTGCAGCGGTCCCGGCACGTCCAGGAACGCGTCCCGCACCATCAGCGCAAAGGGCCGCCAGTAATCGCAGAAGCTGCGATAGGCTTCGCCGTCGCCGGGAAGCACACGCTCCAGGTGCTCGGCCGTGCGGTCCAGGTCCCTGTGGATGAAGAACGAAGAGCCGTCCTCGAAGGGCGCAAAGAAGAGCGGGTCCAGCTCCAGGTATTCCAGCCCGAAACGGGCCAGCCCGAGTTCCTCGACGATGGGCGTCAGCCGGATGAGGATGTGCGCACTACCGCCCAGGTCGAAGCGATAGCCGGGCACGACTTCTTCCGTGGCCACCGCGCCGCCTGTCCGCCGCTGTTTCTCGAACACGCAGACTCTCTGGCCCGCCTGGGCCAGGTACGCGGCCGCCACCAGCCCGTTGTGACCCGCGCCGACGACTATGGCGTCGTAGTCCGTCATGCCACGCGCGACGGAGCCAGTGCCCGCGCACCGCCGGCGGCGGGCAGGGCCACCAGATTCGGTTGCAGGAACAGAACTACGCCCTGCACCACCAGCACGTTCGTCACCAGGAAGAAAAGCGCTTCCTCAATCGGCAGGCCGAGCAGGTGAAGGCCCGTGGTGTATTGCGGCGAGATGCTCCAGATGCCCGCGCCAATCGCAATGCGGTCCGCCACCCACAGGTAGAGGGTCGGCACGCCCACGGCCGCGGCGAACACGCCGGGCGCCCGCGCCAGCGCGGGCCCGGCAAAGATCCACTGCGCCGCCAGCACCGGCGCCGCCCACGCCAGGATGAGCCCCAGGTAGAGTCCGCGCTCGAATGTGAGGGCCAGTACGCCGGCAGCGGCGAACACCAGGTAGATACCCACACCCACAGCCCGCACGGAGCCCAGCGACAGCGTCAGGCCGTCATGCAGGGCTTCCGACACCGCATCCCGCGTCGCGTCACCCCCGGCTCGACCGGTCCGCACACGGGCAGACGACCACGCCTCCCGGTCCTCGGGCCCACTCCTCATGCGCATGAGGAGCAGGTACGTCCAGGCACCCGCCAGCAGCGGCTGCAGCAGGAAGAACATGTATTCCTCAACGGGCACGTAGCCAATGGTGCCCATGACCCGGTCCGTGCCGTACCACCAGATGCCGCGATAGACGAGGTAGTTGTCCCACGGCGTCGTATAGACCAGGGCGATGAGGGCTACCGCGGGCAGTGTCCAGAGCGCACGGGATCCCAGCCGCTCCGGCGCCCGCCACACCAGTGCCGCCAGCACCAGCAGAGGCGGCGCCATGAACACGAGGTGAAACTGCAGGTACGTCATGCGGTCCGGCGCGGGATGGCCGGCGCGGCGACGGGGCGACGGCCCGGGACTCTCACTGGACCGGGCACGGGATCCGGCACCACGCGGTCCAGTACCCGCGCCGACTGGAGCACGCCAGGGACGCCGCCGCCAGGGTGCGTCCCGGCACCGACAAAGTACAGGCCGTCCACGTCCTCCGACACGTTGTGGTAGCGGAAATAGGCGGACTGCGTGAGGATCGGCTCCGGCCCGAATGCAGACCCGTCCACCGAGCGGAGATCGTGCTCGAACTCTGCCGGCGTCAACATGCGGGATGTCACGACATTGGACGTCACGCCCGGCAGCAGCCGCCGCTCCAGGGATTCCAGCACCCGCTGGAAGTACGGCTCGGCCTCGGCGGACCAGTTGACGCCGGACCGGTTGTTGGGCACGGGCGACAGCACGTAGAACGTCTCGCAGCCCGGCGGCGCCAGCGAGGGATCCGTGCGGGTGGGCGCGTGCAGGTACAGCGAGAAATCGTCCGCCAGCACGCGACGCCTGAAGATGTCGTCCAGCAGGCCACGATAGCGCGGCCCGAGGACAATGGTGTGGTGCTGCACGTCGGGATACGTCACCGACGTGCCGAAGTAGCCGACGAACAGCCCCATGGACTGCCGGACCCGCGCCAGCCGCCTGGCCGTATGACGGCGCCGGTGCGGCGCGTCAATCATGCGTCCATACACATGCGACGGGTCCGCGTTGCTGACGACGACGTCCGCCGGCAGCGTTTCCCCCGAGGCCAGTTCCACGCCCCGGGCACGGCCCGCCTCCACCTGCACGCGGGTCACCGGCGCATTCAGCATTACCGGGACGTCCAGTTCCCTGAGCAGGCGCACCAGCCCGTGCACGATGGCCGTGGTGCCGCCCCGGGCGAAGTGCACGCCCCACTTCCGCTCCAGGTAGTGGATGAGCAGGTAGATGGACGTGGTCTGGAACGGGTTGCCGCCGACGAGCAGCGGTTCGAAGCTGAAGACCTGGCGCAGGCGTTCGTCCCGGATGTGAGACGACACGACGTCGTAGACGCTGCGATGACTGCCCAGCCGCATCATCTGTGGCAGGACCCGCAGCATGTCCGCCGGCCGCGAGAAGGGTCGATCGGCGAGTTGTTCGTAGCCCACCTCGAAGATCCGCTTCGCGTGGCGTACCAGCCGCCGGTAGCCATCCACGTCGCGGGGATTGAAGGCCTCGATCTGCGCCAGCAGGCGATCCTCGTCGCCCGTGTAGTCGAAGACGCTGCCGTCGTGGAACAGGATCCGGTAGAACGGGTCCACCGGCACCAGCTCGAAGTAGTCGCGCGGGTCGCGGCCCACCAGCGAGAACAGCTCGTCCAGCAGGTACGGCGCCGTGATCACCGTGGGGCCGGCGTCGAACGTGAACCCGTCCTGCCGGAACACCCGCGCCCGCCCACCCGGCTGGTCCAGCGCCTCCAGCACCGACACGTCATACCCCCGGGCACGAAGTCGTACCGCTGCTGCCAGCCCCCCGAAACCAGTGCCGATGACCACCGCGCGGCTCATGACCTCACCCCTTCGCCCCGGATATGCAACAGGTCCCGCAGGTCCTGCGCCGTGGCCAGCACCACCACGCCATGGCCCTCCAGACGACTGCGCCGCGCTGCCGCGCCCCCTCCTCCCACCATCACGTCCACCGTTGCGGGCAGCGCGGCACGTACTGCCGCCGCCTCTTCAACCGCCTCGTCCACTCCATCCCGGTTCACCAGGCTCAGCGCCACGCCGTCAACATCCAGCAACCGCGCCGACTTTACGATCTCCGCCGCAGGCAGTGACGTGCCCAGATATGCCACCCGCCATCCGGCGTCCAGCGCCACCACCGCTACCATCAGCGCGCCAAATTCGTGCTGCTCACCTGCAACCGTCGTCACCAGCAGGAGCGGGCCGTCCTCAGGGGACTCGTACGCGTCTACCAGCCACGTCACAACCCGACGCGACGCCACGGATACCACATGCTCCTGCGCCGGACTGAACGCGCCCGCGTGCCACCGCTCGCCCACCTCACGAAGCAATGGCATCAGCACCTCATCCAGGAACTCCGCCGGCCGCAGCGACACCACCGCACGCATCAGCGTTCCGTGCACCGCCTCGCCGTCCAGCCGCGCCGCCGCCGCCAGACTCCGGGCCACGTAACCCGCCGTTCCATTGCCTCCCGCCCGGTCCACCACTGCACCAGCCGCAGCCTGCTGCGCATCCTCCACTACCAGGCGCCTCAGGTCCTCCACCGGCAGGTCCGACACCTGCGATATGTTGCGCCCCGCATCCGTCACCTGCCGCAGCAGCCGCAGCCGCTCGATATCCGCGTCGCTGTACAGACGCTGTCCGCCCGCCGTCCGCGCCGGCTCCACAACGCCGTAGCGCCGTTCCCACGCCCGCAGCACGTGCAGCGACACGCCCGTCCGTCTGGAGACGACGCCAATAGGATGACGGGCCCCGAATTTGCCACCCTCGATACCCGCACCCACAACCCGCTCCTCATCATTCATGAGGAGCATTATACCCATCTACGCGACATGTGTCAAGGTTATGTCTATAGTTAAACCTTGACATTAGGTGATTCCAGCCGTACCATTGGTAGACGAAAGTTCGACAAGGGGGCGGGTATGCCGGCTGGAGGGCAGTCGATGGTGCAAGGGACGGGCGGCACAGGGTCGGCAAGGCTGGCGGCTGTGGCTGAGCGGTGGGGGCTGGTGGGGCTGTATGCGTTCACTGCGGCGGCGGTGGTGGGGTACGGCGTATTCGGCCAGGACCCTGGCCGGCTGGTGGGGCTGCCCCAGTGGGCGGCGCGTTTCTATGCATGGTCGTTCTCCTTCTTCGCGCTGGGTCATGTGTGGCTGGCGATGCTGGTGCTGGCGGCGGTCCTCTGGCTGCGCGCTGGAGGGCGCTGGCTGGGCGTGTTCGTGCTGGCGTACGCGGTGAGCCTGGGCAGCGAACTGGCGGGCACGACGTGGGGCATTCCCTTCGGAGAATACGGCTACAGTGAGTTGCTGGCGCCCATGTGGCTGGAGCGGGTGCCGGTGGTCATACCCATGAGCTGGTTTTTCATGGCACTGCCGTCATACGCCCTGGCGGCGCTGGCGGTGCGGTCCCCATGGGCGCGGATAGTGACGGGCTCAGTGATCCTGCTGGCGTGGGACCTGGCACTGGACCCGGCCATGAGCTACGCCACCCGGTACTGGGTGTGGGGGGAGAGCGGCCCGTACTACGGCATGCCGTGGCTGAACCTGCTGGGCTGGTACGTGACGGGGCTGGTCCTGATGGGCGTGTTTGCGTGGCGCCGGTCGGAGTCGTGGACGAGCGGCGTGTCACCGCGGTGGTGGGCGGGGTTCTACGGCGCCAACCTGCTCATGCCCCTCGGCATGTGTGCCGCCGCGGGGCTGTGGCTGGCGGTGGGTGCGACGCTGGGTGTGCTGGGCGCACTGGCGCTGGTCATGGTTCCGGGCCTGCTCCGTCATTCCGGGCCATCGGGCGTCACGGAACTGGCCGCCGGGGGGGCACATGTCCGCAGCTGACGTCGCCGGCCTGACACCGTCCCCGCTGCGGGTGAATGCCGCCGAAGCGGCAATCCGCCTGGACGGCCGATATGGCGAGTCGGCCCGTGAGGCGCTGGGGGAGCTGTACGCGGGGCTGCGGGCTGCGGGCTGCACCGCCCCGGCCACGGCCGAGGGCCAGCTCATCCGGCCCCTGCTGTCGCTGGCGGGCGCGGCGGCGGCTGGCGGCGAACCCGGCGCCGCTGAGTGGGCGGCCCTGGCGGCGGTCCAGCTCGCCCATGAGGCCTCCCTGGTGCACGATGACGTGGTGGACGGCGCGGCCGAACGCCGCTCCCGGCCTACGCTGGTGGCGGCCCGGGGCGTGGCGGCCGCGCTGGTGGAAGGAGACCACCTGCTGACGACGGCGTACCGGCTGGCTGCAAGTACCGGCTCCCTGCCCTTCGTGGAAGCGTTTGCCCTCGCCGTGGAACGCACGGTGGCCGGCGAGAAGCTGCAGGGCCGCATGACCGGAGAGCTGCTGGACGAGGGCAGCTACCGGCGCATTGTCGGCATGAAGTCCGGCGAGCTCCTCGGCTGTGCACTGGCTGCCGCGGCCTATGTCCGGGGACGTCCGGAAGCCGCGTCCCTGCACGTGCTGGGACGACGGCTGGGCACGCTCTACCAGATGCTGGACGACCTGCTGGACTACTGTCCGGGCGCCAGCACCGGCAAGCCGGCGCTGGGCGACCTGGCGCAGCGGCGCTGGACGTGGCCGCTGCTGGAACTGCCGACGGCGTTCGACATGCCGCCAGCCGAAGTGCCAGCAGCATTCCTGGACAGTTCGGCGGGCTTATCACCCATGCGCCGCTGCCTGCGCCGCCTGGATGACGAGGCGGCGGCGGTCCGGACTGCGGTGGCGGTGCACCTCCCCGGCGACAACGTCATCAACGCCCTGATCGCGGACTGGCAGGTACGGGCCGCCGCGGCCGTGACGGCAGCCGAAACGGCCCACGCGGCAGAGCAGGCCCGCCTCAGCGCCGAGCGGGACCGACAGGCTGCGGCCCGGGCCCGCCGCAGCATCGAGGCGCACGTGCAACCGGCCGCTGACGCCGCCGCCTATTTCCGTCGCCACAGCCGGACGTTTTCCTTCGCGGCGCGCCTCTTCCCCGCCCATTTCCGCCGGCAGGTCACTGCCGTCTATGCCTTCTGCCGCCTGACAGACGATCTCGCGGACGAAGGTGGCGCGGAACCGCTCGCCGACCGGCTGGCTCGTATAGACGCCTGGGAACGGCTTGCCAGGCAGGCCTATGACGGAGACGCCACCGGAATCGCCGTGGTGGACGAGGCCATGACCGACGCGGCGCGGGCAGGGGTTCCGTTTCACTGCGTGGCGGAACTCGTGGCCGGTATGCGCATGGACCTCACCGTGTCGCGCTATCCCGATCATCCCGCGCTGAGGGTCTACAGCTATCGCGTCGCCGGCGTAGTGGGCGAGTGGCTTACGTACCTGTGCGGCATCCGCGACCGGTGGATGCTGGAGCGGGCCGCCGCCCTGGGTCATGCCATGCAGCTCACGAACATCCTGCGCGACGTCGGCGAAGACCTGGGCCGGGGGCGCGTCTACCTGCCGGCGGACATCCTGGACGAGTATGGCATCACGACGGACACGCTGCACAGCGCCATGTCCGGGCCCCTGCCTGCCGGGTACCGGGACCTGCTGGAGGTGCTCATGGCTCGTGCCGACAGTGACTACGCCGCCGCGCTGGAAGCCGCGCCCCGACTGCCGCCGTGGTTCCGCCGGGCCGTGGTGGTCGCTGCCCACGTCTATCGCGGCATCCACGACGAGATCCGGCGCAACGGGTACGACAACCTGAGCCGCCGGGCTCACACCAGTCCTGCAACGCGCGTGAGGTTGATGGCTCGCGCGCTGGCCGGGATGCCGCTGGGCGATATGCCGCTCACTGCCAGTCCCGCTGCAACACCCGTGGGACCTGGCCTCCCGGGCATGGTGCATACCGGCACACAGCCCGGGCGTCGAACTGTGGTACGGCCGCCGGTCACGCCTGCCGGCCAGCGCAGCGGTAGCAGCTACCGCCCCGGCCCCGCGACGCTGCCCCTGCTGGCTGCCGCGCTGCTGACGGGGGCGCCCCTGTACGCGGCTGACGGCGTCGTACACGGGCAATCTGCCCCGCTCGCCGCAGCCGCCGATGCCGCGCCGCGCTCGCCCGCCGTACACCTGGCGAGACTGGAGCGGGAACACGCCATGAAGCCGGATGCAGCCGACGTCGCACTCGACCTGGTACGTGCGCTGTTCTTTGCCGGTGTGGATGACGATGACGCTGCGGACCGCGGGCCCCATGTCCTGGACCATATCCATACACATGCGCCGGAATTCGCAGCCGACAATCAACCGCTGCTGGACGCGTACCGCGGCGGCTTTGCCATGCTGGAGGCGAAGCACGGCCACTGGCCACACGCCCGTCTCCGCGCCGTGCGGCAGGGCCTCGCGCTGCTGGACCGCGCCGTGGCCGATGCGCCAGGCGACGTGGAAGTCCGGTACCTGCGCTGGGTCTCCACCCACTACCTGCCGGGAATCTTCCGTCGGCGTGAGACCGCGAGCCGGGACCGCGTGGCGGTGCAGCGTCTGCTGCCCGCCGAGCACACGCTACACCCGGACATGAGAGCCGTCATCAGTGCGTTCCTCCGGGAGACATCGTGAGCTGGCAGGCGGTGGCCGCATCGGGCTTCGACCTGGTCTTCGCACAATGGCGCCGGCGGCGCCTGCGCACTGCGCCCGTACTCGGCCTGCCGGCCAGCCTGCCCCGGGACCGGCCGCTGGTGCTGGTGGCGAACCATACGAGCTGGTGGGACGGCTTCCTGCTCCGGGACCTCTACCGCGTCCTGAGACCCGGCGCACCACTGCATGTGGTCATGCTCGCCGAGGAACTGCAGCGCCACCCCTTTCTCGGGGTACTGGGTGGCGTGCCCATGAAGCCGGACTCGCCGGCCAGTGTGCTGGGCACGCTGCGCCGGCTGCACGCGGAGGTAGAGCGCCGGCCCGAAGCCGGCATCCTTTATTTCCCGCAGGGCCGGATCTGGCCGGCGTGGCGTCGGCCGCTGGGCTTCCACCGGGGCATCGAACTGCTGCTCCGGCAGCTGGGCCCGGCGCTGGTCCTGCCTGCCGCCATCCACGTGGAGGCCCTGAACCGGTCCGCGCCTACGGCGTTCATCTCCCTCGCGCCTGTCCGTGAGTCTCCCGGCGACGACGTGAGCGCCAGGGCCCTCGAGGCCGCCGTGGAGGACCGCCTTGACCATCTCGCCGGACTCCTCGCCGAGCACGGCGAGGCATTGCCCGGCAACCTGGAGCTGCACGCATGAGCGAGCACGTGATCCTCGTAGATCGTGACGACGTCGCCCTTGGCACACTCGAGAAGCTGGACGCCCATGTGGACGGCGCGCTGCATCGTGCCTTCTCCGTGTTCGTCTTCGACGGCTCCGGCCGCATGATGCTGCAGCGCCGGGCTGCGTCCAAGTACCACAGTGGCGGGCTCTGGTCGAACACGTGCTGCAGCCACCCGAGGCCCGGAGAAGCCACGGTCGCCGCGGCGCGCAGGCGTCTCCAGGAGGAGATGGGCTTCGACTGCGGGCTGGAACAGGCATTCTCCTTCGTCTATCGCGCTGACGTGGGCGGCGGCCTCATCGAGCACGAATTCGACCACGTCTTCGTCGGTCGCTTCGACGGCATGGCCAGTCCCGACCCCGGGGAGGTTGACGCCTGGCGCTGGGCCAGCCCGGAGACGGTCGCACGTCAGCTCGTCAGCGAACCCGGTCGATATACCTACTGGTTCCGTGTGGCGTTTGATGAGCTTCGCCGGCGCGGCTACCTTGAGCCCTCAGCGCGCGACCGGCTCCTGGAGAACCCTCATGGCCATCATCAGCTGCAACCCGGCGACAGGACAGACCCTCAGGACATTCGAGCCGCTGGCTGACGCCGCCCTCACCGACACGCTGGACCGGGCCGCGGGGGCGTTCGAGGCACATCGCCGCGCCAGCATGGATGTCCGGGCGGCAGCCATGCGCCGGGCAGCGGGTATCCTCGAGGCCGACAAGCACGAGTTTGCCCGGATCATGACGCTGGAGATGGGCAAGCCCATTGGCGCGGCTGTCGCCGAGGTGGAAAAATGCGCGTGGGTCTGCCGTTACTATGCCGACCACGCCTCCGCATTTCTCGCCGACGAGTCCGTGGATACCGGTCGGCCGGCCAGCTTCATCCGCTACCAGCCGCTGGGCATCGTGCTGGCCATCATGCCGTGGAACTTCCCCTTCTGGCAGGTCTTCCGCTTCCTGGCCCCGGGTCTCATGGCCGGGAATGTCGGCCTGCTGAAGCATGCGTCCAGCGTGCCCCAATGCGCGCTGGCCATCGAGGACATCGTGCGCCGGGCAGGCTTCACGGACCACGTGTTCCAGGCCCTCCTCATTGATACCGACCGCGTGGCCGACATCATTGCCCATCCCCATGTCCGGGCCGTCACCCTCACAGGCAGCGACGGCGCCGGCGCGGCGGTGGCGGCCACCGCAGGTCGTGAACTCAAGAAGACGGTGCTGGAACTCGGCGGCAGCGACCCCTTCATTGTCATGCCCAGCGCCGACCTGGACGCGGCCATCAGCACCGCCGTCACGGCGCGGACCATCAATAACGGTCAGTCATGCATCGCAGCGAAACGATTCATCGTCGCCGAGGCCATCTACGACGAGTTCCGCGAACGGTTTACCCGTACCATGGCGGCCCTGCGCATGGGTGATCCGCTGGACCCGGCCACGGAGCTCGGCCCACTGGCCACGCGCGCCATCCGCGACGAACTCCACGAGCAGGTCCGCAACAGCGTGGATGCCGGCGCTGCCCTGCTCACCGGCGGCACCGTGCCCGATGGCGACGGCTGGTTCTATCCACCTACCGTCCTCGACGATATCCCGGAACAGGCGCCTGCGTTCCGCGAGGAACTGTTCGGCCCGGTAGCGTCCCTGTTCCGCGTGGCGGACGTGGATGACGCCATCGCCCTGGCCAATGACTCGGTCTACGGCCTGGGCAGCGCCGCCTGGACCCGGGACGAGAACGAGAAGGCCCGCTTCATCGAGGGTATCGAGGCCGGCATCGTCACCATCAACGGCATGGTCGCGTCGGATCCGCGGCTGCCCTTCGGCGGCATCCGCCGCTCCGGCTACGGCCGTGAACTCGGCCGCGCAGGCATCCTCGAGTTCGTCAACATCAAGACCGTCATGGTGGAGGCGTGAGCCCGCGTCAGTCCCACCAGCCGTGAAGGTACCACCGGTCCCGGGCGGCGTCCCGGAACAGCCAGACCAGGGCGCCTTCCACCGTGACCACGCGGTAGTATTCCCGGGCATAGGACACGTCCCACTGGCCGCCGGACACCCGATCCGGCCCCGCCGCGTTCACCACCACGTGCCAGCCGCCGTCCCGATAGCGCACCGGCACATGATGGTCCCGTCGCCGGGCCGTCTCCACCGTCACCGCCCGGGGTTCGTCCAGCAGCTGCAGCGTGAGGCCCACCGGCTCCCCGACCATCATCACGTCCGTATCCGACGACGTCATCAGGTCCGTCTTCCCCGCCTTCCCCGCCTTCCCCGCCTTTCCGGCCCCGCCGGGCAGCGTGACCTCCTGCAACGTCACCGGGTGGAACTCGCCCCGCATCTCCGCCAGCGGATGCCCGTCAGTACGCGGCAGGCGCACCACGCTGCCCTGATCCTCCAGCAGCCGACCCAGCGCCGTCTCCACCGCGGAAGCCGTGGCAAAGCCGGCATCGAACAGGTCCCCCTGGACCGCTGACGCAGCCTCCGTCGTTTCCACCTCGATGGCGATCCCCGCCACCGAGTCCGGCACCGTCAGCCGCTCCAGGAGGCCACGGGCCAGCCGCAACCACGCCGCACGATCCGCCGTTGGCCGCGCCGCCTTCAGCGTCCGCTCCCACACCCCGCCATTCGCCAGCGGCAGCCGCAGGCGCAGCCGGCGGGCGTGGGAACCCGTGGCAGCCAGTTCCTCGCATACGCTGCCCAGCAGCGCATTCGTGCTGAATATCAGCCGCTCCGGATCCGTCACCACGTAGTCAATGAAGTCCACGGAGGCGTGGGGATGCGGCAACGGCACAGGACGGAACAGACGTCGCTCATCATCGCCCCGGGCCAGCCGCCACCACTCCACGGCGCCGCCCCCGAAACGCACCTCCACTGCCTCCCGCTCCACAGCCGCCAGTTCACCACAGCACTGCACGCCCACGTCCGCCAGCCAGCCCAGCAAAGGCTCCGGCACGCCCAGTACCGCCAGCGGAATCTCCGCCAGGAAGTCCCGCTCGTCGCCGGGCTCCACCACCAGGACATCACCAGGTGCTGCCAGCCCCGCCGCCACCGCCGCCACCACCGGTCGCGTCCCGGCCCCGCAGCGCAGGCCCGCCCCGGCAGGCAGGCCTGTCTCCGCCAGGGAACGATGCAGGGTGGCATGGACGACCGTCTCGTCGAGCCCCCGGACGTCCAGCCATGCGCCGCCCGCCTCCAGCGTCACCCGCGGCGCCGCCTCCAGCAGCGGTCCCAGCAGCGGCTCCGGCAGCGGCTCCGGCCCCTCAGGCTCCTCACCGTCGAACAGTACCCGCATGATCATGTACCGAACATAAACCGAAACTGGAGGCTTGGCCAGCATCCATGGGCGGGGCAGCAGGCAGCCTGCAGGTCGTGCACAATTGTGCAATTGTGCAATTGTGCATGGCCCCGGAACGCGCCATCCCCCATCCAACCTTCGCTTGTTTCGGGTTGTCTTCGGTTTTATCTTCCGGGGTATGAGCGCCGCTGCCGCTGTACACCAATTGAGGGAGGCGCTGGAGCGTCGGTTCCCTGACGCCCTGCCTCTGGGCCATGGCCGCACGGTGGTGGCCAGTGGCACGGGCATTGGTGCACTGGACGCGCTGCTGCCTGGGGGCGGCCTGCCCCGGGGCCGTCTCACGCTCTGGCAGCCAGGTGGCGGTGCCACGGCGGTTCTCCGGTCTGCCTGTGAGGCGGCAGTCGCCCGGGGCGAGCGAGCGGCCTGGATCGATGGAGCCCATCTCCAGGGCGGGGACTTCTGGCGTGCGGGTCCGCTGCTGGTACGCCCGGGCACACCCCTGCACGCGCTGGAGGCGGCGGAAACGCTGCTGGACAGCGGCGGCCTGTCCGTGCTGATCGTGCAGGGTTGTGCCAGGGAGGCCATCCGGGAGGCGGTACGCCTGACCCGGGCCGCGCGAACCGGTGGGTGCGCCCTGGTGCTGGTGGCGGAGGGCACGGCGGTAGCGCACCTGCGGGCGCAGACGCGGCTGTCGCCGGACGCATACCGGTGGCGCACCAACGCCTTTGGCGAGCCAGTGGAGCCGTTGGCGGTCCGTCTGGAGATGATGGCCTCGTCCATGGGCTGGAGCGGGCGAACCAGCTTTGAGCTACCCGTGCGCACCTACCACCTGCGCCACTTCCCGGAGCCGCGCCTCCCCGACCGTCGCGGCTGGCGCCGCCCCCGCCAGCAGCGCCGCCCCGCCTGACCCGCCATACACGATACACCATACACCATACACCGTCGTCACCCCCCCGACTCAACAAAACCGCCGCCTCAGGCATCTCTTGAAGTGTGACACCTGAAACTGACGCCCGTCTGGTAGCCCTCGCCCGGGAAGGCGAGAGGGCGGCCTTTGAGAAACTGGTCAGGCGGCATCTGGACACTGCGTACGCGGTAGCGCTGGCGGAGCTGGCGGACCCGAAGGACGCGGAGGATGCCGTTCAGGACGCATTCATCACGGCGCTGGAGCGACTGGACGACTGCCGTGATCCGTCGGCGTTCGGTGCGTGGCTGAGGCAGATTGTCCGGAACCGGGCCCGCACGGTACGCCGACGGGAGAAGCTCCGGCAGACGGAGCAGCTGGAGACGGCGGTGGTGGGCGCATCGGGCGCGAGCCCGGCCCGGGACTTTGAGCGGTCGCAGTTGCGGACCCGCCTGGAACAGGCCCTCGGGACGCTGACGACAACGCAGCGCACAGTCGTGCTGATGCACGATCTCGAGGGTTACCGACATCGGGAGATAGCCGCAGAGCTGGGCATACCGGAAGGGACGGTGCGATCGCACCTCTTCTTCGCCCGGCGCACGCTGCGGGACCGTCTGGGGGATGTCATAGAGGAGCAAACCGATGGACGAACGGATTGACTTGACTGCACTGGAACTGGACGAGGGACGCCGTGAACTGCTGGTGGCGGCGATCATGGCCAATGCGGGTGCCGAGCTGGACCGGCGGCAGTCGCTGGACGTGAGCCCGATGCTCGTGCTGTCGCGCTGGGTGCGGCCTGCACTGGCGGCGGCGGCCGTCGTGGCCGTGGTCTGTGTGTCGGTGCTTGCCGTGGAGCCAGCCGAGCAGCAGCCGGGCTACGGGCTGGCCGATGAACTGGCGGTACCGCAGCCGGCGGACGCGTGGCTGATGGGGGAACGGGAGCCCACGGTGGGTGACGTCCTCGTCGCCATGGAGAGGGGGAGACGATAATGGTAACGGCAAGGAAGGCGCGGCTGACGGGCCTGATCATGCTCGTCATCGCGTTCATGGTAGGTTCGCTCTCCGGCGCTGCCGCCATCCGCGTGGCGGATGTGGACGGCTCATCGAAGCTGATGCGAACCAAGACAAAGCAGCCACAGCAGGCGCCGGACCTGCTCGAGCGTCTGGAGTTGACGCCGGAGCAGCGGGGCCGCGTGGACGCCATCCTGGAGCAGCGCCGCCAGGAGATGGCGGCGTTCTGGGAGCTGCACGGCCCGGCGCTGCAGGCCATTGCGGACTCGGCCCGGTCCGAGCTGCGGGCCGTGCTGACGCCGGAGCAGCGGCAGGTCGAGGAAGAGTTCATGGCGGAGCGGCGCGCCCATCACGAACGGCGTGAGCGGGCGAGGAGTGACAGATGGTAATGCAAAGGAGACAGGGTGGTATGCGACGTGGCATGATCTCGTCCCTGGTGACCCTGACCGTGCTCGGCACGGCAGTGTCCGCACAGGCGCAGGAAGTTACCAGCATGACGCTGGACGAAGTCGTACAGCGGGCGCTGCTGACCAGCCCCCAGATTGCGCAGGCCGCAGGCAACGTGCAGACGTCGGCGACAGCGGAACGAACCTCCATGGGCCAGTTCCTGCCGAACCTGAACGTCAGCAGCGGCGCGACGCTGGCCAGCACGAACCGCTTCGACCCGAACCTGGGCACGACCATCTCCGGCTCTTCGGACAGCTACAGTGCCGGTATCTCGACGTCGCTGGACCTGTTCACCGGCGGCCGTCGCGGCGCGGACCTGGCCCGGAGCCGGGCGCAGACCAGCGCCGCCGAAGCGGCCCTCATCGAGCAGCGCTACGCCGTCACCCGTAACGCCAAGGCCGGCTATTACGACGTGCTGCGGGCCACGGACGTCATTCGTTCCGCAGAGGCTCGACTGGCCCGTGCCGAGCAGGTGCTGGAGGCCGCCGAGCGGCGCAGCCAGGTGGGCTCCGGTACGCGCTCCGACCTGCTGCGCTCCCAGCTGGAAGTGAACAACGCCCGGCAGGCACTGCTGCAGGCGCAGAACCAGAAGCGCAATGCCATGTTCAACCTCGGCCGGGTCGTGGGGGTGGACGGACCGGTGGACGCAGCGCACGAGCAGCCCCTCGAGCCCGCCGAGCTGCCCCTGACCCGTGAGGAACTGCTGGAACTGGTCATGGCTGCATCGCCCGCCGTGGTAACGGCGCAGGCCAGCGAGGTCGCCGCTTCAGCGTCGGTCCGGTCCGCCCGTTCGCAGTACCTGCCGAACCTCAGCTCGAGCGGCAGTTACAACTGGGCCAACGACGAGCCGTCGTTCAACGACGTGCGCGGTAGCTGGTCCATGCGGCTGAGCATGTCGTTCCCGGTCTTCAACCGGTTCCAGCGCGAAGAGACCATCGAGCGCGCACAGGTGCAGGCGTCGCTGGCGCGTATCCAGCTCGATGATGCCCGCCGCTTCGCCCGCGTGAACCTGGAGCGCGTGCTCGGCGCCCTGGAGACGGCCGCCCAGCAGATTGCGCTGGCGGAACAGGCCCTCGAGGTCGCCATGGAGGATTCACGCGTACAGGAGGAACGGTACCGCCTGGGCGTGTCCACCATACTGGAGCAGGTCACGTCGCAGGAGAACATCGTCGCGGCGGAGGCGGCACTCATCGCCGCCCGCTACGACTACCAGCTGGCCCGCGCGGAGCTGGAGGCACTCATCGGGAGGGATCTGTGAGGGGGGCGGAAGCGGTAATGGAGGAATCAGCAATCAGTGTGCTGCCCACCGCGACGGATGACGTCATCCGCATCGAGGGCGTGCGCAAGGAATACGTGATGGGCGTGGAAGTCATCCGGGCCCTGCGCGGGGTGGACGTCACCATTCAGCGCGGTGATTACGTAGCCATCATGGGACCGTCAGGGTCCGGCAAGTCCACGCTCATGAACGTACTGGGCTGCCTGGACACACCGACCGCCGGCGAGTACTGGCTCAACGGCAACGCCGTGGCGCAGCTGCGCGACGACGAACTGGCCCATATCCGGAACCGTGAGATCGGCTTCGTCTTCCAGACGTTCAACCTGCTGCCCCGAGCGACGGCGCTCCACAACGTCGAGCTGCCGCTCATCTATGCCGGCGTGTCAAAGAAGGAGCGGCTGGAACGCGCGCAGGAAGTACTGCGCCGCGTCGGCCTGGGCGAGCGCATGGACCACAAGCCGTCGGAACTGTCCGGCGGCCAGCGCCAGCGAGTCGCCGTGGCCCGCGCACTGGTGAACCGGCCGGCGATCCTGCTGGCTGATGAGCCCACGGGCAACCTGGACAGCAGGACGAGCCAGGAGATCATGGCACTGTTCGACGAACTGTACCACAACGGCCAGACCATCATCCTGGTAACGCACGAGCCTGATATCGCGGAGCACGCCCGGCGCACGGTCGTGCTTCGTGACGGACTCATCGAGAGCGACAGGATCAACGAGCGACACCTGAATTCAGAGACGCGGGAGGCATCATAATGAAGAAGAACTGGATGAAGCACGGCACCCTCGCCGTTATCGTACTCGCCGCCATGACGGCGGTGTACGCCACGACCCGCCCCCCCGCCGAAATGGAGGCGGCCGCCATCGAGTACGGCGTGGTCGAGCGTCGTGACATGGAGGTCACGGCCGAGGCCGCCGGCCTCATCGAGCCCATCCGGCTCGTCGAGGTGAAGTCCAAGGCGTCCGGCGAGATCATCCGCCTGCACGTCGAGACCGGTGACGTCGTCCGTCGCGGCGACCTGCTGGGTGAAGTGGACCCGCGCGACGTGCGCAACGCGTATGCCCAGGCAGCGGCTGACCTGGAGGTCGCGCAGGCCCGTGCCGCCACGGCCGAGTCACAGCGTCGCCGCTCCGAGGAACTGCGTGCAGCGAACGTCATCACCGAGCAGGAGTTCGAGAACGCCAAGCTCGAGCAGGCCAATGCGCAGGCGCAGCTGGTCAAGGCCCGCGTGAACCTGGAACTCGCCGAGGAGCGGATGAACGACGTGACCATCCGCGCACCCATTGACGGTGTCATCATCGGCCGCGATGTCGAGGAGGGCTCCATTATCCAGTCGGCCAGCCAGAACATCTCCGGCGGCACGACCATCTTCCTGATGGCCGACCTGAACGAGATGCAGGTGCGGACGCTGGTCAGTGAGACAGACCTGGGCAAGATCCAGCCGGGCATGCCGTCGCGCGTGAGCGTGGAGGCGTATCCGGGCCGCATCTTCCCCGGCACGGTGACGAAGATCGAGCCGCAGGCCGTCGTTGAGCAGAACGTCACCATGTTTCCGGTGCTGGTGCACCTGAACAACTCGGACGGCTCCCTCAAGCCCGGCATGAACGGCGAGGTCATCGTCGAGGTGGCTCGTCGCGCTGACGCCATCACCATCCCCAATGCGTCGGTGGTGGGCACCCGTGACGCGGCGGCGGCGGCGGCCATGTTCGGCATCAACGAGGAACAGCTCCGCACCATGATGCGAGGCGGGCAGGGCAGCCAGCCGGCCGGCAACGGCGGGCAGAACCGGCCCGCGGCGGAAGGTGCGCCGGCAGAGGGCGCACCGGCGGAAGGCGCGCAGGTCGCAGCCCGCCCCGAGGGCGGCGCGCCGCCAGCGGCCCGCCAGGCACAGGGCGGCCCGCCCCAGGGCATGCAGGGCGGTATGGCCCGTGGCGGAGCGGGTCGCGCGGGTGGCGCGGCGGGCGCCGCTGCCGGCCAGGATGTTCGACCCGGCGTGGTCTTCGTCCAGACGGAGACGGGTGTCGAGCCGCGCAGCGTGATGCTGGGCGTGAACGACTGGGACTACACCGAGGTGCTGCGCGGGGTCGAGCCCGGCGAGCACGTGATCCTGATTTCCGTGGCACGCCTGCAGCAGCAACAGCAGGACATGCTCAACCGCATGCGCCAGAACACCAGCATCATGCCGGGCGGTAGTGGTCCGGGCATGCGCCGGTAGGGGGCCTGATGCTACTCGGCGAGATCATCCGCGTCGCCCTTGGCGCCATTGCGGCCAACAAGATGCGGTCGTTCCTGACGATGCTGGGCATTATCATCGGCATCGCCGCGGTCATCACCATGGTCTCGCTGGGCGAAGGCGCCCAGCGAGACGTGCAGGTTCGCCTGCAGTCCATGGGCACGAACGTGCTCACGGTCCGGCCGGGACAGGCCATGTTCGGCGGCGTGGACCGGGGTGACGCCAGGCTGACCAGCCGTGACGCCATCGCGCTGATGGAGAACCCGCGTTACATCCGCGCCGTGGCGCCGGAGATGGAGCGGCGGCAGCAGGTCGTGTATGGTGCACGCAACGCGAACCTGTCCATCATTGGCTCGTGGCCGTCATACTTCGACGTGCACAACCATCGCGTCGAGTATGGCCGTTCCTTCACCGAAGGTGAGGAGCGGGGCCGGCGCACGCTCGCGGTGCTCGGTGCCCGCGCCGGCGAGCGGCTGGGCGTCGAGGTAACGCCAGCGCTCATCGGTGAGCGCATCCGTATCCGCGGCATCCCGTTCGAGGTCATCGGGGTCCTGGAGGAGAAGGGCGCACAGGGCTTCCAGAACCCGGACGAGAGCATCTACATCCCGCTGGCCACGGCCCAGTTCCGGGTGTTCGGCACCGAGTTCGTCCGCGCCATTGCCGTGCAGACCATCAATGAGCGGTCCATGGACCCGGCGCTGGCGGAGATTGACGGCATTCTCCGGCGCGAGCACCGGCTGCGCCCGGGCCAGCCCAGCGACTTCAACGTCCGGGACCAGGCCAGCCTGCTCACCACGTTTGAGGAGACGACACGCACCTTCACGTTCCTCCTGGCTGGCATCGCCGCCATCTCGCTGCTCGTCGGCGGTATCGGCATCATGAACATCATGCTGGTGTCGGTGACAGAACGGACCAGGGAGATCGGTATCCGGAAGGCGCTGGGAGCGAAGCGCAACGACATCCTCATGCAGTTCCTGCTGGAGTCGCTGGTGCTCTGCGTGGCGGGTGGCGCCCTCGGCTGCACCGTAGGCATCGGTGGTGCCTACCTGGTCCAGAACATGGCCGGATGGAACGTCGCCATCTCTCCAACGGCGGTGGGCCTGGCATTCGGCTTCTCCGCCGCGGTCGGCATTTTCTTCGGCATGTGGCCGGCCAGAAGGGCGGCCCTGCTGGACCCGATCGTGTCGCTGCGGTACGAGTAGACGGGAGTCGGGATCGGGGCGCCCGAGGGAACGAAGTGACCGGGGCAGCAGTCGTTCCGCAAACGGATTCGGGATCGGGATCGTAAACGTAGACGTTCAACGAAAACGGGAACTGCAAACGGATTCGGGATCGGGATCGTAAACGTAGACGTTCAACGAAAACGGGAACTGCGGGAGTCATCTCTGCGGTTCCCGTTTTTCGTAGCGCGTCTCACGTCGCCCGTCTCATGTCGCCCATCCTACGTCCTCGTCACCAGCTTCAGCCTGACGACGTACGGCACGTCGAGATCGTCGCGGAGCACGCCCCAGACGTGGTCGCCGCGCATGTACATGACGGTGAAGCGGTCGGGCATGCGCACCGTACCGACGAAGCTGCCGTCCCTCTCGTAGATGTCGTAGGCAGTGGGCGCCACCCACTGCTCGAGGGGCGGCTGGCCCCGGGGGTCGGGGCGCGCATCGGGGTCCGGATCCCTGCGCTCCGCAGGCTGGGAGAGGCGGACCCAGAGGCGCCCGTCGTCGCCGCCGCGAAGGCTCGTGAAGTAGGGCTTGGAATCCGGCGGCCGCGGTCCGGTCCAGCGCCAGTCGGGCTGGGTGCCTCGCAACCCACGCGTGGCCTGCTCCACGGCGGTGGCTGCTTCACCAGCCTGCACGGGAACAGCCGGCACGTCGCGCTCGATGCGCTGCACGGTACCGTCTGGATACCAGGTGGTGATGGCGTAGCGGTCGCCGATGCCACCGACGAAGGCTCCGTCCTCGTTCAGCGTGGTGACGGGGACTGGCCAGAACGGCACACCGTAGAAGCTCCGACCCCGGCCATCCGGCGAGGTTGCCTCCAGCCGCGGCACCTCCACGTCCTCCAGCGGCCGGAACAGCGTATCCACGACGGACCCGTTGCTGTCGAGTCGCAGCAGGCCGATCCGGCCGATGCCGGGGCCGGATCTGTCCGCTACGATGTCGAGGTAGACGTTCCCGGTGCGGTCCACGAACATGGGCGACGTCGTGGCGAAACCGCCGGGGATCGGCCAGCTCGTCAGCGTCTCACCCTCGCCGGAATAGACGTTGACCCGCGCGTTCTGGTAGTCCCGCACCACGAGCCTGCCGTCCGGCAGGAAGCTGATGCCGGACGGCTGCTGCAGCTCGCCGGGCCCTGCCCCGGGCCCGCCGAACCTGCGCATGAAGGAGCCATCCGCGTCGAAGACGCGGATGTCACGGGAATGCGAGTCGATGACGTACATGCTGCCGTCCGCCGATACGGCCATTCCCGCGACGCTCCCGAACGTGTATTCGTCAGGCCCGTCCAGCGTGCCGATCCGCAGCTCCTCCTCCGCGGCGAGCTCCGGACCGGTGCCACTGACACGCACGACGGTGGTGTCCCCCCGGACCTCCCGCTCCACCAGCATCCGCTGGTCCGGACCGGCGCCGCACGCCGCCGCCACCGGCATTGCGGCCAGTAGGAATCCGCCCCGTATCCAGTTCATGACTCGCCTGTCCGTGAGCATGGATTAACGAATCGGGCGACGAATCGTCAGTTCGTCGCCCGATGTGGCAGGGAATGAGGTCAGGCGCTATCAGGCGCTGACTTCCTCCCGCTCCTTCTTCGCCTGATCAATGATCTTCTGCTGCACATTGGCAGGCACCTCTTCATAGCCGTGGAGCTTGCGCCTGTGGAAGGCGCGACCCTGCGTCAGCGACCGGAGCGTCGTGGCGTAGCGGTCCAGTTCGGCCTGCGGGACCAGGGCCTTGATGTGGGTCCGGGCGCCATCCTGCTCCATGCCCAGGATCCGGCCGCGACGATGGTTCAGGTCGCCCATGACGTCCCCCATGTACTGCTCCGGCGTCACCACCTCCACCTCGAGGATCGGTTCGAGGAGCACGGGCTGCGCTGATTCAGCCGCCTTCTGGAACGCCATGGAGCCGGCGATCTGGAACGCGATGTCGCTGGAATCAACGGAGTGGTAGGAACCGAAGTAGCACTCCGCCTCGAAATCCACTACCGGGTACCCTGCCAGGATCCCCTTGCGGGCGGATTCCTGGATGCCCTTGTCCACGGACGGGATGAACTTGCCGGGAATCACGCCGCCGGTGATGGCGTCCGTGAACCGGTACCCTTCACCGCGCGCCAGCGGCTTGATCCGGACGTGGCAGTCACCGAACTGGCCGTGGCCGCCCGTCTGCTTCTTGTACTTGCCCTGCGCCTCAGCCGGCTTCCGGAACGTCTCGCGGTAGGGGATGCGCGGCTCTTCGGTGACGACGTCAACGTGGTACTTCCGCTTCAGCCGCTCCATCTGCACCTCCAGGTGCAGCTCGCCGGTGCCGCGGATGATGGTCTGCCGCAGCTCCGCATCGTAGCCGAACTCGAAGGTGGGGTCCTCCTCGTGCAGCCGAGCCAGCGCCGTCCCGATCTTGTCCTCGTCGCTGCGGCTCGCCGCTCGCACCGCCAGTGCGATGTCCGGCGCCGGGAAATTGATCTGCTGCAGCGCCACCGGCCGCTCCTGGGTGGTCAGCGTATCGTTCGTGTGAGAGTTCTTCAGCTTCGTCACCACGCCGATGTCGCCCGCGTGCAGGTGCTCCACCTCGATCCGCTCCTTGCCCTGGGGCACGGAAATGTGCGCCAGCTTCTCCGCCTTCTCCTGCGTCGCGTTCCAGACTTCCTGGCCGTTCCGGATGTTGCCACTGAAGATCCGGAAATAGCTCAACTCGCCCACGTGCGGCTCCGTTGCCGTCTTGAAGATGATGGCAGCCAGGGGCCCCTTCTCCTCGCCCTTCAGCTCCAGGACCTGGTCCAGGCCCGCGCGCTGGGCCATCTCGTGGGGCGGGTCCACCGGGCTCGGCACGATGTGCACCAGCGCCTTCAGAAGCGTGCGCATGCCGTGCACCTCTTCCGCCGCACCACAGAAGATGGGGAACAGTTCACCGCCCAGCATGGCCAGCTTCAATGCGGCGAGGGCTTCCTCGGTGGTGATCTCGCCACCCTCCAGGTAGCGCTCGAGCAGCTCGTCGTTCGTCGCGGCAATGGCCTCGAACAGCTCCTGCCGCAACTGCGCTGAACGTTCCTTCAGCTCCTCGGGGACCTCGACTTCGCGGTACTCCGGGTCATCGAACATCCGGGCGCGCCCCGTGAACAGGTTCACCACGCCACGGAAGTTCTCGCCCTCGCCGATGGGCAGCTCCGCCGCATACGCGTGCGGTGTCATGTGCCGGCGGATCTCCTCGCAGACCTTGTCGAAGTTCGCGTGCTCACGGTCCATCATCGACACAAAGAAAAGTCTGGGAATCCCGCGTGGCTCGCAGTATTCCCAGACCTTTTCCGTCCCCACCTCGACGCCCGTTGTGGCGCCCAGCACAATTACAGCCCCATCGGCTACCCTTGTCGCGGCAACAGCATCGCCGGCAAAGTCCATGTACCCGGGCGTGTCCAGCAGGTTGACCTTGATGCCCTCCCACTCCGCGTGCGCCACCGCGCACTGGATCGTGATGCCGTGGGAAATCTCCTCGTCAGCGTACATGGTCAGCGCGGTGCCGTCCTTGACACTGCCGTGCCGGCGCGAGGCCCCGGTCGAGAAGCAGAGTGCGTCGATGAGAGTTGTCTTGCCGGACCCGCCGTGGCCAAGCACGACAACATTGCGGATCTGCTCTGAGCGGTATTCCCTGCCGGCAGTCATAGCTGCACCTCCTGGGGCTGGAAGCGAGGATCGAAGGGGGAAGCCAACATGAGCCGAGTCTATCCGGGAAGTCAAGCGCCGTCTGTCAGGAAGCGCACGCACCGCGTGTCAGGGGACTCCATACCCGTCATGATCCCGCCCGCCGTGCCGCCCGCCCGTATCTGCCGGCAGCCGGCGACCGCAGGCCGCCCCTCGCCCGCCGTCAGTCCGTACGGTACCGCCGGCTGACCTCGTCCAGGAGCTTGCGTTCCTGCGCGGTGAGGCTGCCCATGCCCTGGGTGCTGATCTTCTCCAGCACCTTGTCCAGTTCGTCGAGCAGCTTGTCCTCCTCGCCAACAGCCCGGCGCCGGGCGGCCCCGGACGGCGGGCCCGTACGCGTCGCCGGCGGTCGGGGTTGCTCATCCCGGTCCGTGGATACGACTCGCAGCTTCTGGCGGTTCACCATCTTCTTCATGCCACTGAAGGCCCCGCCCGGGCCGCTGAACTTGAGGTAGAGGAACGCCGCGGCGAAGCCGCCGAGATGGGCGGCGTGGGCGATGTTCCCGCCACCCTCGCCCACCATGGACATGATGGAGAAAACGGCAAGGACAGCCACCAGGAACTTGGCCTTGATGGGCAGGATGCCCCAGATGTAGATGGGTGCGTCCGGCCAGTTCATGGCAAAGGCCAGCATCACGCCGTACACCGCCGCCGACGCGCCGATGATGGGCGCGTTGAAGGCGAACAGGAACGACAGCGCCGCGCCGCCCATCCCGCAGATGAAGTAGAACTTCAGGAACTCCCGGGAACCCCAGCGGGACTCCAGCGGCGGGCCGAAGAAGAACAGCCCCAGCATGTTCCAGAACAGGTGCCAGAAGCCGCCGTGGGCGAACATGTAGGATATGATGGTCCATGGCCGGAGCAGGATCTCCGACGGCACGAACGCCATGTGGTACGTCAGGATCGGGCTCATGTACTGCAGCAGGAAGATGCCTGCATTCAGAATGATCAGCCGCTGCACCCAGGGGGTCAGCCCGAACCCGAAGCCGAACTGCATGTTTCCGCGGTAAGCCATGAAATCGTCCCGTCACGGGCCGTTGGACCCGAACTGTGTACTTTCGCTGCTACTGGAACCTGCGACGCTGTGCGTGGTCCGCGATGGCGATGCGGCAGAGCTGCTCGCACACCTCAGGGAATGTAATACCCGCCGCAGCGGCGCCCTTCGGGAACAGGCTGGCCGCGGTCATGCCCGGCAGCGTGTTCGCTTCCAGACACCAGAATACGCCTTCCTGATCCAGACGGAAATCCACACGACTGAATCCGCGGAGTTTCAGGGCGGTGTGGACCTTGAGGGCAAGGCCCTGGATCTCCACGACCTGGGCCCCTGTAAGGTCGGCGGGAAAGATTTCCTCGGCCCCGCCCGGCTGGTACTTGGCCTCATAATCGAAGATCTCACGGCTTGTCACGATTTCTCCTACAGGCAGTGCGTCATTGCCGAGGATCGGCACAGTGAACTCGCGGCCAGGCACGAAGGCCTCGATCATGACCTCATCGTCGAAGCGGGCGGCGAGGTTCACGGCCGCCTCCAGTTCCTCGGGGTGCCTGACGACCGTAAGGCCGACGGTGGATCCCTGCTTGGACGGCTTGACGACGCAGGGAAAGCCGACGCGCTGGTGGACGTCTTCCATGAGGACGGGCGCCATGAGCCAGGGCGCGGTGGGCACACCGGCAAAGAGCATGAGCCGCTTGGCAATGTCCTTGTCCATGGCCATGGCGCTGCCGAGCATGCCCGTCCCGGTATAGGGCAGCCCCGTGAGGTCCAGCAGGGCCTGCAGCGTGCCGCCCTCGCCGGTCCCCCCGTGAAGGGCGAGGAACAGCACATCCACGCCGTTCAGTTCTGGAGCGCTGACCAGGCCGGTGGCGTCGCCGGTGCGGAGCATGTCGAGGGCTTCCTCCTCCGGCGGGATATCGGGGACGTTGCCGCGCATGAGCTGTCGCTCGGCGTCGGCATCCAGCACGCCGGTTGCGGTGTCCACCGCGACGACGTCGTGGCCGCCCTCCCGCAGTGCCTGCACCACCTGCGACCCGCTGGCGATGGACACGTCACGTTCCGAACTCGTACCGCCGAACAGTACTGCAACTTTCAGCCGACCTGGACTGCCAGACATTAGCCTCTTCCCCTCACGTTGCCGGTTTTTGCCGGCCCCATCCCAATGCAACAACCCCGCCAGCCCGCGTCGTCAGGAGGCGAGGTAGCGGACGACGTCGTAGCGGGTGACGATGCCCCCGAGTTCTCCGTCCACCCGCACGAGCACGGCGGGACACTGGCGGTTCAGCAGCCGACCGATCCGGCTCATTGGCAGGTCGGCGTCCACAACGGGGTAGGGCGCCTCCATGATCTCGGACACGGGCTGATCCAGCAGGGCCGGCTCCTCGATGATGCGGGACATGAGCAGCGACTCGGCCACGGCGCCCACGCAGTCGCCGCCCTCCACGACGGGCAGCTGTGAGATGTTGTGACCCGTCATGAGCTGGAACGCGTGGCGCAGCGGTGTGTCCCGCTGCACGGCCACCAGCGCCGGCGCCTGGCCGTCCTTCCGCGCCACCATCTCCATGGCGGTCAGGTGCTCCGGCTCCAGCAGCCGGTTCTCACGCATCCAGTCGTCGTTGTAGACCTTGCTGAGGTAGCGCTCGCCGGTATCCGGGAGTACGCAGACGACAAAGGCGTCGGGATCGTCCACGTCGTGAGCGACCCGTACGGCGAGGGACACGATGAGGCCCGCGGATCCGCCTACGAACAGGCCCTCTTCCCGGGTCAGCCGCCGGGTCATGTGGAACGCATCCCGGTCACTGATGGTGTGGAATTCGTCGATGATCTGAAAGTCCAGCGTGCTGGGCAGCTTGTCGTTGCCGATGCCCTCGACCTTGTATGGCGCGCCTTCGCCCTTTTCGCCCGTGCGATGGTATTCGGCGAAGATGGAGCCCGCAGGGTCGCCGGCAATGACGCGCACCGCACTGTTGCGCTCCTTCAGGTAGCGGCCGGTACCGCTGATGGTGCCGCCCGTGCCGGCGGACGCGACGAAGTGCGTGATGCGGCCCTCCGTCTGCTCCCACAGTTCCGGGCCGGTGGTAGCGTAATGCGCGTCGGGGTTGACGGGGTTGTAGAACTGGTCGGCGAGGATGGCGCCGGGCGTCTCCGCCACGATGCGCTTGGCCGTCATCACGTAGTTGTCAGGATGGTCCGGCGGCACGGCCGTGGGGGTGATGATGACGTCCGCGCCAAAGGCGCGCAGCAGCCGGACCTTCTCGTCGCTCATCTTGTCGGGCATGGTGAAGATGCAGCGGTAGCCGCGGATGGCGGCGGCGATGGCTAGGCCGACGCCGGTGTTGCCGCTGGTCCCCTCGACGATCACGCCGCCGGGGCGCAGCCGGCCGTCCCGTTCCGCCGCCTCGATCATGGCGAGGCCGATCCGGTCCTTGACGGAGCCGCCCGGGTTGAAGAACTCGGCCTTCGCGTACACCGGCGTGCGGGCGCCGTCCACCACGCTGTTCAGCCGGATGAGCGGGGTCCAGCCCACGGTCTCCAGCACGTTCGCCACGGGCCGGGCATTGCGGGGCGCGCTCATGGCTGGCCTCTCGCCGGCTGGGTGGGGCCCAGCGTGGCGGTGGAATCCTGGGCAAAGCGAACCGGCATCTTGGTCCACATCGCGACGCGGCGGTCCCCGCGGCGGCCGGGCGTGAAGCGCAGGTCCCGGGCGCCGGCCACCGCCGCCGAATCAAACTCGGCGTACCCGCTTGCCTTCGACACGAAGACGCTGTCCACGTCGCCGTATTCGTTGACGCGGATCATGAGTTCAGTCTCGCCCTGTACCTGCTGGTCCCACAGGGCGACGGGGTATTCGATGGGCGTCGGGTCCGGCATGGGCACCGGCTCTTCCACCGCGGCGTTGCTGCCGCCGCACGCGCCCAGCGCCAGGCTGGTGCCCAGCAGCACCAGCGTCCCCGCCTGGCGCTGCAGGCGCTGCCCGACCGCGCGCCAGGCGCCATCTCCTGTAGGTCTCATCTGTCCCCTATCTCCGATTTCAGTTCCGCGAGCAGGTTCAGCGCCTGCAGCGGTGTCAGCCCGTCCACGTCCGTTTTCCTCAGCAGGTCCACCACCGGGTGCTCCGCCGGCGCAAAGAGCGACAGCTGCTCCCGGGCCGGTTGCGGGCCGCCGCTGCCGAACCGCCCCAGGCCCTCACCGCCGCCGGAATGTGCGCCCTCCAGTTCCCGCAGGATCTCCCGGGCCCGGGCCACCACGGCGGCGGGCAGGCCCGCCAGACGGCCGACCTCAATGCCATACGACCGGTCGGCGCCGCCGGGCTGCAGGTGGTGCAGGAAGACAATGTCGTCCCCCACCTCCCGCACCGCCACATTGTAATTGACCAGCGCCGGCAAGAGGTCCGCCAGCTGGGTCAGCTCATGATAATGCGTGGCGAAGATGGTCTTCGCCTCCGTCATCCCGTGCAGGTGCTCCGTCACCGCCCACGCGATGCTCACCCCGTCGTACGTGGCGGTGCCCCGACCGATCTCGTCCAGCAGCACCAGCGAGCGACGGGTCGCGCCATGCAGGATGGCAGCCGTCTCGTGCATCTCCACCATGAACGTGGACTGGCCCCGCACCAGGTTGTCGGACGCGCCGACGCGGGTGAATATGCGGTCGCAGACAGGCAGTCGCGCCTGCCGCGCCGGGACGAACGAGCCCACCTGCGCCAGCAGCTGGATCAGGCCCACCTGCCGCAGCAGCGTGGACTTGCCGGCCATGTTCGGGCCCGTCAGGATCATGACTCGGTGGTCATCGTCCAGCACGATGTCGTTGGGGATGAACTCCTCCCGGGGCATCATGCGTTCCACGACGGGGTGACGGCCCTCCCGGATCTCCAGGGCGTACCCCGTGTGCAGTTCCGGCCGGGTGTAGCTGCCACGCTCCGCCAGGCTGGCCAGCCCCGACAGCACGTCCACCGTCGCAACCCGCTCCGCTGTGACCTGCAGCCGCTCCAGGTGCGTGGCCACCTGCCGCCTGACCTCACCGAACAGTTGCTGCTCCAGTGCGACGATGCGGTCCTCCGCGTCCAGTGCCTTCGCCTCCCACTCCTTCAGTTCTGGCGTCACGTAGCGCTCGGCATTGGCCAGCGTCTGCTTCCGTTCGTAGTCGTCCGGCACCCGGTCCGCGTTGGCTCGCGTGATCTCCAGGTAGTAGCCGAAGACCCGGTTGAAGCCGACCTTCAGGGACGTGATGCCCGTGCGCTCCCGCTCCCGTGCCTGCAGCCGGGCGATGTAGCCCTGGGCGCCATCCCGCAGCTCCCGCAGCTCATCCAGTTGCGCGTCCCAGCCCGCCCGGATCACATCCCCCTCGCCCACGCTCGCCGGCAGATCGTCGTTCAGCGCCGCGCCCAGCATCGCCACCACGTCGTCCAGCGAGTCCAGGCCGGTCGCCAGGCCCGACAGCAGGTTCGACCCCGCCGGCGCCAGGATGTCACGCACCACCGGCAAACGTGCCAGCGACGTCGCCAGCGTCCGCAGTTCCCGGGGCAGCACCCGGCCACCGGCGATCTTGGCCGCCAGCCGTTCCAGGTCCCGGACCTCCTTCAGTTCTGTCCGCACCGACCGCCGCATGGGCGCGTCCCGCAGCAGTTCCTCCACCGCGTCCTGCCGCTCCCACACGCGTTCCGCCACCACCAGCGGCCGCAGCAGCCAGCGGCGCAACAGGCGCGCACCCATCGGCGTCTGCGTCTCGTCCACCACCTCGATGAGCGTCGCCGCCCGGGCGCCCCGGCCGTCAGCCCGCAGCGGATCCACCAGCTCCAGGTTGCGGCGAGTCATCTCGTCCAGGACCATGGCGTCGCCAGGCCGCTCGATGCGCGGCGGCCGGAGCGCGCTCACCGAGTTCGGCTGCACCTCCGCCAGGTACGCCACCAGACCACCCAGCGCCCCGAGCAGCGGCAGGTCCGCGCCTTCGAAGCCGAAGCCGTCCAGGCCGCTCACCTGGTAACGGCGGCGCAGTTCGTCCCGCCCGTGCTCCGGATCGAACAACCAGTCCGGCCGGTACGTGAGGCTGGCACCCTCGGCACCCGGCACGTCCCGCCCCACCCAGCTCGCGGGCAGCAGCAGCTCCGCCGGTTCGAAGCGCGCCAGTTCCGCGGTCAGCGCCTCCCTCTCCGTGGGCAGCACCGTGACCTCGCCCGTGGAGGCGTCCACCACCGCCAGCGCCAGGCCCGCCGCCGTTTCCGTAAGCGCCGCCAGGTGGTTGTTGCGGCGCTCGGCCAGCAGCGCGTCGGCCAGGACGGCGCCGGGCGTGACAGTTTCCACCACTTCCCGGCGGACGATGCCCTTCGCCTCCGCCGGGTCCTCCACCTGCTCGCACACCGCCACCCGCCGCCCCTGCTGAATCAGCCGGTGGATGTACTCGTCCCGGGCCCGCACCGGCACCCCCGCCAGCGGCACGTTGGACGCACCCCCGTTGTTGCGGGACGTGAGCGTCAGCCCCAGCAGACGGGCGCCCTCCTCGGCGTCCTCGCAGAACATCTCGTAGAAATCGCCCACGCGGAAAAAGATGAGGGCGTCCGGGTGGCGCGCCTTGGCGTCGCGCCACTGCTGCATCAGGGGGGTGTCGTCCGGCTTCGGAGGCTTCGCCATGGGCACTGCTGTGGGGGTTCCCGCGAAAGGGGAAGGATAGCCGCGACACGACATGGCGGCAATCTGCCCGGAGGGCAGCGTGCGGTTGCGTCCGCCACAAGGAAGTGGCGACAGCGCCTTCTCGCACCGCCCACCGTTCGAAGATCCGCCGATCGCCTGTGGGTTCCGCGATAACAGTGCGTCCCGGCCAGGATGCGCCGTGCCTCGCCCGGTCTGCACCCCGGCCTTGCGCCACACCCGCCGCTGCCGCCCTTTATCCACTCGCGTAATTCAAACGGTATTACGCCGATCCCGGACCCGCGTCCCGCACTTTACCGACGCCATGATCCAACTCGTTCGTACCGCCCTTGTATGGGACACGCCGCTGCGCGCCGCGCCGGCGTCAATCGCGGCCGCCACGGCGCTGCTCCTGGCGCTCCTGGGCTTCGCCCCGACGTCCGCCCAGCAGCCACCCATCCCGCTGGATACCGTCCACGTTGCCGGATCCCGGGCCATGGGCGGCGCCGCCATGGCAACGCGCAGCGTGGAGATCCTTGACCGGCGGCACATCGCGGCGATTCCCGCCCGGTCCGTCAATGACGTCCTGGCCCGGACCCTGGGCGTGGACCTGCTGGCCCGCTCCCCTGCCCAGGCCGACCTGTCCATCCGCGGCTCCGGGTTCGAGCAGGTCCTTGTCATGGTGGACGGCGTTCCCGTCAATGATGATCAGACCGGCCACTTCCACCTGAGTGTCGCCGTTCCGCTGGACGCCATCGAGCGCATCGAAGTCCTGCGCGGCCCCGCCTCCGCCCTGTACGGCAGTGGCGCCGTGGGCGGCGTAGTCAACATTGTCACCCGCGGGGCGCCTGCAGGGGCGGAACCTGTCGCCTCGCCCGTGCTGACGACCCGGGCCCAGGGCGGCAGATGGGGATCCGCCGCCGTCGGCGCGGACGCCCGCGGTCGCACCGCCTCAGTGCGCTGGCGCACGGCCGCCGACTATGACCGTTCCGACGGCCACCGCCCGGGCACGGACCACGCCGTGATCCAGGCCCGCGCCGGCGTCGAGGCGCCGCTGGCCAGCGGCACGCTCGCGGCTGAGGCCGGCTGGGCCGCCCGTGACTTTGGCGCCGAGGGCTTCTACGCGCCGTTCGACTCGTACGAGGAGACGCGCACGGCCACCGCCACGGTGGCGTGGCAGAGTGCGCCGTCGGCATTGACGGTGCATCCCCGCGTGTCATTTCGTCAGCACGACGACGATTTCATCCTCATCCGCACCGACCCGTCCGTATACAGGAATATTCACCGGTCCCGCCGGCTGGCGGGGGAACTGGTCACCCGCTGGGCGCCCGGCGCGGGCAGGGTCCAGCTGGCCGGCGGCGCGGAGGCCAGCCTGTCGTCATTGATCAGCACCAACCTGGGCGATCGGAGGGAGGACCAGGTGGCAGCGTTCGGGGAACTGGCGGCAGGCGACGTCGCGTCCGCCCTGGCCACGGTGGGGCTCCGCCTCGACCACCACTCGTCCTTCGGCTCATACCTGTCGCCGTCGGTGGCCGGCACGCTGCGCCTGACGCCGGCTCTGCGGGTGCGGGCATCGGCGGCGGCAGGGTTCCGGGCGCCGTCGTGGACGGACCGCTACTACAGTGATCCTGCCAACATCGGCAACCCGGACCTGGACGCGGAGAAGTCCCGCACCGCAGAGATCGGCTTCACCCTCGAACCGGCAGGCCATCCCGCAGCGGCTGGCGGTGCCCGGGGCGTCCGCCTCGATGCCGCCGCCTTCGTCCGCCGGGCTGACGACATGATTGACTGGGGCCGCGCGGTGGGCGCCGCCGACGACGAACCCTGGCGCACCATGAACGTGGACCGGGCCACGTTCACGGGAGTGGAGACGTCGCTCACCACACACCTCGCCAATGCGACGCTCACGCTCCGGGGAACGCTGCTGGACGTGGACGCCAGCACGGAGCCCGGCCTGGAATCGAAGTACGCGCTGCGACCCCTCACCCGCACCGCCGCCGTCGAGCTGGCGTCGCCCATCGTCGCCGGGATCGGCATGACCGCCCGGGCCGCCCATTTCCACCGGGCCGGTGGCGAAGACTGGCACCTGGTGGACCTGCGTGTCACCCACACTGCAGGCCGGATGCAGCTCTTCGCGGACGCCACCAACGTCACTGGCACCCGATACCGTGACGTGTCTGACCGGCCCGCACCCGGCCGCGCCTGGTCCGTCGGCGGGCGCGTCACCCGCTGAGATGCGGCTGATGCCCATGCGCCCACGTGCCGCACCCGTGCGCGGGCGTTGAGACGCCGGGACGAATCGCGTATCTTCAGGGATTGAGCAGACGCCGGCCGTGCGACCGAGTCGTGCGGCCGCGTTTCACAACGCAGCCAGTGCAACGCCAGGGGACCGGGACCGTGTCTCGCAACGTCTTCGACACATACAACGCCGCCTACGTCCAGGCCGTCTACGAGCAGTACCTCCAGAATCCGGGGGCCGTGGACGAGACCTGGCGACGCCTCTTCGAAACCGATCAGGGCACCAACGGCCTGCTGGGCGCCGAATGGCGTGCCGGTCTGAATGGCGGCGCCGCACCGGCGGCACACGCGCCATCCTCAGACGGTGCCGGCGAACCGTCGCTCATGCAGCTCCGGGCCGCCCGCGCCGCCGGCGAACTGGTGGACGCCTACCGGCTCCATGGCCACCGCGCCGCCCGGCTTGACCCGCTGGGCAGCGAGCCGCCCGGCCACCCCATGCTGACGCCGGACTTCCACGGTATCTCCAGGGAAGGCCTCGACACCGTGCCGTCCGCCCTCATTGATGACCTGCCCGAATCCACCATGGGCGAGGTCCTGGAATGGCTGCAGCGCACGTACACCGCCACCATCGGCTACGAGTACGAACACCTCGAGGATCCCACCCACCGGGAATGGCTGCGGGAACAGATCGAGTCCGGCGCGCACCGCCAGGCGCTGAGCGCCGAGGAGCAGACCCGGCTCCTGGACCGCCTCACCGAGGTGGAAGCGCTGGAGCAGTTCCTCCACCGCGCGTACCTGGGCGCCAAGCGCTTCTCCATCGAGGGCACCGACATGATGGTGCCCATGCTGGACCTGGCCATCGAGCGAGCCGCCACCGCCGGCGCCGCCGAGGTCGCGATCGGCATGGCCCACCGCGGTCGCCTCAACGTCCTCGCCCACGTTCTGGGCATGCCCTATGGTGAGATCCTCGCCAAGTTCGAGGGGATCCACGCCCAGACCGCCGGCACCGGCGACGTAAAGTACCACCTGGGCGCCGAAGGCACCTATGCCACCCGCAGCGGTGAGCCGCTGACCGTCATGCTGGCGCCGAACCCCAGCCACCTGGAGTTCGTGCACGCCGTGATCGAGGGCATGACGAGGGCGAAACAGTGCGACCGCACTACCACCGAGATGACCCAGGACCCGAACCTGGTCGTGCCCATCATCATTCACGGCGACGCCGCCTTCTCCGGTCAGGGCGTCGTTCCCGAAACGCTGAACCTGGCCCGCCTCAAGGGCTACAGCACCGGCGGCACGCTCCACATCATCGCCAACAACCAGGTCGGCTTCACCACGAATCCCAGCGAGTCCCGCTCCACGGACTACGCCAGCGACATTGCCAGGGGCTTCGACATTCCCGTCTTCCACGTCAATGCCGACGATCCCGAGGCCTGCCTCGCCGTGGTGAGACTGGCGATGATGTACCGGGAGAAGTTTCACGGCGACGTCGTCATTGACCTCATCGGCTACCGCCGCTTCGGCCACAACGAGGGCGACGAGCCGGCATACACGCAGCCGACGCTTTACCGGAAGATCGCCGAGCATCCCACAGTCCGGCTCATCTGGGGCCAGCGTCTGGCCGAGGCCGGCGTCATCGGCAACGCAGAGGTGGAGAAGGTCTGGCAGCAGGCGTACGACCGCCTGGTTCAGGAGCAGGAGAAGGTCCGGGAGTCCGCGGAAACCGAGCACGGCGCCGACGACCACGACCGCAGCACCGCCCGCGACGACGTGGACACCCGCGTGCCAACGGACCTTCTGGCTTCTCTCGACCGCCAGATTCACACCTGGCCCGAAGACTTCAAGCCGAACCCCAAGCTGACCCGTCAACTCCAGAAGCGCAGCCGCAGCGTGGCCGAAGGCGGCAGCCTCGACTGGGCGCATGCCGAGACGCTCGCCTTCGCATCGCTGCTGGCGGAGGGTACGCCCGTCCGCCTCACCGGCCAGGACTCCGAGCGCGGCACGTTCAGCCAGCGCCACCTCGTGCTGCACCACAGCGAGACGGCCGAGCGCTACACGCCCCTCCGGCACCTGGACGAGGCGAAGGCGCCCTTCGAAGTCCACAACAGCCCGCTGTCAGAGCTGGCCGTGCTGGGCTTCGAATACGGCTTCAGTGTGGTTGCCCCGCGGACGCTCGTCCTGTGGGAAGCCCAGTTCGGAGACTTCGTCAACGGCGCGCAGGTCATCCTCGACCAGTTCATCAGTGCCGGCCGCGCCAAGTGGGGGCAGCTCTCCCGCCTGGTCATGCTGCTGCCCCACGGCTACGAGGGCCAGGGACCGGAACACTCCAGCGCCCGCCTCGAGCGGTTCCTCCAGCTCGGCGCCGAGAACAACATGCGCGTGGCCAACTGCACTACGCCCGCGCAGTACTTCCACCTGCTGCGCTGCCAGGCGAAGATGGAGGCCCGGCGGCCGCTGGTGGTGATGACGCCCAAGAGCCTGCTGCGCCACCCGAAGGCCACCAGCGCCGTCGCCGACCTCACCGACGGCGGCTTCCGCAAGGTCATCGCTGACGACGCCGTGGACGCCGGCGCCGTACGGCGCGTCGTGCTCTGCTCCGGCAAGGTCTACTACGACCTTATCGCTGCCCGTGAGCAGGCCGGCTCCGACGACGTCGCCATCGTCCGCATCGAACTGCTGTTTCCATGGCCCGAGGCCGAAGTGGCCGAAGCGCTGGGCATGTATGGCGACGCCGAGATCGTGTGGGTGCAGGAGGAACCGCGGAACATGGGCGCCTGGTTCTTCGCCGAGGCGCGGCTCAGGGAAGCCGGCCATGAACCCCGCTACATCGGCCGCCCCGACCGGGCCAGCCCCGCTGAAGGCTACGCCGACGCCCACGAGAAGGAACAGCGTCGCATCGTCTCCGAGGCCATGGAAGCCAGTGCAAGGCCGCGCCGCGGCCGCAGGAAGCAGCAACCCAGCTGAGCGCTGTACACCGGACGGGGCCGGCCACCGTCCGGTGTACACGCGGCTGAAGCAGGTCGCTGGCCGGCAATTCGGCGGAACACTTCGCCGGGTGTGGGGCTAATCCCCGTGCAGACATGGCAGGAATGTGCAGGAGGAATCGTTGGAGCAACTCATCGTCGTGACTCATCCGCAGCCGGTGGTCCTGGAAGCCCGTCCCATGGACGGCGTTGACACGCCCGCCGACAGCATTGCCCTCGGTTACTATTACGAGGGACATGTGCTGGCGCGCGGCGTGGTCGCAACGGAGGCCGTGGACGCCATCCACGGCCTGCTCCGGGAACCCGTGTCCGTCGCCCTGGCCGCCACGGAAGACGAGGAAGGCAACATCGAGGCGCGTGTCTGCCTCGTTCTGCCCGTCGAGCCCGACGAGGATGGTGACACCGACGACGAGGCCGACAGCGAGCCGTGGCGCGCCAGCGTGCCGCCTCCGCCCACGGAAGTGGACGCGGACGCCGAGGATCGCCCGAAGCTGGCGTTGCTGCCCATTGGCAACGCCGTGCGTGGTGCCGGCAACCGCAATCACGAAGATGTCGCGGCGGACGCCCGGGAGATGCTCCGGAACCTGCTCGAAGGCCGGGGACAGGACGCGGTGTCCCGGGCCATCGATGATCTGCTGAACAGTCTGTAGGGCGCCGCGCCTGGCGGCGGGCTGAGGCCGCCCGGCCTGCGGCGGGCCAGGAGTTGCCCAGCCTGCGGCGGGCTGAGGCCGGAGCACGTCGTCGCAACGTGCAGTCTTGCCTTTTCCGGAACACCGACGCTAACGAGATGGTCGATGGCAGCAGCGGCTTCGTAACACGCGGCGAGCCATCCGGTAGAACCGGGCGTTTTCCTTGTCCTTCACTTCCCCGGCACCCTCGGCAATGTTCGACAGAACAGACAGCGCCGCCCGCATCAGCTGATCGCCCGCCCGTCTTAGCACGCCGAAGGCCGGGCGGCCTTAGCCGTGCCACCGGCGCGGCGGCCTCCTCACAGAACGTCAAGCGCCTGCCGCAGATCCGCGATCAGGTCCTCCGGGTGCTCCACGCCCACTGACAAGCGAATCATTCCGTCACTGATCCCCAGCCGTTCCTTCTGCTCGACGGTGACATCCGCGTGCGTCATGGACGCGGGATGCTCCGCCAGTGACTCCGTGCCGCCGAGGCTCACTGCCAGCTTGATGACTTCAAGCGCATCCAGCACACGGAAGGCATGTTGCTCACCGCCATCAATTTCAAAGGAGAACGTTGGCGCCGGTGCCTTGCACTGGCGTCGGTAGATTTCGTAGTCCGCCGTGTCTTCATCGAGAAAGCCGAGATAGTAGACCTTTCGGACTTTGGGATGGTCCGCCAGGAACTCTGCGACATAACGGGCGTTCTTCATGGCGCACGTCATCCTGAGCTTCAGCGTCTCCAGGGAACGCAGTACCAGCCACCCGGTCATGGGGTCGGCCATGGTGCCGAAGATGGTGCGCATGCCGCGCACCTGCGCGATGTGCTTCTCAGCGCCCAGGCACGCGCCGGCGATGAGGTCGCTGTGACCTCCGACATACTTGGTCAGCGAGTAGAGCACTAGGTCCGCGCCGTGGTCCAGCGGCTGCTGCCAGAGGGGCCCGAGGAATGTGTTGTCCACGGCGACGACGGGACCGTCACCATCATCGCCGGCGATCCCTGCCGCCATGTCTGCGCAGGCGCGTATGTCCACCAGTGCGTTGGTCGGGTTCGCCGGCGTCTCAACGTAAATCATGCGCACGCGACCCTGCTCCTGTGCTGACTTAACCGCCCTCTCCAGCTCGTCCATGGCGCCGGCACGGAAGCCCACCCGATGGATACCGAACTGGGGCAGCACCTTGTGAAGCAGGAATTCCGTACCACCGTATACGGGTTCGCTGTGAACGATGCAGTCGCCCGGTCGCAGGAACGTCAGCAGCGTCGTGGCGATGGCGCTCATTCCACTGGAGAAGACCAGCCCCGACTCGGCCTGGTCCCACAGGCAGAGCCGCTCCTCCAGCACCTGGAGGTCCGGGTTGTTGATGCGCGAATAGATGAGCCCCGACACTTCACGCGGCTCCGGCTGCCGGATGCCATAGGCCAGTTCGAAAAAGGACTTGCCGGCCTGGGCGTTCTCAAATACGAAGGTGGATGTATGGAAGATGGGTGGCTTCAGCGCGCCCTCCGACAGCAGCGGATCGTAGCCGTAGCCCATCATGAGCGTCTCGGGATGCAGCTTCTGGCCACCGACGGTACGGTGGCGGTAGTCACGGCGCTTGGCGGACATCAGGCCTCCTCGTGGCGAAGTACTGCCGCGCGACGCGCGTCGCGCACGCAGAGGTTGCGGCGCCGCCTGCACCGTGTCAACTCTACATGCATGAGCGAAGAACGCCGCCCGGCCGACGAGGCACGGTTCCGCAGCATCTTCCGCGCGGCACACGCGGACCACGCGTCGTGTGCCGAGGACGAGTGGCTGAACGAGCCCTGCCGCATGCCCGACGGGACTCTGGCGCCACGTCCCCTGGTCTGGAGCCGCCGCAACGGACCATGGCGACGGGTGGCTGTACTGTGGGTGGGCGCCGCGCCGGGCAACGCTGGCGGTCTCGGCAGCGGGACACTGGGTGCTCACGCCACGCGCATACCGTTCGGCGGTGACATCGCCGGCGGCAACCTCGACGTGCTCCTCGGCGCGGCCGGCATGACGCGCAACGAAACGTTCATCGTCGCGGCACTGAACCAGCTCCCGGCGAGGGGAGGCGGCGAGCCCGCGGTCGGGGAGATCGCTGCACCCGTGGGTGCCTACCCGGATAGTGTCGCGCTGTTGCGGGACACCATTGTCGCCGCCGGGCCCCGCCTCATCATCGCACTCGGCAACGTGGCCGTGCGGGTGACCGTGGCCGCCGTCACCCGCGACTACGACGCGCCAGTTGGCGAGCCCGCCAGCGCCACGCCTGGGCCGGCCCTGCGCCTGCCCGGTCCAGCTGGGCTGGCCAGGGCGGGAATAGCCCGCGGCACCTCCATGCCGTGGCCAGCCGATGCGCTTCCGCCGGCCGCCGGCTTCGGCCGCGCATGGGCGCAGGCGTGGCATGGCGCCTCACTGCCGTCGCTGCTGCAGGTGCTGCACCCCAGCGCGCAGAACATGAGCCCGTTCGCAGGCGCTACCACGGTATTCCATCGGCGCATGCTGGACACACGGGCCGCGGTACGCGACGCGGTCGCCGGCGTCACCGGGCGCCGGCCTCCGGCGCAACGCCCTGCCCTTCCTGACAGCGGCATCTACGCACTGCCGGAATGGCGCGACCTGGTCGGCCCCGCCCACGCCCGGTACGACGGTCTATGGCGTGAACACGGCGTATGACGCGCCGCACGACGCATCGCTCCCGACGAAAGCGTTGCCACCGGGGCATTTCGCCGTTAGCGTTCCATGACCATGGTTTACTTTGCCCGCGTCCCGATCCGCAGCCTGATCCCCACTGTCATGGTGCAGCTTGCCACCGATGACGGGGATATCAGGTTCCGTGCGCGATGGAAGCAATCTCCCCTGGAGTTGCAGCGGCTCATCCTGTTCCGGATGCGCCGTGGTAAGCCCCTCTGGTTCGAGGACGAGCGCGGCCGCGACCTCTGCTTCCGGCCGGAAGCCGTGCGTGCAGCGCTCGTCGATGGGAGAAACTGATCATGTTCGGGATACTCATGCAGGCCCGGGAGGCGGTGCCCGCTGGGGAGGACTTCGGCTTCTTCCAGAAGCTCATGCATTTCCTGGACACGCCGGCGCCGTACAGCCCCTTCAGCGAATACCTGCTGGTCATGTTCATACTGTGGCTCATCGCGCGCCGGGCCAATCGCCGACGCACGTTCGATGCGCAGGCGCAGGACGTACTGGACCAGAAGTATGCCGAGGGCGAGATAAGCCACAAGGCCTATGAGAAGTTCCGTCAGGAGATGGCGCTGCGGCCCAAGCGCTGACGTCCGACCGCTACCTCAGAATCGCCACTCCGCGCCGAGAATCGGCATGACTGGCAGCCCCGCCAGCGGCTCCGCCCGGCCAGCCTTTGCATCGTAGTGATAGAAGATGGCGTCCCGGCGGTTCAGCGCATTGATGATCCTGAGATACGGCGTGAACTGAAACTCCGTCCGCCGCACCGCACCCGAGAAGGTGTGCGACACCTGCGCGTCAATACGCAGGAACGGGTCGTGGGGCTCCGTTGCCATGGCCGGGACATCGGGATTGCCGGCGGCAGCCAGACTCGGCAAGGATGACCCGTGAGCCGAAGCCGGGGACACCGAGAAGCCCGGTGAGGCGATGGGCGGCTCCGGGACGGCGGTGAATGGCAGCCCCGCGCCGTAGCTGGCCCGGATCTCGAACGCGCCACTGCCCATGAGCGGCCCGCTCAACCCCGACGTCACCAGGTGCCGGCCGGCGAACTCCTCCGAGCCGCGCGGCCGATCCGCGTCAACCGTCCATACCCACGCCAGCGAATAGCCCAGCCACCCGACCAGGCTGCCAGACGCGCGCCTGACCCACAGGTCCACACCTGACGTCTCGGTCTTCCTCTGGGGCGCGGCGTGCAGCCCCGTGAACTCCTTGAAGAACCCCTCGACGCCGAACCTCACTCCATCGCCCAGGTCCTGTGTCAGGGTCAGGACCACGTGCGCGGCCTCGGCCACCGTGAGCGGCGGGCCGTCCGCGCTGTCCGGCGGCAGGTTCGGCAGAAAGACCAGCGACCGTTCCGGCGTCCGGATGTACTGTCGATACTGGCCTGCGCTGAGGGTAATGATCGCTCGGTCCGTCAGCAGTAGCGTCGCCGCCGCCCGCGGCGCGAACTGCACGTCATCCGTGTGCGCAAACACGTCCGCACGGACGCCGCCTCGTACCGTGAGGCGCGGAAGCACGTTGAACAGTGCGTCCACGTAAAGCCCGCCGTTGTCGCCGCGGGCCACGTTCCGCACGATACTGCTGTCCCGGTGCGCCCCCTGGGGAAATGCCCTGTACTCGAACTCGATCCGCTCCGTCATCCCGCCCCAGAACAACCGGACATGGCCCAGTGGCCGCTCGAAGTCCACGCCCACCCGACCTCGCGTCGCTGTGCCCTCCGTCAGCAGTGGACGGATACCGCCCAGCGGCAACGTCGTGCGAAACTGACCCATGGCAACCGTGCCCAGTACGCCCAGGTCGCCATACGTCCCCCGGTAGCGGACAGAGCCCGCACGGTTGCCCCAGGCGGCGCGTTCCCGCGCCGCTCCAATGGTGTCCAGGCGGACTTCCTCGCTGTTCCAGAAATAGGTGCCCGTCACCGTGTGTTCCGGCGCCAGCCGCACGTCCACCCGACCCAGGCCGTCACCGTACGAATACGGGAACTCGTCCATCATCCACGCGGGCGTACCGGAGCCGTGCACGCCCCGCCCGGCGACCAGGAAGCTCGCGTGCGGGCCGAGGGGCCCTTCCAGCATGCCACGCCCGGCCAGCATATCCACCGCAACCTCGCCGTGCAGCCGCCGGTCCCGGCCGGAACGGGATTCCAGTTCCAGGATGTACGACAGCCCGCCGTCCAGACGGGACGGGGCACCACCCAGGTAGAGGCTCGCAGACCGAAGCACGCGCGCGTCCAGGGCGTTGATGAGACCGCCAATGTGGAACGGGGCGTAGACGGGCGCGCCGTTCATGAGGACGAGCTTCAGGTCGGTGGCGCCGCCCCTTACGTACAGGACGTCCGTGGGGTCCACGGGCTCGGAACCACGGGCTTCGCGGGCGGCATCCGCCATCCCCAGTTCCGCCACGCCGCCGGGCGTGCTCTCCAGGACCCGCGCCGTGGCAGGCGCCAGGTCTGCGGCCACGACACTGACGGTGTCTACCACCGGCGGCAGCCCGATGCGGGCACCCTCTGCCGTCAGCACGGCCAGGCGGACCGGCCGGAACTCCAGGTCGAAGTCCACGGTCTCCTGGCGATCCGCCACCACCAGGATTTCAACCTCGTGGGGCGCATGATCGAAGTGTGTAGCTCGCAATACGCGCTGGCCCGCAGGCACACCTCGCAGCACGTACACGCCATTACTGTCCGTCACCGCATTGAAGCGTGCCGGCGACCGGGTCACGACCTCGACTATCGCGTTGGGTAGGGGCACCCCCGTACGGTCCGACCGGACCTGTCCCCAGACCGTCGTCGCCGCCGGCGGCGCCGGATTTGCCGCAGGACGCGGCACGGCCGGCGGCTGGCCCTGCTGGGCGGCTACGGGCGCCGTCACAGCTGCCAGGAGGGAGAGGACGGCCAGGCAGGTGCGCATATTACCTTAAGAGATAACGGAACGGCGCCCGCGCATGCAATCCGCGGACGCCGTCCAGAGCGATCAGGAGTCTGTACAGCGCCAGTGCGCTCAGGTTCCGATCCGGAACCTCACCTGATCGCCACGCTCCCGGCCGGCGGGGCCGGAAAGCTGCAGCATGTCTGCCTGCTTCTCTACCAGGACGGTACCGTCCACTTCGACAGTGGCCGTCCGCACTGTACGCGGAACGTCCACCGTGATCACTCCTGCGCTCAGGCCCGACACCTCGATGCGACCCGGTCCCGTACGGAACCGGACACCGTCGTCCGCTGTCGCGGCATCCACCTGCGCCAGCGGCTCATCTACAATACGCACAACGACGTCAACCTCTGCCGCAGGCCGTTCAATGACGATTCTGACCCGGCCCTCGGCCGGCAGCACCGCCATGCGCGAGGGCACCGGCTCAACCGGAGGTGCCACAGGCGATTCCGGCACCACCACCTGCTCAGCAGGCGCCCCATTGAACAGCTGGGCGACCCGCGCGAAGGTGGTTTCCAGCGCGCGCCGGACAGGCGAGCCGGGAATCGCGGCAGCGCCTGCACCGGCAAGCGCCAGTAAGAGCATGGCCGCCTTCGCCAGCCCGCTCGCCCCCAGCCGGGTCAGACTCCAGCGCCCACCGGGACGGCCCGTCGGGCGCCCCGCAGAACGGTGCGCGGTCACTGGCGCGGTCGCGTCCTCAATGGCCGCCCCACGCCGGGCCGTCGCCAGCGCGGACCGAGCCCGCAGCATGGGCATACCCGCCGGCGCCAGCGCCGCCATTGCGACATGGACCTGCTCGCCCGCGCGCTGAAGGGCTTCCAGCTCGCTCCGGCACGCGGCACAGCCGGCGAGGTGATCGCGGAGCTCGGCAGCCGCCGATCCCTCGATCTCCTCGTCCAGGTATGCCTGGAGCAGGCCTTCAGTCGCGTGGGTCATCCTCGTTCCCCTCAACATCGTACTCTGCTACAAATCTCTTCAATGCTCGGGCAATCAGTGTGCCTACCGAGGCAGGCGCTACTCCGATTACCCTGGCAATCTCATCGTACTTGAACCCTTCTTCGCGCATGAGCAGCAGCTGACGATCCCGTTCCGGGATCCTGTCCAGCACGTCCCGGACCGCTGCGATCCGCTCGGCGCGTTCCATGTCTTCGTCCGGCAACGGCGTCCGTGTTACCAGGTTCGGTGCGCCACTCAACAGGCGCTGGCGCCGCTCCGACTTCCGGGCCCGGTCACGTACCAGGTTCATGGCCACCGTAAACAGCCACGGCCGGATCTCGCCTTCCGGAAGGTCCTGTTTGAGCAACCGGACGAAGGCCTCCTGCGCGATGTCCTCCGCCACGTCACCGTCTCCCGTCAGACGGTGCAGATAGCGGAAGAGCGACGGATACAGTTCCTCGAAAACCGAGTCGAAATCCACTGCTCTCCCGTATCGGAGGCCCTCACACCTAGAACGCGCGGCTGCGACGCGTTGTGACAGGCCCCGATGGTTCAGGAAATAGTTGTACCCGGATGTGTAAAAAGGGACCGACCCCCGAAGGGGACCGGCCCCTGTTCCAACCGCTCTGGGTTCTGCCGCCAGTCCTGCCGGAAGTCCGGCCGCGTCCGCGTCAGCCGCCAGTGGCGACAACGCGTACCGGGATACGGACGCGGGTACGCTCCCACTCCAGCAACAGGTCCGCACCTGCCGCCGTCTCCTCGCCCCGGATGGTGAACTGCTCCATGTGCTGGTCCAGACGCTCTGTGGGTGCCGTGCCCCGGCCGACCTCCTGCGCGCGGACCTCGTCCGTGTACGAACTCTCGTGGCCCCACTGGTCAGTCGCCCGGTTCACGATGACCACCCACTCCACCTCGCCCGGTTCCGTGTACATGGAGTAGGAGCCCGGGTCAACGCGGATGCCAGCGATCTCCGCTGTAAACGGGACATGCAGGATGGTCGGCTCATTGGCGCCGGTGCGCCACAGCTGACCCAGCGGGACCAGGCCGCCGAAGATTTCCCGGTCCCGGGCGGACGGCCGGCCATAGCAGACCTTCAGCGCCTGGTCGCCAACCTGGACGGTTGCGGAATCATAGGGGCTGGCCCGGCCCTCCACGGGCATACGCGGCGACGGCTGGCACTCCATGGCGACAGTGGCCTCCGTCACTACCTGGCCGGCAGTGCTTCCGTCCGGCGCCTCAGAGCCCGGCTGCGCATTGGCGCAGGCCCCAAGCACAAGGAATCCCAGGACGCCTGCCCGGGCCATCTTCGTCGTGTGCATCCCCACCTCCGGAGTCGTGGTCATGAGAACGGAAATATGGCAGCCGCCGCCCGGCGCGCAATGCGGCATGGGTGGCTGACCGCCTCCTGGCAGTCGGGGCGGCCCGGGTCAGAACAGAATGCGATAGAGCAGGCTTGCGCTGCGGCCGGCACCCGGTGCGCGGGCGCCGGTATCACGGTTGCGCACCCGGGAAAGGTGATCGAACACGAGTGCGTTGGACAGGTTGTCCGCACGCAGGGTCAGTGACTGGGCGCGACCGAAGGTAACCCAGCGGTAGCCGGCGTCCAGATCCACCGTACTGTAGCCGGGTGTCGGCGTCTCGAACTCCTGGGTAGCCACGCGCTCCTGCGCGGCCGCACTGCGCCATGTGGCGCCGGCAAAGTAGCGCGGGCGTTCGTATCGTGCCGTGAGCTCTCCTGAGAGCGGAGGGATCATGGGCAGCGGCCGGTCGTCGGTGACGAGGGTGCCACGCACCCAGGAGACGACACCAGACACGACGACGTGACGGAACGGCTCGACGCTGGCGACGCCTTCGGTGCCCTCGAGGACGGCATCCGCCCCCGTCGCCTGGTAGATGGGCAGGCCGGTTCCGCTGGTATCGCCCGTGTCCCGGTAGTAGATGTAGTTGCGCAGCCGATTGCGGAACGCTGCGACCTCCGCCGTGGCGTTGTCAGTACGCAGCCGGGCGAAGGCGTCGAGCCCGAACCCCGTCTCCGCGTCGAGGTCGGGGTTGCCCACCTCGAAGGAGTACGCCGCCAGGTGCGGCCCCTGGGAGAACAGCTCGCCCGTATCGGGCGTCCGGTAGGCACGAGCCGCGCTGGCGCCGACGGACACCGCGTCGGAGATGGCGAGGACGCCGCCCAGGGAGGCCGACACGGAGGCGAACTCCCGGGTTCGCACGTCGCCGATGTCCAGCACAGTCTCCGTGTCCTGTGGCACGATCCGATGCCAGTCGACGCGGGCACCGCCCTGGACCCGGAGCCGGCCCACGTCCAGCTCCTCCATCAGGAATGCCGCCGCACTCCACTCCTTCGAGGGCGGCGTGTCCGTGGATCCGCCGGCCACGAAGTCCTTCCACGAGAAACGCGTCCCGAACGCCCCTGACGCCAGCCGGCCGCGTTCGCCGTGCCGCAGCACAGCCTCCACTGCAGCCGTGAGCAGGCCGAACTCCGTTCCCAGGATGTCCTCCGCTTCCATCTCGCGGTGGTAGTAGTTCGTGTACTTCGCGTCCAGGTCCAGTGAACTGAACGGGCCGATCCGCCGGCGGATGCTGCTCTCGCCATGCACCGAGTGCCGACGCATCTCGATGTCCACACCTTCCGGGTGGGACCCGACAAAGCCCCCGGGGATGCCATACGCGTTGTCATAGTACCGATACGCGACGCCGGCATGGCCCCCGCCCATGACTCGGGAAAGGCCGGTAGCAAAGGACCATGTGCGCATGTCGGTGTTATCCATGCGACCTTCCGGCGTGCGCATATCGCCGGCCGTCCGCACGCTCGCCTCGGAGCGTACGACGTACTCGCCCGAGGGCGCGCTCACCATGCCGCCCGCGCCGAACCCGTCGTTGTAGGATTGGCCGTGTATGCTCACGCTGCCGGTGACCCGGTCCGGCAGAGAAGACGGCACCTCTTCACGAATCACGTTGATGACGCCACCGATGGCGTTGCTGCCGTAGAGCAGCGCGCTGGGTCCGCGCACCACCTCAATGCGCTGTGCGGTGAGCGGATCCACCGCCAGCGCGTGGTCGCCGCTGGTGGACGACAGATCGCCAACCCGCGCGCCGTCCTCCAGCACCAGGACCCGGTCCCCGCCCAGTCCCCGGATGACCGGCCGCGACGTCGCCGGGCCGATGGAGGTGACTGACAGGCCGGGCTCATGCTGCAGCGTCGAAGCGAGTGTTGCGTCCAGGCGCCGGGCCAGCTCCTGGCCGGCGAGGACGCTCACCGGCCGCACTGCGTCATCGCCGAGGCCCGCCTGCGCCATGCCCGTAACGACGATGCCCGGCAGCGCCAGTGCCGACGCCCGCATCTCGATGTCCAGCACCACGGTCTCCTGGCGCGCCAGCTGCACCGTCCGCACCTCCTGCCGGTAGCCGATGCGCTCGAAATACACGGTGTGACGGCCCGCAGGCAGGTTCAGCAGGTGGAACTCGCCACCCTCGTGGGTCACATCCTGCCGACCCAGCCCGACGATACGGACCAGCGTGCCGGGCAACGGTTCGCCCGATGTGGCATCCCGGACCACGCCCTCGATGATGGCGCTGTCCGCCGGTGCACCGAAACCGTCGGGATCCTGCCCCACCCCGCGCCCTGCGCCCGCCGCAGCCGCCGGCTGCAGCAGGACCGCGCCTGCCAGCAGCACTGTCATGCCCCGAATGAACCCCATCATCCCTCGCATCTCATCGGAAGTCCCGCCTTGTACCGTTCTGCGCGCCCGGAAGGTCCGCTACCGGAAATAGGTGAGCCCCATGGCGTCGCGGACCAGGCGGATGGTCTCCTGCGCCTCGCGCCGCATCACCTCATTGCCCGCGTGCAGGATCTCGTCCACGATGTCCGGTCGGGCAGCGTACTCCTCCCGACGCTCCCGGATCGGCGCCAGGAACGCATCCAGTGCGGCGAACAGCTTCTTCTTCACCTCGACGTCCCCCACCCGTCCTTCCCTGTACCGGACCTTCAGGTCTTCGACCTCCTCGATGTCCATGTTGAACGCGTCATGGTAGATGAAGACGGGGTTCCCCTCGACCGTGCCGGGATCCGTCGCCCGGAGACGGTTGGGATCCGTGTACATGGACATGACTCGCTTGCGCACGACGTCCGCGTCGTCGCCCAGCATGATGGCGTTGTCCAGCGACTTCGACATCTTCTGCATGCCATTCACGCCCGGCAGCGTCGGCGTGTCGCTGATGAGGGCCTCCGGTTCGGTGAAGACGCCGCCATAGAGGAAGTTGAAGCGGCGGGCGATCTCACGGGTGATCTCGACGTGCGGCACATTGTCCCTGCCCACTGGCACCACGTCCGCCCTGGGCAGCAGGATGTCCGCCGCCTGCAGCACGGGGTAGCCCACCAGGCCGAACGGCATGACGTCGAGATGCGCCGCCGCCGCCATGTCCTTGATGCTGGGCAACCGCTCCAGGCGCGGCAGTGAGACCAGCATCTCGAAGACCAGGTTGAGTTCCGCCGTTTCCGGCACGGCCGACTGCACGAAAATCGTCGACCGCTCCGGATCGATGCCGCACGCCAGGTAGTCCAGCACCATCTCGCGGATGTTGCCCGGCACCTCGCTGATGGCCGACTTCTCCGGCCGCGTCGTCAGCGTGTGCCAGTCGGCGATGATGAAGAAGCATTCGTACTCGTCCTGCAGCCGCACCCGGTTGGCGATGCTGCCCACCCAGTGCCCCAGGTGCAGCCGGCCCGTCGGCCGGTCTCCCGTCAGGATGCGACGTCGTGTCCCGCTCCTCACAGCGACTCTCCCCACTCTGTATGCATTTGTACGGACGCGGAAGATAGCGGCCGGAACCGCCGCGTCCAGTCGTCGCCGCGAACCGGCCCGCTTGTTGCGCCGACGGCACGCGGGAGGGAGGTTCACATGGCATCTTTTGAAACAGTCCTGCGGACGCCTGATCTCGGGCCCGGCGCCGTACGGGAAGTGGAAGTGCACGGCCGCCGCCTGGCCGTCGCCAACGTCGGGCAGACCTACTACGCCCTGGCTGCCCGTTGTCCGGTGGACGGGACAAACCTGGCCACCGACGGCCGCATCGAGGGTGACGCGCTGGTCTGTCCCAACGATGAGGCGCGTTTCGATGTACGCACAGGCCGCCAGCTGGATGGTGATGGCGAGCTCGCAGCCCACGCTATCCGGGTGGAGGGCAATCAGGTGCTGGTGGGCCCGCCCCGGGATGGTGACGGCACGACGGGGACATGATGGGCGAGGTTCAGGACTGACGCCCGTCGGGCTCGACGATGGGTGTCGCTGACTCGAGCAACCCTATCAGTTCCGAGTCGTGAAGGCACTGGAACCGGCCCCGGGCGAGCAGCGCTTCGCGCACAGGCGCTGCTGGCTGTGTTGCCCGGGCGAAGTGTACCGCTTCCACGGGTGCGAGGCCGTAGGCGCCGGTTCCGTACGCGCCCGCGCCAGCGGACCATGCCAGCCATTCCTGGCCCTCGTACAGGAACCGGCGACGGCCGGCCACATCCGTCATGGCGCTACCCCGCCATCATAGTCCACGAACAGGCAATCATCCTCGTGCAACCGCAGCCGATGCAGACGGGCGGGAGGAATGATCCGCCGTGCCAGCCGCGGCCACAGCCACAGCACGATATTCTCGCACGTGGGCACCAGGCCGGCAGCAAACTCGGGCACGGCGTGGTTCAGGTGCTGATGGTCCAGTGGCGCCACCACCTCGTCCCGGAGGATGGCATCCAGCTCGGACAAATCCACGGTGAAGCCCGTCACAGGATCCACGGGGGCTTGCACCATCACCTCGAGCCGGTAATTATGCCCGTGCCCGTGCGGGTTGCTGCACGCTCCGAACACCTGCCGGTTCCGCTCCTCGGACCATTCACTGCGGTAGTAGCGGTGGGCGGCAGCAAAGCGGACGCACCGGGTCAGATACGCGTTCATGCGAGGCAAGCTAGGCCCGGCGGCGAACAGCGTCCAGTGGAGGGCGCGGAACTTGCACCGCCGTCCGGCACGTTCATGGGCACGAGTTCCGACTTCGCGGCCGCGCCCGCTCGCATAAGTACACGGGACATGCATCTCAGCAGGACTGCTGCGGCCACTGTAGACGGTCGGCCGGACACCGCGACGATACTGGTGGCAGAGGATCACCTGGACAGCCGGGACGCCATGAGGGCGATCCTGGAAGCCTTCGGGTATCGCGTCCTGGAAGCGGTCAACGGCCGCGAAGCTGTGGAGCTCGCCCTCAGCGCCCAACCGGACCTGATCCTCATGGACATCATGATGCCGGAGCTGGACGGCTTCGAGGCGACGCGCGAACTGCGCCGGCATGACACCACGTCAGCGACTCCCATCATAGCGGTCACCGCCATGGAAGGCGCCCAGAAGCTAGCCCTTCAGGCTGGCGCCAGCGACTTCGTGCGCAAGCCGGTGGATATCCGGGGCCTTGTCTCCAAGATCCACGGCTGGCTCGACCCTACCGACTAGTGGACGAGTACCCAGAGTATCCCCACGACGTCGTGCCCGAGCCCACGCGGCGTTTCCCCTGGCCGCCGGCGCAGGGCGAATCGGTCGTGGCCGCGTTTGGGGAGACATGGACGGGCGCGAGCCTGAGGCCCAGGTCCTTCTTCCGCGCCATGCCGGCAGATGGCACCATCCGCACGGCACTGCTCTACTACATACCCCTCGGTATTGCGGTGGCCGGCGCGGACCTGTTCTGGACGCTGACGCTGGGCGGGCTGGAGCCGGAATCAGAAGCGGTCCTGGGCGAGCTGCCGCTGGGCGGCGGGATGAATCCGCTGCTGGAATTCCTCATGGCGCCCGTGATCCTGCTGCTGTCACTCTTCATTGCGGCAGGCGTAACACATGCGCTGCTGAAGCTGTTTGGCGGCGCGAACCGCAGCTTCCGCTTCACCACGCGTGTATTCGCCTTCGCTTACTCGCCCCAGATCCTGGCCGTCGTGCCCGTGATAGGCACGGTGGGAGGGTTCATCTGGATGGTGGGCATAGCCATCATCGGACTGCGGGAAGGCCACCGGACGAGCCTGGGCCGCGTTCTCGCCGCAGTGCTCATCCCGGTCACACTGGCCCTCATCTTCGTCGCCATCGCCGCGTTCATCGCCGCCACCGGCGACATACTGCTCACCTGATCAGCGGGTATCGCGCGGCGCCACAGGCCGCCGGACCACGTGATCTTCTGGCGTCCGCTGTCAGGCGACCAGGTCGTGGCCGTCCGTCTCCTGCTGCTGCAGCGCCTTCAGCACAGCCTCGCCGTAGAACATGCGAATGTACTTCGCCTGCACCGGCGTGATCCGGCGGACGGCCCACACGAGTTCGACGTAGTTCGGCTCATGGGGCGGGTGCAGCGGGAACATGGCCACTTCCTCCGGCATGTGGCTGCCCTTGCGATTATTGCAGGGGGAACACGCCGTGACCACGTTATCCCACGTGTTGGGGCCTCCCCGCGACATGGGAACCACGTGGTCCCTCGTCAGGAACTCCCTGCCCCGCAACACCGTGCGATGGCGGCCGCAGTACATGCAGCGGTAGCCGTCCCGGGCAAAGAGGAAGGTGTTGGTGACCTGACGGCGGAACTTGCGCGGGACGTGCACATAACGGACGAGACGGATGACCAGCGGGCAGGGCATGTTCCGCTTTTCAGACCTGAACAAGCGGGAGTCATCGACTTCGAGGATCTCGGCCTTCCGGTCGATCACGAGCCGCAACGCCCGCCGAATGGGCAGGATCGTCAGCGGCTCGAATGAGGCATTCAGAGCCAGGCAACCTGATGCAGTGAAGACGGCCTCCTTTCCACTGCGCACCCGACGGCGACATGCCGCCGCTTAGAGAATAACGTCTGAGGGGGCCGGATTACAACAGTGTCCCTGCGGGGAGGCCGCCGCGGCCTGTGACCGCGGCTGAGGCCGTGCGTCCTGCGGACGCGGTAAGGGGCGCGTTACCTGCGGTGCGCTGAGGGCGACGCCAGGGCCCGCCAGTCTCGGCGCTGCGTGCCAGACAATGCCCCACCCCCTTGGCAGCGCGGCCTCAGCGCTGGCGGCCTATAGTAGACTCACCGGGTCCCGGTCCAGGACCACCCGGATGTCGGCCTTGCCGGGGCGGGCGTCGAACCGATGCTGGAACTCGCGGCAGACGCCGCCGAGGGTGCGGGCGGAGCGGCTGCGGAGCAGAAAATGCCAGCGCCAGCGCCCGCGGATGCGGTCTATGGCGCAGGGCGCGGGACCGGTGACGGTGAGAAGTTCGGCGGCGCCGCGTTCGTGCAGCAGTCGGCGTACCCAGTCGGCGGCGTCTGTCGCCGTGTCCTGCACGATAGTCTCATCGGTACCGCTGAGGACGATGTTGACCAGGCGGGTGTGCGGCGGGTACTCCGGCGCGGCGCGGACCTGCAGCTCGCGCTCGGCGAAGCTCTCGAAGTCGTGGTCCAGCGCGGCGCGGATGGCGTAGTGCGACGGCAGCGACGTCTGGATGAGGACGAGGCCACCCTTCGGTCCGCGTCCCGCCCGGCCGGCCACCTGTGTCAGCAGCTGGAACGTGCGTTCGCTGGCGCGGAAGTCCGGCAGGTTCATGGCGACGTCGGCGTTGATGACGCCGACGAGGGTGACGTTGGGGAAGTCGAGACCTTTCGCGATCATCTGCGTGCCGAGCAGGATGTCGACCTCGCCGGCGCCGACGCGCTCGAGGATCTCGTGGTGCGACCACTTCGCCGACGTCGTGTCCACGTCCATCCGTGCGACGCGTGCCGTGGGGAACAGGTCGGTGACGGCGCGTTCCACCTGTTCGGTGCCAACGCCCTTGAACGAGATGTCGTCGGAACGGCACGCAGGGCAGGTGGCCGGCGGCGCCTCGTCGTGCAGGCAGTAGTGGCAGACGAGGCGACGGCGGCCGCGGTGATAGGTGAGGGAGACGTTGCACTCGTCGCAGTGCCAGACGTGGCCGCAGGCCCGGCACTGCACGAACGTGGCGTAGCCGCGGCGGTTCAGCAGCAGGATGCTCTGCTCGCCGCGTTGCAGTCGCGCGTGCACTTCGCCCACCAGCGGGTCCGACAGGATGAGCGGGCCGGGCCGCGGCACCGGCGACTGGGACTCCAGCTCCCGCTCCCGACGCAGGTCCACCACCTCCACCGGCGGCAGCGGCCGCCCTTCCACGCGCTGCGGCAGGGAGAGCAGGCGGTACTTGCCGCTCTGCGCGTTCTGCCAGCTCTCCAGCGCCGGCGTGGCGCTGCCCAGCACGCATACGGCACCGGCCGCCTGCGCCCGGACGACAGCGACCTCCCGGGCGTGGTAGCGCGGCGCCTCGGACTGCTTGTAGCTGGCCTCGTGCTCCTCGTCCACGATGATGGCGCCCAGCTCCGGGACCGGCGCAAAAATGGCCGAGCGCGCGCCAATGGCGATGCGGCGCCGGCCCTCACGGAGCGCCTGCCACGCGTCGAATCTTTCGCCATCGGACAGCGCCGAATGCAGGACGGCGACGACGTCGCCGAACTCGGCCCGGAAACGGGCGACCGTCTGCGGGGTCAGCGCGATCTCCGGCACCAGCACGATGGCGCCCCGGCCCTGGCGCTGGACCACCTCCCGGAGCAGCTCGATGTAGACCAGCGTCTTGCCGGAGCCGGTGACGCCATGGAGCAGGAACGGCGTCGGATCTCTGCCGGCGGCAGCATCCCGGAGAACTGCCAGCGCCGCCGCCTGGTCACCTGTAGGCGCGTGACGGGCCGGCGGGCCGGCGTCGAAGGCGGTGAACGGGTCCCGTTCCTCCCGTTCGTCCTCCACCACGGCCAGTTCGCGCTCCACGAGGCCGCGGATCACGCCTGCACTGAAGCCCAGGACGTCGCTCAGGTGACGAACGTCGGCCCGCCCGCCCATGGACTCCACCGCCTCGTAGCATTCCCGCTGGCGCCGTGCCCGGCCGAACGTTTCGTCCCGGGCCGTCAGCGTGGGCAGCTCCCGGCTTATGCGCAGGACGCGACGGGTCCGTATGGGAGCTGACGTCCGCGCCGTGTCCGACAGCACCGCTGGCACGGCGCCGCGCAGGACCAGGCCCAGCGATGTCAGGTAGTAGCTGGAGATCCACCGGCATAGCTCCAGCACATCCGGGGGCACACTGGGCACCTCGTCGAGGACGGCCTCCACGTCCCGGATCCGCTTCAGCTCCCGGTCGGGCGTTGCCTCTCCCACGACCCAGCCCACCAGCCGACGGCCGGAGAACGGGACGCGCACGCGCATGCCCGGCTCGAGCGGGACCGTGCTGCGATACGCGAAATTGCGGGGCAGGGGGACGGGCAGTGCGACTTCGACGAGCATGGCCTAGACAGCGATGCGGACGAAATCGTAGGCGGGCCAGGGTCCCGTTATGTCAAAGGTCACCTCCGGGTGCGCGCCGTCCAACTCCTCGGCCCGGTCCATGAACTCGAGCCAGTGCGCCCGCTCCACCAGGAACGCCGCGCTCATGAGACGTCGGCCGTCGGCAGGAAACGGCACCGCCGCCCGGGCACTGCGGCGCAGCTCGGAGTAGAGGCTCATGGCGACGTCGCTCAGTTCCAGGTCCGGTTCGGGACCCGTGCCGGCGACGATGTGCAGGCGCAACTCCCAGTGCCCATCCAGCAGTGCGAGGCCCTCGTCCAGCACGAGATACTGGTCCT
>DATHVP010000136.1:0-10270 GCA_035461245.1 Longimicrobiales bacterium | reverse complement strand
GTTCGGGTAAGGGCCTGCCCTCTCATCGCCGTTCCGCCAGCACAGCAGCGCCGTGGAAGTAGCGCGCCAGTTCCCGCGCCGTCTGCGTCACCGTGATACCCGCCCGGTTGAACAGGTCCGGGTCCACGCCATGGATGCGGCCACTGCCCACGGCGGCCAGGTCCCGCCAGCCCGGCCTGCCCGCGATGCCCGCCAGCGGATCCTCCAGCGCGCGCATGCCCGGACGGATGATGATGTCCGGCTGTCGCCGCACGATCTCCTCCAGCGACACCGTCGGCCACGCCTGCGCGGCATCGGCGAAGATGTTGCGCCCGCCCGCCAGCGTGATGAGGTCGTCCACAAAGCTGCCCGGACCCGCGGCCATGGGCGGCTCCGCGCTGAGCAGGTACAGCACGCCGGGCTCAGCCCGTCCCGCCACCGCCTGCCGCACCGCTTCCAGTTCCCCGTCCAGGCTGGCGACGAGGGAGTCCGCCCGCGCCTCCGTGCCCAGCAGCGTGCCCAGGCGTCGGATCATCCGCCGTATCTCGTCCACCGATTCCACCCGCGACGCATACACGGGAATGCCGATGTCCGTCAGGCGTCGCACGATGTCACGGGACTGGCCGTCGGGCCAGACGATGATGAGGTCCGGACGCTGGGCCGCCAGCCACTCGACGCTGGGGTTCAGCGCGTTGCCCACTGACGGCAGGTGCTGAAGTGACGGGTCCGTGTCCCACTGCGTCCGCGCCACCAGCACATCCGTACCGGCGAGGACGCCGATGATCTCGGTCTGCGCGGGGATCATGGAGATGACCCGGCGGGCAGGTGCGGGCAGGATGACGTCGCGGCCGGCATCGTCCACCACGGCGACGAACGTGCCGGTGTCACCGCCGCCAGCGTCTGCGCCGTCGCCCGGGGACGCGTCGGTGCACGCCGTGATGGCGGCAGCCGCGCAGAGCATGATGGTGCTGGACACTGCCCCTCGCAGTGTCCGGTCAGCGAAAATCGCCAACGAAAAACCCGTCTCTCCCCCTTCGGGAGATGACGGGCGACAGCGCGACGGAGATGCCGCGCGCGTACCCGCACCCCTCCCTGGAAGGGTCGTTCACTCGGGCACGAACGGAGCCGGTCTCCTGGCTCGAGGCGGAGCCGTCCACCTTCCCAGGCCGCGTCGCGGCCCAGTGGTCTACTGGACGGTCCACACCGATCGATCTGCCGATCGGGCCTCTCACAGTGGCGGGGCCGCGCCGGTCTTGCACCGGACTTCCGGAAGGCCCCGTTCGTGGTATGTCTGGCGAGGAAGGTAAGCCGTCCGGTGCGGTACGGGCAAGCGGTGTCACGGACGCGGCGCGGTACGCGTTCAGCAGGCAGGGACAAGGACCACGGTTGGCCACACCACCGGTGTTCAGCAGAGCATGAAAGTGCTTGTTTCCGGGATGTCCCCGTCGTAGTGTAGGACATCGCAGCATCCAGCCATTCCAGTCAGCGGCGACGTGAACTCCCCCACCTTCGCATGTCGGTCGGGGCGCGTCGCCGCAACATCATCACGGAGGATTCATGTCCGAAATGTGTCATTGCGCGACACTGAGGCAGGCACGAGCAGGCGGACGACGTTCCGGCGTCGTCCGCGGGTGGACCGGCCTGCTGCTGGCGGCACTGATGGCGCTGCCTGCGTCAATTCAGGCCCAGCAGACGGGCGTCATATCCGGCACCGTCCTGAGCCCGGCCGGGCAGCCCATACAGGACATCGTAGTGGAACTCGTGGGTACCAACCGCTCGACGGTGACGAATACCAGGGGCCAGTTCATGTTCCAGAACGTGCCTGTGGGGGCCCGGGAGGTGCAGGTCAGCGCCCTGGGCTACCGCACATCGCGGCACGCGGTCAACGTGACGGCCGGCCAGACCGCCACGCCGACCATCACGCTCCAGGTCAGCGCCGTGGCACTCGATGAAGTCGTCGTCACGGGCCAGGCGACGGGTACGGCCCGCCGGGAGATCGGCACGTCCATCGCCTCGGTGAACGTACAGGCGCTGGAGGCAGCGCCCATCAACAACCTGTCGCAGCTGATGCAGGGCCGCGCCCCGGGCGTGAACGTCATGCCCGGCGGCGGCAAGTCCGGCCAGGGCAGCCGCATCGTGCTGCGTGGCGCCGCGTCCATCACGCAGTCGAACGAGCCCATCATCTACGTGGACGGCATCCGCATCGACAACAACAGCAGCAACGGCATCTCGACGACGACGGCGGGCGCTTCCTGGTCCGGTCTGGACGACATCAACACCATGGACATCGAGCGCATCGAGATCATCCGCGGTGCGTCGGCCGCCACCCTGTACGGCACCGAAGCCTCGTCCGGCGTGATCCAGATTTTCACGCGACGCGGCCGCGAGGGTCGGGCGCAGTGGCGCTACAGCGGTGACTTCGGCGTGCTGACCACGCCCCGTGAGTGGTGGCAGGTCTCCGCGTTCTCCGACTGGTTCTACGATGAGGTCGTGCAGACCGGCCACACCCAGTCGCACCAGCTGTCGGTAACGGGCGGCGGCGAGAACTTCTCGTACTACGCCGCACTGTCCGGCCGCGGTGAGACGGGCATCCTGCCCAACGCCGGCGAGGATGCGTACAGCGGGCGTGTGAACCTGACGGTAGTGCCGCGCTCGGACCTCACGGTCCGCTTCAACAGCGGCTACACACGCCGCAGCGTGCAGCACGTGCCCGACGCCAACAACACCCGCGGCTACACCATCAACGGCCTGGTGGGCGGGCCGGCGGGCCAGTTCGGCACGCCGACGCTGGACCATACGGCCATTGAGGCGTTCCAGAACGGCAATCGCTTCATCGGCGGCGTCACAGCAGAGCACCAGGTCAATACGGCGCTGTCGCACCGGCTGACTTTCGGTGCCGACATCCACAACGCCGACGAGCACCAGCTCTTTCCGTTCGGCGCCATCAACAACATCACGAACGGTTTCCGCAGCAACTACCGGCGGCAGAACCAGAACCTGAACGTGGACTACGCGGCCACGCTCCGGACGGACTTCACGGACGCCGTCCGCTCCACGTCGTCGGTGGGCTTCCAGTACTTCAACCGCACCACCGGCTGGAGTTCGGCCATCGGTGACGGCTTCCCGTTCATCGGGCTGGAGACGGTGAGTTCCGCGCTCACGACGAGCGGTGCGGAGGGCCGGGTACGCGAGCGCACTGCCGGCTTCTTCGGTGAGCAGCAGGTCGGCTTCGACAATACCATCTTCGTGACTCTCGGCGCCCGTGCCGACGCCCATTCCGCCTTCGGTGAGGACGTGTCGTACCAGGTATATCCGAAGGCGGACGTGTCCTGGGTCGTCTCCGAGCACGGCTTCCTGCCCGAGGTCTTTTCGTCCGCACGACTGCGCGCGGCGTGGGGCACGGCCGGCAAGCAGCCCACGAACTTCGCGGCCGTCCGCACCTGGATCCCCGATGCAGCCGTCGGTGGCCAGCCGGCCGTACGGCCTGGCAACATCGGCAACCCGGACCTGAAGGCTGAGGTCAGCACCGAGATCGAGTTCGGCGCCGACATCGGCTTCCTCGAGGACCGGTTCCGCCTGGAAGTCACGCGTTATGACCAGCGCACGAAGGACGCGCTCTACGAAGTGCGCTACCCGCCGTCCCTCGGCTTCCTGGCCACGCAGCTCGAGAACGTCGGTGAGATCGAGAACGCCGGCTGGGAGGTCGGTGCGCAGGGCCTCATCGCCGAGTTCGGCATGGTGTCCTGGAGCGGCATGGTCAACTTCTCCAGCAACAGGAACAAGGTCGTGAGCCTCGGCGGTGGCGCGCCCATCCAGCTGCAGTGGCTCCAGTGGATGCGCGAGGGCTATCCCGTGGGCGCGTTCTTCGGCGACCACATCATCGAACTCAACGGCGAGGTTGGCTGGGCCAGCGCGCTGCTGCCCCGGGACTCGGAGGGCAACCTGCCCGAGGGCTGGGACTACCTCGGCCAGCCGCTGCCCACACGGCAGGTGCAGCTGGGCAGCACGTTCAACATCGGGCCGCGCGTTGCTGTGAACCTGCTCTTCGATCACAAGGGCGGGAACATGAACCACGACCACTCCATGCGCTGGCTCATGCAGGCGGCGCGGCAGGTGACGGAGGGCGACGGCCCCAGCCAGACGCAGGGCGTCACAACAGCGGGACACACCTCGCTCCGCTGCCGCGAACTCGCGGGTGACCCGGTCATCGACCGCATCTGCAGCCAGGGATCGGCCCTGACGCACGGACACTTCGCATTTCCCGCGGACTTCTGGCGCATGCGCGAGCTGACCGTGACGTACCGTGTGCCCGACCAGTGGGTGAGCCGGTTCGGCATGGGCGGCACGACGCTGTCGCTGGCCGGCCGGAACCTGCTCCGCTGGACGGATTACCCCGGCCTCGATCCTGAGGGCATGTACCGGAACGACCTGTCCGACTCGGCGCTGCGCGCGCACAACTTCTTCGACACGCCGCTGCCGAGGCAGATCGTGTTCGGCATCAGCACCTCGTTCTAGGGGATGACGAATATGCGAAAGACAATCATCACGACGGCTGCCGTCGTACTGGTCGCGGCCGGGTGCGACCTGGGCGTGACGAACCCCGCCCAGATCGAGGCCGGCGACCTGCAAACGCCGGCGGCAGTACCGGCCATCGTCAACGGCGCCCGCGGCTCGTTCGGGCTGTGGACCACCATCAATGGTGGTGGCGGCGTCTACACCGCCAGCGCCATGCTGGCGGACGAGCTGACCCATGCCGGCTCATGGGTGCCGCTGCGGGAGATCAGCGACGGCGTGCCCGGCAACGCATCGCCGGAAAACCAGTCCCACTGGAACATGTCCCAGGCGCGGTGGCAGGCGGAGGACGCGGCTGAGAAGGCGGCCAACCTGGTAGCCAACCCGGGAACCGATCAGTGGGTGGCGCTGGCAAACCTGTATGCCGGCTTCTCGAACCGCGTCATGGGCGAGTTGTTCTGTGACGCTGTCATCAACGGTGGTGGCCTCGAGCCGCATACGGCCTTCAGTGCGCGTGCGGTGGAGTACTTCACGGAGGCCATCCAGGTGGCGCAGGCGGGCGGTCACGCGGACCTGCTGTCAGCGGCCTACGCCGGCCGTGCGCAGGCGCGCATGATGCTGAACCAGTGGGACCAGGCCGTCGCCGATGCCGGTCAGGTTGCGACGTCGTTCGTATACTCCCACATCCACTCCGAGAATTCCGGGAACGAGCACAACGGCGTTCACAACTGGGCCTATCGCGGGGACAACGGCTTCCAGACCACGGTGTGGGGTACGCCGTTCGCCGATTGGGGTCTCGACACGGCCGGCAACGTGGATAGCGACGGAGATCCACGCGCAACGTTCACGTCCGAGGTGCGGAGTTCCACGGGCGCGCTGATCGTAGGCGGTGACACACGCCGTCCCTTCTGGCGGGCGGACAAGTACACCGCTCGCAGCTCCGGTATCCCGCTGGCCAAGGGCACGGAGATGCGCCTCATCGAGGCGGAGGCGCTGCTGCGGGGCGGCAACGCACCGGGGGCACTGCTGAAGATCAACGAGGTGCGCGCGCATCGGTCGCTCACGCCGGCCGTGGGCGTGACGGCGGACGACGTCTGGGCGCTGCTGGTCCGGGAGCGCGGCCTCGAACTGTGGCTGGAAGGCCGCCGCCTGGGTGACCTGCGCCGCTGGGCCGATCACGCGCCGGCGCGTCCGCACGCGTCATATGCGGTGCCGCGGGGTCTGACGGCCGGCCAGCCGGCATCGGCGGATCCGCGGGCGAACGTGCTCGATGCGTCGCCGCTGTGCCTGCGGGTCAGCACCAACGAGATCTTCTCGAACCCGAACCTGAACGGCTCGAACCCGCGCTAGCCCGAGACGGGAGTATGAATGAAGACGCCCGGTGGCCAGTGGTCACCGGGCGTCTTCATCTGCAGGTCTGGTGAGCGACAGTATGTCATCTGTCGATATCAGGTTCGCAGCGCCTGATCAAGGCAATGGCAGGGTCATGGACCGCCGCCTGGCTGGCCGCCCGCTCCGCCCTGGCCGTCCGTCTGCACAGGTGCGGGCAGCCGCCGGCCGCCGTCCTCGCAGCGGTCGGAGAAGATGCGGCGCCAGCTGCCGTCGCTGCCGCGGCCCACGGCTTCGAACCACATGTCGTTCTGGCCGTACACCTGGAGCAGCAGTTCCGGCTGGTCGTCCCGGCTCCAGTCCAGGTAGTCCACCACCCGCGGCGCCATCTTGCCCGTCTCCGCGTAGTTGCGGTGGCTGACGTAGACAGTGTCATAACCCGTCTGGTCCCGGGTGGGGACGGCGATGTAGAACACGGAGTGCGCCCGGGCACCGCCCTGAGGCCCGGGCCCGAGCTGGTCGCCTACCAGGAAGGTGGCAGTGAAGCCGGGGTCCGGCACATTGGACGCCGGGAATGCCAGCACCTGGGCATTGGCCCGGGCCCAGCTGCCGGGCAGCTCGGCACCGCGCCGACGGATGATGCGCTCCGCCAGGATGGGCGCGACGACGTTGCGCATGCGGTTCGTGGTCTCCGGCGGCGCCGTCCGCGCCGGTACCGAGGGTGCATCGGCGCGGGCCAGCGCCAGGAACTCGGTGGCAGCCACGTTCGGCGGCAGTTCCAGTGCGCCGGTGGCCATGGGCAGCAACGGGCACGCCGGCTGCTCGGGCATGCTGGTGCCGTGCACGATGAACGTGCCGGCCCGGCGCCCTCGATGGAACAGCGTGAACTCGCCGCCCTCGCGCATGAACTCTGCGACGAAGCGGCCGGCGAACGTCTCCGGGTCGCCCTCGGAGCGGATGGGCGTCAGCGAGTCGCCGGCAATGGCACCGATGGGCGTCATGTATGCGCCATCGGCGGTCCGGGCCACATAGTAGAGAACCGGCGATGCGGGCAGCGCCTCGACGCCGCCCTCCACCACGTCGTCGGGCACGTCGGCTGCGCGCGGCGGTGGCGGCACGACTGCGACGTCGGCGCCGCCGAAGCTCACGTTGTCGCATCCGGCGAGAAGGATTACTATCAGACCGGCCGCGGCGCGGGCGTTCCGGATCACTGGCTTCATGGCTCCACCTTGTTCCACCCCTCGAGTACCCCGGCTATTGTACCGAACTGCGTTCATCGCTGGCAATCTGCGGGCCGGCGCTGCGCCGTCCAGCGACCAGAACCGAGCCAATGGCCGTAGAATCCGACGAATTCCGCCGTATCCTGGGACACTGGACCACGGGCGTAGCCGTGGTCGCCACTGTCACGGAGCACGGCGAGCCCAGGGGGCTGACGGCCAACGCCGTCGCATCAGTGTCGCTGGAGCCGCGCCTGGTGCTCGCCTGCATCGAGCGCGGCGCCGATACCCACGGCAGTATCCTTGCAGCCGGCTGCTTCAGCATCAGCGTCCTGCCGCAGGAGGCGGAGCGCACGGCACGGCGGTTCGCCGGTGAGGCGACTGAGTCGAAGTTTGACGGCATCGCGTACCACACGGGGGCCACGGGCGCGCCCATCCTCGATGAGGCGCTGGCCTGGGTGGACTGCCGGCTCCACGCCCGGCACGACGCCGGCGACCACACCATCTTCGTAGGCGAGGTCGTGGCTGGGGACGCCCATGAGGCGGAGCCGCTGGTCTACTACCGCGGCGGCTACAACCGGCTGGCGCCATGAACATGGAGGCGCGCCGCACGCTGGCGGCGCTGGCCGCCGGCCTGGCGCTGGGCGGCACCATGGCGGCTGGCAACGCGCTGCTGCTCTACACCGGCCAGGGCTTCCTGCGCGCCGCGGGGCTGCTCATCTCCTCCACCATCATGGCGGTGGCCGCAGGCGTATGGGCCGGCGCGCCGGACCCCCACGGGCCTGCCCGCAGCGTGGAGAGCCGCGGCCGCTGGATCCTGGCCATCGTGTCACTGGCGCTGGGCGGCGCCTTTGCCGCGTTCTGGGTCATGCGGCCGGACGTCCGCGAGGCGGCCGCTGGCGGTGCGCTGGCCGTGCTCCTCGTCCTGGCGCTGCCCGCCTATGCCGCGGGTGCGCTGCTGGTGGCGCTGCACGCCCGGGAGCGGCTGCCACTGCGGCCGCAGGATACGGGCAGTGTCGCTGCCGCAGGTACCGCCGGCACCGCCCTCGGTGTGCTGCTGGCCACCACCATACTCATCCAGAACCTCGAGGCCTGGGGCGTCTTCATTGCCGGCGCGGGCCTCCTCATCCTCGCCGCGGCGCTGGAGTGGCAGCGTGCCGGCGCCCGGACCGGAGCCAGGGACATGACGGACCACGTCGCCATCATCACGGGTGTGGGCAGTGCAGGACAGGTGGGATACGCCATCGCCGCCCGCTTCATTGCCGCCGGCGCCCGCGTCGTCGTCACCGACAGGTCACCGGAAGTTGCGGAACTGGCCCGTTCACTGGGCGACGCAGACGCCGTGACGGGCGTGCAGGCGGACCTCCTCGTGGATGAGGATGTCGCGCGCATCGTCAGCACGGCCCGGGACCGGTTCGGCCGCGTGGACTCCCTCATCAACGTGGCTGGCGGGCTCAGCGTCATGGGCAGCATCGCCGGCACGGAGCCGGACGAGTGGCGGGAGGAGTTCCGGCGCAACAGCGAGACGGCGCTGCGCATGACCAGGGCGGTGCTGCCGCTGCTGCGGGAGAGCCGTGGCGCCATCGTCAATTTTGCCTCACCCGCAGGCGCCAGGGCCGTGAAGGAACTGGGCGCGTACAGCGCCGCCAAGGCCGCAGTCATCGCGCTGACCCGCGCGACGGCGCTGGAGGAGAAGGCGCACGGCGTGCGGGCAAACGCCATCGCACCGGGGATGGTGGACACGGAGCAGAACCGGGAGGTCTCCGGCGACGACGTTGCCTACGTCTCGCGTGACGACATCGCCTCCGTCGCGCTCTTCCTCGCCGGTCCCGACGCCCGCGGCGTCTCCGGCGAGACGCTCAGTGTGCTGGGCCCCACGCTGCGATGACGACCTGACGTGCTGCGAGCCACCCCTGCCGGTTGGTCCAGCAGCCGCCGCGACGCCCGCTCATGCGCATCAGCCAGCTGACGCTCCGGGAGTTCCGCCGCTTCCAGCACCTGAGCGTGTCGTTCGGTGACGGCCTCATTGTTGTCACCGGCGTTAACGGCGCGGGCAAGAGCACGTTGCTGGAGGGCATCCTGTGGGCACTGTACGGTCCGGGCTCCGTGCGCCGGTCCGAGGCGTCACTCCGGCGCCTCAACGCCGCCGATGCCGTGCCGACCCGGGTGGAACTCTCCTTTGCGACGTCGCAGGGCACGTTCACCGTGGCCCGTGAACTCCTCGTCAACGGCGATGATGCGTCTTCTGCGGCTGTGCTCCGACGGGGAGACGGCGAGCTGCTGGCAGAAGATGACGACGTTGCGGACCGCCTGGCCGAGGTGATTGGCGCCACGCGCGACGAGTTGCGCCACGCATGCGTCACCGGCCGCAGGGAGCTGCAGCAGCTCGCCCAGCTCCGGCCAGCGGAGCGTCTGCGGGCCCTTGCGCGGCTGCTGGGCCGCAGCGTGTCCCGGCGCACGCCCATGGACCACGCGCTGCTGGAGGCCGTGCAGGCGCTGCAGCAGGAACTGGCGGAGGCGGACGAACGCATTGCTGCGCTGCAGACGGCGCCGGACCTGCTGGCGCAGTACACGCAGGAATTGACGTCGCTGCGCAGGGAACTGGCGGACGCGGAGGCCAGTGTGGACCGGCTGCAGGACGAGTGGTCCCAGAAGCGACAGGACGTGGACACGCGCCTGCTGGCCGCCGCCCGGCGCACGGAGGAACTGGACGGGCAGATTGACAAGCTGTCCGCCCGCGGCGGGGAAGGCACGTGCCCTACCTGCGCCCAGCCACTGGGTGAGCATGCGGATGCGGTCATCGCGCGGCTGGATGATGAGCACTATGTCCTGGCGCAGGATGCCAAGTGGCTGGCCCAGCGCCAGGCGCAGCTCGTGCGCCGGCCCCCGGACCTGATGGAGGCGGAGACCCGCCAGGCCCGCCTGCGCGCCGCCGTTGCCGATCGCACGGAGCGGGCGGCCCGCTGCGAGCAGGCCATGCAGGAGCTGTGGACCGTGGCAGGCGAGCGGAAGCGGGCCGCTGAACGCCTGACTGCACTGCGGCGTGAGCCGGCAGCCGCTGCAGTCGCCCGGGCCGCCGACGAAGTCCTGCTGTCCCGCTCCGACCTGGACGCCGTGGCCAGCCTGGCCGGCAGGTTCCTGGCCGATGTCACCAGCGGACGGTACGACGCCGTGGAGCTGACTGACGACGGCCTGGTCTACGCCGTGGCCGATGGCGTGGCCGCGCCCGTGGT
>DATHVP010000135.1:0-5121 GCA_035461245.1 Longimicrobiales bacterium | reverse complement strand
GAGGGTACCCGCCTCATCGACCAGGCGCTGAACGCCATTGGCAGCATGGTCCGCGACAAGACGCCGGACCAGCTCGAACCCATACTCAGCGAACTATGGAAGCTGGTTCATGCAGCCACGGGCCGCCCACCCACGGTTCTGTTGCACAGCGCGGAGCCCCATGTGCCGTGGGAACTGGCGAGCCTCGAGAATCCGCCGGACCCGGACGCGCCGCCGTTCCTTGGCGCCCAGTTCGCCGTGGGCCGCTGGATCCTGGGACCCAGGGGCGTGAGCGTGCCGCCGGCCCACGAAGTCGTTGTGCAGACCATGGCAGTCGTGGCCGGCGACTACCGCAGCAGCCTCAACCTGCGGCCCCTGCCACACGCCGAAGCCGAGGGCAGGGCGCTGGAACAGCGCTGGGGCGCCGTACGACTGGCCGCATCGGTGGATGCGCTGGACCGGCTGCTGGAGGCGACGCTTGAGACGAATGGCGCGGGCGGCTCGGGCGGCGGCGCCGAAGCCATCCACTTCGCGTGCCATGGCGAGGTGGACCCGGCCCGGCCTGCCGACGCCATGATATACCTGGACAACGACTGGCCGCTGGACCCGTCCCTCTTCCTGGACGCGCCGGTGGGGCGCAGCCACGGGCCGTTCCTCTTCCTCAACGCATGTCAGGTCGGGCAGACGGGTGAACTGCTGGGCGAGTACGCCGGATTCGCCGGCAGTTCCCTGCGGGCCGGGTTCCGGGGCGTCGTCGCCCCGCTCTGGTCCGTCAGCGACGAAATAGCTGAGCAGATCGCCCTCGAGTTCTACGAGCGGGCATGGGCCAGTGGCACTGCCGGTGAGCCGGTCTCGATGATACTCCGGGACATGCGACGTCGTTACCCAGCGCACGAGGCGGTGCCGCCATCCACGTGGCTGGCTTACGTCTTCTACGGGAACCCCGCACTCGTGCTGCGCAGGGCAGGGGAGTAGTCATGGACAGATTTACTCTCGACGGCAGCAGCCGACGCATCCGTCTGGGCCGCGGCTACGCCATTGCCGCGCCCGGCCTGGCCGGGCCCGGGGCGGTCTTCCCGGCGTCCGCCAGCACACCGGCGACGCGGGCCGCGGCGCCGCCAACGCCGGAGCTGGAGGCGGCCTTCCAGGCGACGGGCCTGCAGGAGGCGGCCACCATCGCCCTGCAGGTCCGTGCGACGCCCCGGCCACCGGCGGCGGCGAACGTGCGCACCGCAGCGGGAGAGGACGCGCTGGAACTGGAGGTGCCAGCGCCCGGTCCCGACCGGGAGCAGGTAGTGCTGGCCATCGGTGAGGATGGCGTCATCACCTGGCACTATCCCATGCCCGTAGCCGGTGGGGAAGAGGCTGCGGTCACACGCGCCGGTCCCGGCAGCCGTCGGTTCCGGATCCCCTCGGCCGTCGCACCGCCGCCGGAGGGCCCGGCGGCGCACCGTGGCTTCGTGGGCGCCGCCGGCCGGCGTCTGCTGAAGGTCATGGTCTACCCCGTTACTGACCCGATCCTGGGTGCCATTGGCCGACACTTCGCCGGCCGGTGGGAGGACCGCAACCGACCGTACCGCCTGCGGGCGTTCACGCCCGACAACTATGACCGGCCCGACGTGGCGCCCTTGGTGACACCGGAGGACTGGGCGCCGTACGGGGCCGGGCGAAGCCTGCTGTTCGTCCACGGCACCTTCAGCACGGCCCACGGCTGCTTCGGTTCGCTGCCCCGGGACTTCGTCGCGGAGCTGCATCAGCGCTACAACGGTCGGCTTCTGGCCTTCGACACGCACACGCTGTCGGAGGACCCGGCCGCCAACGCGCGCCGGTTCCTGGAGCTGCTGCCGGCGGGGCAGCGGCTGGAGTGTGACGTGGTGTGCCACAGCCGCGGCGGGCTCGTCACCAGGGAGATTGCCCTGGCCGGCGCCGACGGCGGGCGGGTGGGTGTGCGCCGCATCGTGTTCGTCGGCGTGCCCAACGCCGGCACCGCCCTGGCCGATCCGGGTCACATGACCCACATGATCGATCGCTTCACCAGCGCCGTCATGCTGTTGCCCACGGGACCCGTGACGGAGACGATGGAAGCCATCATCACGGCCGTGAAGGTCATCGGCCATGGCGTGACCGGCGGCCTGCCCGGGCTGGCGTCCATGCAGCCGTCGGGACGGTTCCTGGCCCGCCTCAACAGGGACGGCGGGCCGGCGTCCGCTCTCGGCGCGACCGAGTTCTACGCCATCACAGCCGACTACGCGCCAGGTACCGGTCCGCTGCGCAGCCTCATCGTGCAGCGGGCGGCGGACGCCCTCGTGGATCGGGTCTTCAGCGATGTCGCCAACGACCTCGTCGTACCCACAAGCGGCGTTTACGACGTGGCCGGGCCCGCCGGCTTCCCGATTCCGACGCATCGGGTGCTCCGGTACGCCGCCGAGGAGGGCGTCCTGCACACCGGCTATTTTTCGGCGCCACGCACGGCCACCGTGCTGAGCCAGTGGCTGGAGAACCCCGCAGACGGGAGGACGGGACCATGAGCCGCCGCTATGAGAACTTCGACATCGAGGTCCTGCGCGCTGGTGACAGCTACACCGCGCGGGTGCGTTCGCCCCGGGGTGAGGCGCAGGCGACCTTCCAGCGGCCCCTCACCGAGCACGAGCAGCGCATCCTCGGCCTGACCGTGGCCCGCGGCAGGCGCACCACCAGGTCCGTGCAGACGCGGGAGGTGGACGACGTGAAGGCGTGGGGACAGCAGCTGTTCGATGCCGTCTTCACGGGCGACGTGCTGGCCTGCTACCACGAGAGCGTGTCCCACATCCGGGCGGATCCAGGCACCGGCCTGCGGATCCGGCTCCGTCTGGCGGACGCGCCCGAACTGGCGGAGGTGCCCTGGGAGTACCTCTACGACCGCCGGTCCGGCCGCTTCCTCGCCCTCGACGAGGAGACGCCCGTGGTGCGTTACCTGGACCTGCCGCTGCAGGCGCCGCCGCTGCTGGTGGAACCGCCGCTGCGGGTGCTCGTCATGATCTCCAGCCCCGAGGATGTGCCCGGCCTGGATTCCGCCGCCGAATGGGAACTCCTCAACCGGGCGCTGGCCGACCTGGCCGCCGCCGGCGCCGTCCAGCTCCATAAGCTGGAACGGGCCACCATTTCCGCGTTGCGCTGGGAACTCAAGCGCAATGACTACCACGTCTTCCATTTCATCGGCCACGGCGGCGTTGACGCCATCACCGAGCGCGGCATCCTGCTGCTGGAGGACGAGCACGGACGCTCGGACCCGGTGGAGGCGGAGGTGCTGGCGGGCGTGCTGTCCGCCGAACGCTCGCTGCGCCTGGCCGTGCTCAACGCCTGCGAGGGGGGGCGCGCCTCTCACGGCGACATTTTCGCCGGGACCGCGCAGGCGCTGGTCCAGCAGGATGTGCCCGCCGTCATTGCCATGCAGTTCGAGATCAGCGATCAGGCGGCCATCGCGCTGACCCACGACTTCTACAAGGCGCTGTCCATGGGCGATCCGGTGGACGCTGCCCTCACCGAGGCGCGACGGGGCCTGCGCTACGAGCTTCGCAACGAACTGGAGTGGGGCACGCCCGTCCTGTACATGCGCGCTGCCGACGGCCGCCTGTTCAGCGTCCGGGACCGGCCCGCCCTGGCGTCGGCCATCGAGAGCGCTGCCGCTGACACGGACGGTACCGCAGGACCGGCCGCCGCAGCGTCCGGTCCCGCGCCGCAGCCTGCTGCGCCGCGTCACCGGCCGCCTGAGGTGCCGGCACCGCCGCATGCGGCCGCCGAACTTCCCCTTGCCGCCATGGCCGTGCCCGCGTCCTCGCCAGAGCCCGTACCCGCCGCCACGGTGGCGGACCGGAAGGACCGGAGCGACCGGCAGGTGCTGTGGATGCGCATCGGCAAGTTTGCCGTGGGGTTGTGGGTATTCGGGCTTCTCGTCGCGCTGCTGGTGCCGGATGACGAGGTTCTGCTCGATCCCGGTCCCGTGGACGACTGGATGCCACAGGCCGTGCAACCGGATCCCGGCGCAGCGCCCCCGACGGTGGAGGCCCCACAGCAGCAGCCAGCGTCGCCGCCCATCGGCAGCGACGCCGCGCCCGCCGTACGCAATGCCCCGACAGCGGCCGCGCCCGCCAGCGCCGCGCCCAGCCGCGACGCAGAGGCAGCCACGCTGGGACTGGTGCCCTACGGGTCCGCCATCACCGGCAGCCTCGGCTACGGTGAGTCCACCGTCCACAACGTCCGGCTCGAGGGCGGTGCCACGTTCATCATTGCCGGCTCCTGCGATGCCGCCTGCAACGACCTGGACCTGGCCGTCAGTGAGATGGGCGTCATCCGCGTACAGGACGTGGATGTTGACGCCGAGCCCGTGCTCACGGCGCCCGTCCTCGCAACGGGCACCTACCAGCTCATCGTGTCCATGGCCCAGTGCAATGCCCCCAGTTGCGCCTACCGCGTCCAGGTCTACCACTGACACGGGCTCGCCGGGCATATCTCGCTGTGCTGGGGCGTCCCGCCGTGCTGGCGCGGATGTCTCACCTTGCCATGGTATCGCCCCGCTACCCGTGCCAGGGTGTCGGGCATGCGATGTCTGGCCGCCGTTCTCGACCTCATCTTTGCGCCCGTCTGCCTCGGCTGCGGTCGATCCATCGCCACTGGCGACACGGCCCGCATGGTATGCCGGGTGTGCCGGTCACGGCTTCGTCCGCCCCCGCCGCCGCTGTGCGGGCGGTGCGGAGCACCGCTGCTGTCCACGGGCCGGACCCAGCGCATGCACGGCTGCGCCGAGTGCGCCGGCTGGCCGGATGCCATCAGCCTGGCCCGTGCCGCGTGCCTCATGGAGCCACCGGCGGACCGCCTGGTCCACGAGCTGAAGTATCGCGGCTGGCCAGCGCTGGCCGGCCCGCTGGCCGAGTTCATGGCCCGGGTACGCTGGCCTGCGGAGAGCCACGAGCCGGCGGTGATCGTGCCGGTGCCGACGACGGCGCGCCGGGAACGGGAGCGGGGCTACAACCAGGCCGCGCAGCTGGCTCTCGCGCTGGGTCGCATCACGAAACGCGAAGTGCGTCCGCTGCTGAGCCGTTTGAGCGGGACGCGCACGCAGACAGCCTTGCAGCCCGCGGCGCGTGCGGCTAACGTGGCCGGGGC
>DATHVP010000134.1:0-31208 GCA_035461245.1 Longimicrobiales bacterium | reverse complement strand
TCCGCCGTCTCCACATACGTACGGATGACGGCTTCCAGAATCTGCTCTTCCCGTTCTGTCAGCCCGCTTACCCGTCTCGCGTTCATCTGCCCTGTCGGTACACATTGCAAACCTTTGAATGTGACCACTACCCGAACGGTGCGTCAACTGCCGGCCCGTCGCTGCCGTCCCGTCAGGCCCCATCTGGGGCCGCAACCGGGTCGGGCGTTCCGCGCCGGGCGTCCAACTCGACTGCCAGCCGATCCAGGATCAGCCAGCCCGCAGTCGTCAGGCGCACCACCTCTCCGGCCTGCCACGCCAGCCCCTGCGCCTGCCACAGGGCAACGAGCTCCCGCTGAGCGGGCGCCAGCCTACGCACGGGCACGCCGTCGTCGGTGCGCAGGCCGAGCCAGGCCGATTCCAGGGCCAGGTCGTCGGCGGTCAGCGATTCGCACCCCGCTTCGACGGATGTCCCCTGCTCGAGCCGGCTCCGGTACTCCGCCCAGTCGCGTACGTTCCAGGCTCGAACCGGTGGCAGGAACGAGTGGGACCCGGGGCCGAGGCCCAGATACGGAGCGTGCCTCCAGTATGCCCGGTTATGGCGGCTGTCCCGTCCGGGCCTGGCAAAGTTGGAGACCTCGTAGTGCTGCAGGCCCGCGGCGGTCAGGCGGTCGGCCGCCAGGACGAACTCATCGGCGTACCGCCCGTCGTCGGCGAGTTGCTCCCGGCCCTCGCGCACCCAGCGGCCGAGTGGCGTGCCGGATTCGGCGGTCAGCCCGTACAACGATATGTGCGCCGGCTCCAGCGCCAGGGCCCGGTCCAGGTCGCCGGCCCAGTCCCGCTCCAGGCGGGCAGGCAGGCCGAAAATGAGATCGATGCTGACGTTATCAAGGCCCGCTCCGCGAGCTGCAGCCACGGCCGTGGCCGGCCCCTCCGTCCCATGGAGCCGGCCCATCCAGCGCAGTGCCGGCTGGTGAAAAGTCTGTGCCCCCAGGCTGATACGGTTGACGCCGGCCGCGACCCAGTCCTCGGCCAGTTCACCGGAAAAACTCTCCGGATTCGCTTCCGCCGTCCATTCCACGGACGCGCTGTCCCACTCGGCGAATGCCTGCAGCAGGTCCCTGAGCCTGGCCATGGCGCCTGTGCCCAGGAGCGATGGTGTGCCGCCTCCGACGTAGATGGTGTCCAGCGCCATGGGCGTCTGCCAGCGTTCCCGCCGCTGGCGTTCCTCCAGCTCCGCGCGGATGGCGGTCAGCCACGCCTCCACCGGCGCAGAGCTGGTGGCAGTGACGGCGAAATCGCAGTAACCGCAGCGACGGGCGCAGAAGGGGACATGAATGTAGAGATGCCGGATCTTCACCTGCGTTATTACCCGGCTGCAGCCGCGCTGTTGCCGTCGGCGGCCTCCTTCTGCTTCAGGATGCGTCGTTCCCGGCGCCGGCGGGTGAAGCGGCCTCCGCCGAGCTGGATGGCATAGCCGTCCAGTTCCAGATCCAGCAGCGCGACCAGGACCTCGTCCACCGGCATGCCCACCGCCGCCGCAATGCTGTCCACGTGACGGCCTCGTGCATCCAGCGAATCCCAGATCCGTGCCGCCTCCGGCCCGGGAGGCGGGTACTCCATATCCCCACTCGCCGCCGGGACAGGGTCGCCGACCCCCATCAGGCCCACCTGTTCCAGCATATCGCGGGCACCGGTATAGACCGGCGCGCCCTCCCGGAACAGGCGCAGGTTGCCGGCTGCGTTCGGGCGATCGATGGCGTGGGGTACGACAAACACATCCACGCCCAGGTCGGCGGCATGGCCTGCCGTGCTGAGTGCACCGCTCTTCGCTCCTGCCTCCACAATGAGGACAGCGGACGACAGGGCCGCGATGATCCGGTTCCGATATGGGAACTGGTGCTTGCGCGGGGGCTCGCCGGGAAGCTGCTCGGACAGGAGCAGGCCGCAACGCCCAATGCGCTCCTGGAGTTCCATGTTGCGGCGCGGATAGAACACGTCCACGCCGCAGCCCAGCACGCCGATGGTGGCGCCATCGGCCTCCAGTGCCGCCCGGTGCGCCGCCGCATCCACGCCGAGGGCCACGCCACTCACCACGCAGCCGCCGGCGTGGGCCACATGCCGCGCCGCGTCCTCCGCCACGTCCAGCCCGTACTCCGACGCGGACCGGGACCCGACGATGGCGATACACTGGGGTTGCACCAGCGACAGGTCGCCGCGACCGAACAGCACCGGTGGGCGGTAGTCCGTGAGGTACCCTGACAACCGCGCCGGGTAGAGTTCATCGTCGAACGTGACCACATGCAGGCCCTGCTCCTCCACTGCCTGGAGTGCTCGTCGCGTCCGCTGCCGGACTCGCTCCGTGCGCGCGGCCGCCGCCATGTCGCCACCGAAGACGTCGCCCAGGGCGTCGAACGCCAGCCGCGCGCTGCCGGTGGCCTCCACCAGGGAGATGGCCTGTTCCGCCTTCAGCCCCGGCACGGTGAGCAGCGCCAGGCGAGCCGCCAGCTCCCGGCGGTCGTGCGGGCAGTGCCGCGGGCTCACGGCTGGTATGCCTCGGGCTCGTCGAACTGCTGTTCCACCTCCATCTCATCGCGCACGCGAGACCACAGCGCCTCCAGCAGCCTTGGCAGGCCTGTCCGGGCCACGGCCGAGATGACAAAAGTGCCCCAGGCTTCCGGTGCCTCCAGCGTCGGCGCCGCATCGTCGCCGCTCAGCATGTCCGCCTTGGTCAGGATCACGCAATGGGGCTTGTCGGCGAGTTCCAGGGAATACCGGCCCAGTTCGCCGCGCAGCAGCTCGTACTCAGCCTGAACATCTTCGGAGTCCAGCGGGATCAGGTACGCCAGCGTCCGGGTCCGTTCAATATGCCGCAGGAAGCGCAGACCCAGGCCCTTGCCTTCGTGGGCGCCCTCGATGATGCCGGGAATATCCGCGACGACGAACGTCCGCGAGCCGGTGAGAGAAACTACGCCCAGGTTCGGCGTCAGCGTGGTGAACGGGTAATCCGCCACCTTCGGCGTGGCGGCCGACACGGCGGCGAGGAACGTGGACTTGCCTGCGTTGGGCTGACCGACGAGGCCGACGTCCGCGATGAGCTTCAGTTCCAGCGCGATCCGCCGTTCCTCCCCCTCGGCGCCGGGCTCCCAGTGTCGCGGCGCCTGCCGCGTCGCCGTCGCGAACCGTGCGTTGCCCCGACCGCCCCGACCGCCTCTGGCCACGATGATCTCCTGGCCGGGCTCCGTCAGTTCGCCCAGCGTCTCGCCGCTCTCCGCGTCCCGCACGATGGTGCCTACCGGTGCCCGGAGCAGGAGGTCCTCGCCATCCCGGCCCGTCCGGTTCTTGCCCTGTCCATGCTGGCCGCGTTCCGCCTTGTAGTGTTGCTGGTAGCGGAAGTCCAGCAGCGTCCAGAGGTGCGGGTCCGCCCGGAGTATGACGTTGCCGCCGCGTCCGCCGTCGCCACCTGACGGGCCGCCAAACGCCACACCCATCTCCCGCCTGAACGCTTCAGCGCCCGAGCCGCCGATGCCGCCGGCCACATTGATCTCCGTATAGTCAACAAACATGATGCGCTCAGTTCCCCGCAGTGCTGCGGCGCTGCTGCACCGCTGCCCACTGCTGTCTCAGTGTCCCCCGCCGTGGTTCCGCCAGGTCCGGCAGCAGCAGCGATATCATCGCCTCCACGTCCGCTTCGGTGTTCCCAGCGTTCAGCGCCCCTCGCAGGTGCGAGTACAACTGCGGCGCGGCGTCCTGCTGCGCCAGCAGTGCGACGATGCACAGCTCCCGCGTGGCGAGGTCCAGGCCCGGCCGGCCCAGCACCTTCCCGTAGCCTTCCACCACCATCCAGGCCTCCATGTCCGGGTGCAGCGCACGGATATTGTCCCGCAGCCGCTCATACTGTCCCCCGTACACCCGACGGCACGTCGCGACGCCCCGGCGCTCCCATTCTGTCTCGTCGCCCGCGGGTGCGGCCGCGGGGCGCCCGCTGAACCGGCGCCACTCACCCAGTGCGCCAAGGGCCGCGGGATAGCCCACGAACAGGTAGCTCTGGACCAGCACTTCCTCGATTGCCGTCCCGTCCGTCACCGTGGCGGCTGCCTCGAGTGCCCGCCGCAGCCGCGGCCGGTTCCCTGCGCCCACCGCCGCCGACAACAGAACCAGCCCTTCCTGCGCTGCCGTCATGTCCCTCGCCCCGGTGCCATCACGGCACGAACGACGCCCACTTCCTCGCCGCGCGTGTTCACCAGCACCGGCTCCGTGAACGTCCGGAGTTCCGCCAGCTCCCCGGGGCTCAGCAGGTCGAGCACGGCGAGCACCGCTGCCAGCGCCGGCTCCGCCGCCCGTCGCCCGCCGTCTGCCACCTTCAAAGCGATGCCGAGCCCCGCGTCAGGGACCAGCGCGCCGTATACGCCCTCGGCCCCTACTTTCGCCACCACACGGCCGGACGACGCTTCCATGAGGGCCGTACAGAAACGGCCCGTGCCGGCCACCAGACGGGGATGCGCCCGCATTGCATCCAGGACCCGGCGGGGCCCCGGCTCACCGGCCACGGCGGCTCCGGCCAACCGGGCAAACGCACCAGCCAGCGAACTCAGTGACACCGCGAACGTTGCGACGCCGCAGCCGTCCACGCCCACGACGATGTCCGACTCCGATACGTCGCACCATCGCGCCATCTCGCTCAGCATCCGCCGCTGCACCGGATGTGCCGCCTGCTCGTAACCCGCCACATCCCAGCCGTGTGCCTGTGCCAGCGCGAGCATGCCTGCATGCTTCCCGGAGCAGTTGTTGTGCACGCGGCCCGGCGCCGTTCCGGCCTCCTGCAACGCCCGCGCTGACGGCCGATGGAACGGCGCGTGTGCGCCGCATGCCAGGTCGTGCTCATCCAGGCCCAGCTTACCGAGCAGCCGCCGGGCCACTGCAACGTGGGCCGCCTCACCGCTGTGGGAAGCGCACGCCAGCGCCATCTCCTCGTCATCCAGACCGAACCGCTCCGCTACGCCATCGTCCACCAGCGGTAGCGCCTGGATGGGCTTGACGGCCGACCTGGCGAACGTCACCAGCGCCGGGTCGCCGGCCTGCGCCACGAGGTCGCCGCTGGCGTCCGCCACTGCCACATGAACCTCGTGCCGGGACTCCACCAGCGAACCCCGCCAGACCTCCACCACTGCTGACCGCACCAGCGCCCTCTGCGTTCTCATGGAATTGAACAGCTTCCTTGCGGAAACAACATATCACGACGTAGCAACTTCATGTGCAGGTGGGGCGACTTTTCGACTGGTGAGCGTCAGGCCGATTCCGCCGAGAATGAGCACGCCGCCAATGACGGTCTGCGGCCCGGGCACTTCCGCGATGGTGGGCAACAGCCAGGCGATGATGGTGGCACCCACCGGTTCACCGAGCAGCGCCAGGTTCGCCACATAGGCGCGTACGTAGCGCAAGGCATAGTTGACGAGTGTGTGGCCCAGCATCATGGGGCCTGCGGCCAGGGCCAGGAAGACGAGCCAGTCGGTGCGGCCGTGGCCGCTGAGGGAGGTATCGGGCATGACCAGTGTCGCAGCAACGAGCACCAGCGCCGCCATGCCGTAGATGATGCCGATGTACCACCACAGGTCCACCAGCAACCGGAGCCGCCGGCCAATGACGTAGTAGATGGAGACAAAGATGGCGCCGGCCAGCGCCAGCAGGTCACCCAGCAGCGCATCGCGGCCCAGTGCGAAGTCACCCCAGGCGATGACCACCGCACCGCCGACTGCCACCAGGATCCCCAGCCACTGCCGTCTGGTCGCCACCTCGCCCAGGACGAGGCCGGACAGCAGTGCCACGAAGACCGGCTGTGTCGAGACCAGCACCACGGAACTCGAGACGGTCGTCAGGTCCAGTGACGCGATCCAGCTCCAGAAATGCAGGGCCAGGAACACGCCCGACGCGGCGGCGAACAGCCAGTCCCGCACGGCCAGGCGGGGCGGCGGCGCACCCCGGACCAGCAGGACCAGCGCAATGAACGCGACGGAAAGTACCAGCCGCCACGCCGCAACGACGAGGGCGGGCGCCTCGGTGAATCGAACGAGCGGGCCCGCCCAGCTCACTGCCAGCACCGCCACGGTCAACGCCAGTACCGGCGGGACCGGCGCGATCTCTACCCCCCGGTTCCTCACCGCGTGAGAAGTGATCCGAGGTTCGTCATGACCAGCCTGACGCCCAGCACGACGAACAGCGCGGCAAAGGCCCAGCGGAGGTGCCGCGGATCCATCCGCTGATTCGCCCTGGCACCGAGCCGGGCGGCGAGCATGGCACCGGGCAGCATGGGCAGCGCAGCGGCCATGTGCACGTAGCCGAAGCTGCCACTGGGCAGGCCTGGCGCGCCCAGGCCTGCCAGCACGTACGTCACGCTGCCAGACGTCGCCGCCACTACCACAATCGCCAGTGATGTCGCCGCCACCTGCTCAACGTTGATGCGTACCACGTACATGAGGAGGGGGATGGCCACCAGTCCGCCGCCCACACCCAGCAGCGCTGAAAGCAGACCCACCAGGCCGCCGGTGACGGCCACCACCGGAATACCCAGACGCATGCGACCGGTAGCGGACTGGGGGCGAGGGGCTACCAGGTTCGCGGCCGTAAAGACGAGGAAGAAGCCGAAGCCCAGCCGCAACAGCTCCTGTGGCACCCGGGACGCGACCATGGCGCCGAGGGCCGCCGCAACCAGGGAGGCGAATGCAATGGGCCACACCGCCTTCCAGGCCACGAGACGGGCCCGTGCATAGGTCAGCGTACCGACCACTGCCGTCGGCACGATGATGAAGAGACTCGTTGCATGAGCCATGGTCGCATGCAGCGATTCAGGCACGACCACGCCACTCCACTCGGCATGACCGTAAAAGAAATAGAGGAAGGGCACGATGAGCACCCCCCCTCCAATTCCGACGAGGCCGGACAGGAAGCCGACGCCACACCCGACAACTGCCAGCGCCAGCAGCGCCGCGATGGTCATTGGCCGGGCGTCGGCTCCTCCCGCAGGTCCCGCAGTTTCCGCCTCAACGCGAGGCGGCCGCGGTCCGCGCCGCGTCAATCTCGGCGGCCAGCCGGAACAGCGACTCCGGCGAGTTGGCCCGTCGCAGAAGGTCGGCTGCCGCCTGCACCTGCGAGTCCTCCGCACTCATGCGCTGGCTCGCTGCAGCCTCTCCCCACTTCGAGTACGTCACCTCGCGAGTGATCTCCTGGTCTACGATCCTGATCGCCGCGTCGAATATGTCTCGATCCGTGACCACCTCGCGCTGCCGGAGCATGCGGAAGTATGTATCGCGCATTGCCGGGGTGACCGTGAAGTTCCGGGTCAGGTCCGGGTTTGCCCGGATGATCTCCACCGCCATGGCCGTGCGGGCCGCGGGCCACTCGCCCGCCCGCCGGATCACCGCCTGGCGATACGCCCGCTCCGTTGACGTCAACGTGTCCGGCATGATGACCAGGTCCGGATGGATGCCGCCACCGCCATACACGGTACGGCCGCTGTCCGTCTGGTATTCCGGCCGGTCCAGCGTATCCGTCGCCGCAGCCGCGCCGTCATCCAGTTCCGTGGGATGAACTCCGTCGATGCCGTACGGCTTCTGGATGCTGCGCCCCACCGGCGTGTACCAGCGCGCCGTCGTCACCTTCAGCCAGTTCTGGCCGCTCAGTGGGAACAGCGTCTGGACCGAACCCTTGCCGTAGGTCGTCCGACCCAGCACCAGCGCACGGTCATGATCCTGCAGCGCACCCGCGACGATCTCCGAGGCCGAGGCACTGCTGGGCTCCACCAGCACGACGATGGGCAGGCCGTTGAACTGGTCCGCCGTACGCGCCACCATGCGGTGGTTCTGGTTCTGCGCACGCCCCTTCGTCTCGACGATGACCTGGCCACGATCCAGGAACAGGTCGGCCACCGTCGCCCCCTGCTCCAGCAGGCCGCCCGGGTTGCGACGCAGGTCCAGGATAACGCCACGCGCGCCTTCCGACTGCAACTGCTGGATCGCGCGACGCAACTCGTCCGTGGACGTCTCCGCAAAGGAGATCATCTCCACGTAGCCGACGTCGCCGTCCATCATGTACGCCGACGGAACCGCCTGGATCTGGATTTCCTCCCGCGTAATCTCCAGCGGGATGGTCTCATCCACGCCCGGGCGCGCAATGACGATTCTGACCTTGCTGCCGCGCGCACCACGGAGCTGGCTCACCGCCATGTCCGTGTCCCAGTCCCGTGTCGACTCGCCTTCCACCTCGATGATCTGGTCACCCGCCTGCAGACCGGCACGGGCGCCAGGCGTACCCGGCAGCGGCGCAATCACCGTGATCCAGCCGCCCCGCCGGTCAATCTGGATGCCGATACCACCATATTCGCCCTGCGTCTGCATCCGCAGACGCTCGTAGTCCTGCGCAGGCATCAGCGCAGTATGAGGATCCCCGAGTTCCAGCAGCATCCCGTCAATGGCCATCTGGTACAGCTCGCCCGGCTGCTTTGCGTCCACGAAATTATCCGACACGAACCGGAGCACGTCCTCGAACAGACGCGCATTCGCGTAGATGTTTCGCTCCTCGCCGACCCCTCGCTGCAGGAACCAGCCACCGGTCGCCATCGCCAGTCCGGCGACGACCACCGGTGCCATCAGTGTGCGCTTGATCTTCATCCGTCCTCCCGGGACGTCGCTGCGGCTGTTCCGTGTCCTCTGTACTAACCCTTCGTAGCCCCGAAGGTTTCTGGGAACCGGTCCCCCAGTACACGCAGGATTGACGCGTGCACATCCTCCGGTGCACCCGAACCGTGCACCAGCGCGGCACCCGGCTCAGACCTGCCAAGCAAGCGATATGCCTCCGCCACCTTTCGGTGGAACCCGGCACCGGCCCGCTCAATGCGGTCCGCCGTTCGCCCTGCCGCCAACCGCCGCGCCTCGCCTTCCGCCACGTCCAGGTCCAGCACCACCGTCGCGTCGGGTCTCAGCCCGCCAGTCGCAAAGTCGTTGATCTGACGCACTTCGTCCAGCGACAGGCCCCGGCCGTAGCCCTGGTAGGCGAACGTTGACATCTCGTACCGGTCCGAGATGACCACCGCCCCCCGGGCCAGCGCCGGGCTCACAATGCCGTCCACAAACGCCGCCCGCGCCGCCAGCATCAGCAGCAGTTCCGTACGCGCCGGCACATCATCGCCGCCGTGTAGCAGGGCCCGCCGGATCTCCTCACCGACCTGTGTACCACCCGGTTCACGTGTGAGGATGACCGTCCGCCCGGCGGCCTCCAGCCGTTCGGCCAGCAACCGTGCCTGCGTGGACTTGCCGGAGCCTTCTATGCCTTCGAGTACGATGAACATGGTCAGTGGCAGGGCCCGGCCAGCGCCCGGCCAGGTCGCGGGTCACTGGCCGGGTACGCGGGCCCGGAGGGAAGCATGGGTATGCCCACCGCGCGCTAGGACGCCTCGACGAGCTCCTCGTAATAATCCAGCCCGAGGTGCGTGATCTGGTCTTCACCCATGATGTGCCGGAGCGTGTTCTTCAGCTTCATGTGCTGGATGAACAGGTCATGCTCGGGGTAGAGCCCCGGCGCGGTCATGGGCGACTTGTAGTAGAAGGACAACCACTCCTGGATGCCGCTCATGCCGGCCCGCTGCGCCAGGTCCATGAACAGGGCCAGGTCGAGAACGATGGGCGCGGCCAGGATGGAGTCCCTGCAGAGGAAGTCCACCTTGATCTGCATCGGGTAGTTGAGCCAGCCGAAGATGTCGAGGTTGTCCCAGCCCTCCTTGTTGTCACCACGGGGCGGATAATACTCGATGCGTACCTTGTGGTAGACATTGCCGTACAGTTCCGGGTGGATCTGCGGCTGGAGGATATGCTCGATGACACCCAGCTTGGACTCCTCCTTGGTCTTGAAGGATGCCGGGTCGTCCAGCACCGCGCCGTCCCGGTTCCCGAGGATGTTGGTGGAAAACCACCCGGACAGCCCCAGCATGCGCGCCTTCAGGCCCGGCGCCAGGATGGTCTTCATCATGGTCTGGCCGGACTTGAAGTCCTTGCCGGAAATGGCGACACCGCGCTGCTTCGCCAGTTCCTGGATGGCCGGGAAGTCCACCGTCAGATTCGGCGCGCCGTTGGCGAAGGGAACATCCTCCATGAGCGCCGCCCAGGCGTAGATCATGGACGGTGCGACGGCCGGATCATTGTTGTCCATGGCCTCCTCGAACTTCTCGAGGCTCATGTGCGCTTCGGAGACCTGCAGGAAGACCTCCGTGGACGCGCACCAGACCATCACCAGGCGGTCGCAGTTGTGCTGCGCCTTGAAATCACGGATATCCTGGCGCAGCTGCTCCGCCAGCTCCCGCTTGGTGGCACCCGTCTTCACGTTGGTGCCCTCCAGCCGCGTCACGTACTTCGAATCGAATACGGCCGGCATGGGCTTGATGCCCTGCAGGAAATCCTTCAGCGGCTCGACGTGCTCCCACTTGTTGAGTACGCCGGCCTTCAATGCACTCTCGTACGCGTCGTCAGGGATAGGATCCCAGCCGCCGAAGACGATGTCGTTCAGATCCGCCAGCGGCACAAAGTCCCGGATCAACGGGTTACGCCCCTCCGTCCGCTTGCCCAGACGGATGTGCGCCAGCTGGGTCAGCGAGCCAATGGGCGCGCCGATGCCACGGCGCACGGCCTCGACGCCGGCGACGAAGGTGGTGGCGACCGCACCCATGCCGGGGAGCAGCACGCCGAGCTTGCCCTGGGCAGGCTTCACACTGTTTTCCATATGACCTCAGAAGGATTGTTCATCACTCGTCGAGGGGCACGCCGCGGGCGTGCTGGTACACCCATACGATACGCTGGAATGCAGTCAGGTTCGTGAGGAGCGCGAGGATCACGATCACGATCTTCAGCACCAGGCCCTGCCACGCGAGGCCGAAAAATAGCGCGGCTCCGCCAATGAGCACCACCCGTTCGGCCCGGGGCATGAGGCCGACCTTGCAGTCCAGCCCGAGCGCCTCGGCCCGCGCGCGAGTATAGCTGATCATGAGGGACCCCGCCATGGCCAGCATCACCAGATAGATCATGGCTACGTCGCCCAGCCACCACACGGCGAGGTCGGGGCCATCGGGCGAGGCGTCGTTGTACAGCGACAGGATGCCGAGGAACACGACGATCTCACTGATGCGGTCCAGCGTCGAGTCGTAGAACGCGCCGAACTTGCTGCCGAGTCCTGTGAGCCGGGCGACGCGACCGTCCAGGATGTCGAAGAAGCCGCCCAGCAGGATGAGCAGCCCGGCGGCATGGACCCAGTGGCGATGGAACGCGAGCCCCGCACCGGCCGTGGCGACGAAACCGAGGGTCGTCAGCAGGTTCGGGTGCACCCGCCACCGGACCAGCGCACCGATCAGCGGGTCGATGATACCGTAGACGCTCCCTCGCAGTGACTCCAGGCCGGCCATGACGCCTCGTCAGGAAGGCAGGATGATGCGAGACTGGGCACCGGCCTCGATACCCTTGGAAATCTCCTCGTTCATCCGCTTTACGAGCTTGTCGAAGTTGCTCTGTGCCGCCACAAAGCCCTGGTACACTGCGGAGCCCTGCAGCTCAGCGAACAGCCGCTCGTACTCTTCCTTCTCCGCCTCGCCCGGCTCCATGTTGTTCTGCAGGTACGCGGCGATGTCCCGCTCCAGTGTATCCAGCCGCTGCATCCGGCCAACGGCATCCTGGTCTTCCGTCAGCCGCTGCCGCGCCCGCTCCACCGCCTTGAACTCCTCGCTCTGCCCCAGCATCCGACCCAGCTCGTGGGCCCGTTCCTTCATTCCATCCGTCATCCCAGTCTCCCGCTTCAAAGTGCAACCCGTTCCGCCAGGGCGAATCGGGGGCGACCCGTCAGGTCAGCCACAATCCGGGCGCCGCTGAAGGCGCCGGTACTCTCCAGCAGCGCCAGCACCGCCGCGCCCTGGTCCAGGCCCAGTTCCAGCGCCAGCAACCCACCCGTCTCCAGGTGGGCCGGCGCTGCTTCGATGAGCGCCCTGACCAGGTCCAGACCCGTGGCACCGCCGAACAGCGCCAGGGCCGGCTCGTGGTCGCGGACCTCGGGCGCCAGTGTGTCCCGGTCAGCGTCCGCAATATACGGCGGATTCGACACCACCACCGTGAACCGCTCGCCGGCGACGGCGTCGAACAGCGACCCCCTGCGGAACTCCACCTGTCCGTCCAGCCCGCTGCGCCCGGCGTTCACCGAGGCCACCGACAGTGCGTCGGCGGAAATGTCGGTGGCGACGATGTCGTCGAATCCACCCTCCGCGGCCAGGCTGAGGGCGATGGCCCCGGATCCGGTACCGATGTCAAGAGCCCGCTTCGGCCGGGGCCGCGCCACGGCCCAGTCGAGCACAAGCCCCACCAGCACCTCCGTCTCCGGCCGCGGGATCAGCACCCTGCGGTCCACCGCCAGTTCCAGGTGCCGGAACGCAGCCGTGCCCAGCACGTACTGCAGCGGCTCGTGCTTCAGCCGACGGCGGACAGCGCCACGGTAGCGGTCCAGTTCGTCAGGCGACAGCGGCCGGTCATGCTGCAGGTAGAGATCCAGCCGCCGCATACCGAGCACGCCAGCCAGCAGCAGCTCTGCCTCCAGCCGCGGATTCTCGAAGCCCCGTTCCTCGAAGACGCCCGCCGCCTTGCGACTCAGCTCCAGAACCCGCTCCACCAAACCCGCCGTACCTCGCCCCTAGTACGTCGCCCGTAGGATGTCGTCCGCCTCACGCGGCGGTCGATTCCAGCTGCTCCGCTTCCCGCGCCAGCTTCAGGGCGGTCACCAACTCATCCAGATCGCCGTCCATGATCTCCTGCAGCCGGTGCAACGTCAGGCCGATGCGGTGGTCCGTGACCCGGCCCTGCGGGTAGTTGTACGTCCGGATCTTGGCAGACCGGTCGCCCGTGCCCACCTGCGTCTTTCGCTCCCGCGCGCGCGCCGCTTCCTGCTCCGCGATCTTCGCGTCCAGCAGCCGGCTGCGCAGCACCTTAAGCGCCTTGACCTTGTTCTTGAGCTGTGACTTCTCGTCCTGGCAGGTCACGACCACGCCCGTCGGGATGTGCGTGATACGCACTGCCGAATCCGTCGTGTTCACCGACTGGCCGCCGGGGCCGCTCGACCGGTATACGTCGATACGGAGGTCCTCGTCGCGGATGGCGATGTCAACGTCCTCCGCCTCCGGCAGCACAGCCACGGTCGCCGCCGACGTGTGAATCCGGCCCTGGCTCTCCGTTGCCGGCACCCGCTGCACCCGGTGCACGCCCGACTCTGCCCGCAGATCGCCATAGGCATTGCGGCCGTGGACGGCGAACACCACTTCCTTGTATGCGCCCCGCTCACCCTCCGACATCTCGAGGAGCTCCAGTTTCCAGCCGCGCTGGTCTGCGTACCGATTGTACATGCGGTACAGGTCCGCCGCGAACAGCCCCGCTTCGTCGCCGCCCGTCCCCGCCCGGATCTCCACTACCGCCGCCCGGTCGGCCAGCGGGTCCTTCGGCAGCAGCAGCGTGCGCAGTTCTCCTGCGACGCGCTCCTCCTCCGCCTCGAGCTCTGCTACCTCCGCCTCCGCCAGCTCCACCAGCTCGGCGTCGTCGCCCGCCTCGATCATCGACCGGGCACCCGCCAGCTGCGCCCGGACCTCGTCCAGACGGTCGGCCGTCACCATCACCGGGTCCAGGTCGGCGTGCTCCTGTGCCACCTTGCGCAGGGTGCCCGGATCGCCCAGCACCGCCGGATCCGCCAGCCGGTCCGTAAGGTCCCGGTACCGCTGCCGCAACGAGGGTATGCGTGACTCCCAGCTCATTCATGCCTCCCGGATAGCGAAAGAGCCGGGGAAACCCCGGCTCTTCTCACGCTCCGGCCTTCTGCGTTCCCCATTTCTGACGGAACCGCTCCACCCGGCCCGCGGTGTCCACCAGCTTCTGGCGACCCGTGTAGAACGGATGGCAGATGGCGCAGATTTCCACATGGATGCTGTCTGACGTGCTGCGCGTCTCGAACTCGTTCCCGCAGGCGCAGTGCACCTTGACGGTCTTGTAGTCCGGATGGATGTCCGGCTTCATCGTTTCCTCGTATGCTCTGGTCCGTCCACAGACTGTTTATTTTAGCGAATCAGAGCCGCTCAGGCAATGGCCTGAGCGGCCGGGAGCGGGACGACAAACGTAAACATTCAACGTAAACGACCCCTCCAACGATCCCGCCTGTTCGGGTGCTTCGGGCGGTGCCTGTCCCGAAAGGAACGACCCCGAGGCGGAGTCCGCGCGCACCGGTCGCCCGTCCGGCCGCCAGGGACCAGCGGTCCGTTCAACGTTGTACGTTTCGGTATACGTTTACGATCCCGATCCCGAATTCGTTCACCCGATCTCCACTTCCCGCTTCTCCTCAAAGGAGCGGTATCCGGCCTCGACGATCTTCATGATCTGGACCTGTTCCCGGGGCAGCGCCTCCTCGCCCTGGCCGAGGGCGACGCCGACGAAGTGGCTCAGTTCCTGGCGATACGATGCGGTGTAGAGGTTTTCCCTGCCCTGCGTAACCTGGGGCGTGACATCAATGATCTGGCCGGTTTCCAGTTCCTTGTACACGCCGAGGGGGGCGATGGCGCCGGAGCCGCGGGTTCCGAGGAGGCGCATGTAGTGGCGGTCCCGTTCCGCGACCAGGCTCCAGCTGACGGTCAGGGAGACAGCGGATCCATTGGCGAGGCGGACGAGGATACCGGCGGAATCCTCCACCTCCATGCCCTCGGGAAAGTGCAGGTGAGTCGTTACGCTGACGGCCTCGGGATAATCCTGCATCCACAGGCAAAGGTCGAGGGTCTGGACGCCCAGGTCCATGAGTGCGCCGCCGCCGGCGGTGACCTTGCGATGGCGCCAGGTGGGCCGGACCACGCGGGTCTTCCGGTTGAGCCAGGCGCCGCGGGTGAGGAAGATGTCGCCCAGTTCGCCGTGCCGGGCGAAGGGCCGCAGCGCCATGGTATCGGGGCGCCAGCGGTTGTTCATGGCGATCATGAGTGTCCGGTCCGTCTTCTCGGCGACCTCGATGACGCGCTGGGCGGCCTCCGCAGTAAGGGCCAGCGGCTTCTCCACCAGCACGTGCTTGCCGCCCTGCAGCCCCGCGATGGCCTGGGACTCGTGCAGATGACTGGGGCTGCAGATGATGATGGCGTCTATGTCATCGGCGGCGAAGACGTCATCATCGTCGGTGTACACTCTGGGTATGCCAAACCGGGCGGCGATGGCCTGGGCCCGCGGCTGGTCAACATCGCAGACGGCGACGAGATCGACGTTCTCGAGGCGGGCCAGCACGGGCAGGTGCACGACCTGCGCGATGGCGCCGACGCCCATGAGGCCTACGCGGAGCTTGTCCCCTTCCTTCATCAGTCCCCCGGAGTTGAGCTAACGACGCGGCGGCAGCATCAGCGCAGCGCCGACGCGAAATCCCGGATAGCGGACGTCGCTGACGAGGGTATATCGGGCCTCGCCGTAGACACGCAGCACCGGTGCGGGCTGTATTTCCACCCCTGTCATGAACCCGACGCCGGCAGTCATGGAATCGAGCAGCCCCTCCACAAAGGTATCTTCGATGGCCGCGCCGCGCCCGTTCATGGCGTGGAGGCCGGCACTGGTGCCGACGAAGGTGATGATATCGAAGGGCGCGGTCCATACCACATGCGCGTCGACAGTGAAGCTCAGGTCGCTCCACTGGATGGGCCCGAGGTCGGCGGCGGTGAGGACGATGTCCCGGTCGGCCAGCGCGGGCAGGCGAGACAGGCGTTCTGCAAGCCGCTCCACTTCGGCGGTCCGGAACTCTGATGTCCAGTAGGACATGGTCGGCGCGATGCGCACGGCCGGTCCGAGGAAGCCGAGGTCCAGGCGCAGCGACCAGATCGGTGCGGGTTCCACCCGGTCGGGCCAGATGTAGCCGTAATCGAAGCCGATGCCGCGGAACGTGAGATTCTCGTAGTCGTAATCGGCAAGGTCCTGGGCCCGGGCAGCGGCAGGAACGAGGGTGACGGCCACCGCCATCGCGAGCCGGAACAGAAGCTGTCGCATGATCAGAACAGCCGCTGGATCTGCACGCCGGTGTAATAGGCCTGGAGAATCCGGCGATGCGACTGGCCCATGCGAGCGCGGTTGATGGCGCCGACCTGGCACATGCCGATGGCATGGCCCCAGCCGCCGCCGCGGATCTCCAGCGTGCTGACGCCGCCGGCATCCCGCGTCGCCTCGACCGCTTCCAGCTTCGAGCTGTTGAGGATAGCCGGCCCTGGCTGCGGGCGCAGCACCCATCGCACCGAGTCGGCGCGCAGTGTATGGGTCGTGCCGTCGGCGACGATTTCCACCGTGGCGCGATCCGATGCGTTCCGGCCGGCGAGCCGCACGTCATCGATACGGCGCACGGTGCTGACGCTGCCGCCGGTGTGTGCTCTCAGGGTTTCGCCCAGCACGGCAAGGAGTTGATCCCGGGTCCAGCGTGTGGTCCAGCTGAAGCGGTTGGACGTATCGCAGTAGTAGCGGTCGGTGCCCGGGATCCGGTCGGATACGCCACGCAGGTAGGGCAGCGAGGTCCGGTTCGGCCACGAATCTTCGATGTTCGCGGTGGCGCCACCACAGGTGGAACTGTAGTAGGCCAGGATGGGCGTGCCGTTGTATGTCATGATCTCGCCGCGGGTCTCGGCCACCGCCCGGTTCACGACGCTGTCCTCGTCCTGCATCCCGCCGTAGACCTGGTCCAGCACAGTGGCGTAGAAATCGAAGCCGCGACTCTGCCGCCCCCGCAGGTTGCCGATGGCGTACGTGCGGGCCGCCACTGCCTGGGCCTTGATGGCTTCGATCTGGGAAGCGGGCAGCCGGCCGATCTCCCGGGGCACGACGCCAAGCAGGTAGGCCTCCAGGTCCACCACGTTCACGGCGGTGACCTGAGCGTTCGGCCGGGCCAGGATCAGCGCCTCGCCCCGGTACTGCCGGCCGCCGATGGTCAGGCCGCCCGCACGGGACGGGACGACCCGGAGTGACGTCGCCCGCGGCTGTGTTGCGCCGCCCGGCCCCCGTCCGGTGATCCTGCCGTCGGCATCGGCGGTGAACGTCCAGCGCTCGCCTGCACCTCCCCGGGCAACGACACCGCCACCGGCCTCGCGAATCTCGAAATCCGTGGTAGCGCCGACGATGGCGGCCGCACTGTCCACGGTGATGCCGACGGCCACCGTGGGCTCGGCGGATGGCAGTCCCGTGGCCGGCGGCGGTGCCGCCGGCGGCCCCGGCTCACCCAGACGACACGCACCGAGGCTGAGAGCGACGATGGCGACGACCCGGTGTGCCGACCTCACGACGTCGCCTCTTCCAGTGCATCCTGCAACCGATCGATGACGGTATCCACGGTCCGCTCCGTGTGGGCGGTGGACAGGAAGGCCGCCTCGAACGGCGAGGCGGGCAGGAACACGCCGCGCTCCAGGCTGGCGTTGAAGAAGCGGCGGAAGAGTTCGTCGTCCACGGCGGCAGCATCGTCGAAGTTGCGCACGGGCCCCTCCACGAAGTGCCAGCCGAACATGGCGCCGGCGGCGTCACCCCAGAACGGCACACCGCGCCGGGCCGCCGTCTCGCCGAGGCCCGCCAGTATCCGACGGGCCTGTGACTCCAGTGCGGCGTATGGTGATGCCTCCCTGAGGAACAGCAGCTGTGCGACGCCTGCCGCCATTGCCAGCGGGTTGCCCGACAGCGTGCCCGCCTGGTAGACAGGGCCTGCCGGCGCGATCATCTCCATCAGATCACGACGACCGCCGTAGGCGCCCACGGGCAGCCCCGAGCCGATGACCTTGCCCAGAGTAGTCAGGTCGGGCGTAACACCAAAGCGTTCCTGCGCGCCGCCGAGTGCCACCCGGAACCCCGTCATCACCTCATCGAAGATGAGCAGCGCACCGTGCCGCTCCGTGACCTCCCGCAGCCGGGCGTGGAAGCCGTCAGTCGGGGGGATGAAGCCACTGTTGCCGACGATGGGCTCGACGATGACGCAGGCGATGCTGTCCCCGTGGCGCCGGAACGCCTCTTCCACGGCATCCGCATCGTTGAACGGCACCGACAGCGTCAGCGCCGCCAGGGCCGCCGGCACACCCGGTGAGTCCGGCAATCCCAGCGTTGCGACTCCGCTGCCCGCGTGGACCAGGAACGAGTCGCCATGGCCGTGATAGCAGCCGTTGAACTTCAGGATCAGGTCCCGCCCCGTAGCGGCGCGGGCCAGGCGCACCGCGGACAGGGTCGCCTCGGTGCCGCTGTTGACGAACCGGACCATCTCCACCGACGGCACCAGATCCACCACCATCTGCGCCAGTTCGACCTCACCCCCGGCAGGCGCGCCATAGCTGGTGCCCCGGCCAATGGCCTCCGTCAGCGCGCGGGAGACAGCGGGATGGACGTGACCCAGCATGAGCGCGCCCCAGCTCATGACCATGTCGATGTAGGTCCGGCCATCCACATCGTGGAGGAGCGGACCCTCTGCGCGGTCCACGAAGAAGGGCTCGCCGCCCACCCGCTGGAACGCCCGCACCGGCGAGTTCACGCCGCCGGGAAGCAGCTCGCGCGCCTGGCTGAAAAGCCGCGCGCTGGCCATCCCCTTCTCCTCAGTCGCCTGCATGCATGATCTCCGCTCTCAGGTCGTCTTCCACGGCTTCGAGGATCCGCGCCCTGACGAACTGGCCTGGCTGCGCGCCACGCGCGTCGTCCACATGCACAACGCCGTCGATCTCCAGCGCCTGCCGGGCCGTACGCCCGACAGCACCTCTCACTCCGCGTGCGGCATGCGGGTCATCGGCGTCCCTGCCGACCAGGTCATCCACGAGCACGTCCACTTCCCTGCCCAGCCACTCCTCGTTGCGTTCCTGGGAAATGCCGCGCTGCAGGTCCATGAGCCGCTCCAGCCGCTCACGCCGTACCTCCGCAGGCACCTGGTCCGGCATGCCGGCCGCCAGCGTATCCTCTTCCACCGAGTACGAGAACGCACCCAGGTGATGGAAGCGTATCTCTTCCAGCAGCTCCAGCATCTCCTCGAACTCCTCGTCCGTCTCTCCGGGGAATCCTACAATGATGGTGGAGCGCAGGGCCACATCCGGGATGGCATCCCGCAACCACTGCGTTCGTTCGCGGATGGTCGCCTGGCGCTCGGGACGGCGCATCCGCTTCAGGACGCTGTCGGAGCCGTGCTGGATGGGCATGTCTATGTACGGCACGATTCGGGGCTCGGCGGCAATGAGTTCCACGAGCTCGCGGTAGATCCCGGACGGGTACATGTAGAAGAGCCGCAGCCACGGGATGTCCGTGTCCCTCAGCAGCGCCTGCAGCAGCTCGGGCAGCAGCCCCCGACGCGTGTCGCCGGGAGCGCGTCGCGCACCGGCGGCCACCGGCGCCGGAGCCACCCCCGCATTCCCCGCCATGCGATGGAACGTGCGGCCTACGAACCAGTCTCCGCCACCGCTGTCGGCACCGCGCAGGATGTCCCGGCCGTACCACGTCGTGTCCTGGGAAATGAGGTTCAGCTCGACGACGCCATCGGCCGCCAGCTGCCGTGCCTCCCGCACCAGCGCATCGATGGGGGTGGACCGGTGCTTTCCCCGCATGAGGGGGATGGCGCAGAACGCGCAGGTGTGGTCGCAGCCTTCGCTGATCTTCAGGTAGGACGTGTGGCGGGTGGTCGTGGACAGCAGCCGCAGCGGCTGCTCCATGTTCGCGACGGGCGGGCTCTCGCCCAGGAGCCCCCGTGCGCGCAGCTCCGGCACGAGCCGCTCCGCTTCCGTCAGCCCCAGGAACATGTCCACTTCGGGAAGTTCCCGCTGCAGCTCGTCCTTGTAGCGCTGGACCAGGCAACCCATGGCGACAACGGCACGGACGCCGCCGTCGCGCTTCATGCGCACTGCGTCAAGGATCGCCTCGACGGACTCCTCCTTCGCCACGTCAATGAAGCCGCACGTGTTCACGACGACGACATCCACGTCACCCGCGTCCGCAACGACCCGCGCCCCGGCGTGGGCGAGACGCGCCAGCAGGCGCTCGGTGTCCACCGTGTTCTTGTCACAGCCCAGGGTGACGATACCGACGCGCGGCGCATCCGCCGGGAAAAACGCCGCCGGCCACACCGGCTCCTGCGCCGGCGGCGCACCCATTACCGGAAGCTGCAGCCTGCGGCCGCTGGTAGCTCTGCCCATACACTCCTTCAAATGACCGACGTCCCCGGAGCGAATATACCCGCCCGCGGGGACGTCATCAAACCGGAACGGAACGGTTCAGCCCGAAATTGCCCGGGCGCCCGGCGGCGGCGTAAAACGGAACACGCCGTCGGGGATACTCGGATTCACCTGCAGCCCCTGCAGGTCGAACCGGCGGACCGTGCCATTGTGCTCAGTGATTTCGAAGCGCCGGGCGAGGCCGTCCCGGTCATCAATCCATACTCTCAGGGATCGATACTCCGCGCGCTGTCGGGGCACGAGTGTCAGTACCCGGGCGCTCCGGCCAGCCACGCTTTCGGAGCCATGCAGTGTATAGCTGAAGCGCTCCACCGGATTGCCCACGAACTGCGCCTGGAGGTTCACGCCCGTCTCGCCACCCGCCGCCGCGGGCTGCCGGAAGTACTGGTCCGGATTATTGCTCGGCTGGTACATGTAGAAGTACTGGCCGTCGCCGATGATTACGTCGCCCGCCGGGTCAGTGAAACGCAGCGCTATGCGGTCCGGCTGCCGCTGATACAGGGTGCCCCGGCTGGTTAGCTGCTGCCGCAGCAGCGGGTTCTCGAAGTGCATGACAAAGTCGGCCTGCAGCGACCGCACGTTCTCGTACGCCGCTGCCGCCCGGCGCAGGATTGCTGCGCCCTCGTCACCCTGCACATCGGCCGCCGGGGGCGGCGACGGCGCTGCGGTGGCACCGCCTGGCGCAGGCTGTGAACCCCCGCCCGGGGGCGAGACCGGGCCCGGGCCCGGCTGTGCCCCCGGCACCGCGACGTCAGGGTCATACATCACCCCGTCCGTCGGGATCCCGGCGGTGTCCGTCGCTGGAGTCTCGACTTCCGTCTGGTCCCGGGGCACGAGGGCCTCGCCCGCGTCCGCCTCGGGGCTCGTATCCCCGCGGCCGCAGGCTGCACCCAACACGGCCGCGTATATCACAAGATGCCTGTGCTTCATGATCCCAACCGCAGTAGTTCCAAGTTCCGACATGGTACCCGGCGCCGTGGCGCGCCGTTCCGGCGGGATGCGGCGATCGCTCCACTTCCCCGGTTAATCGCCGTCGCCACAGATGTGATCAATGGACTCCATGCCCACGAGCACCTCCCGGGGTTTGGAGCCGTCCGGCGGGCCCAGCACGCCCGCGTTGTGGAGCTGGTCGATGATGCGGGCCGCGCGGCCGTAGCCGATGCGCAGCCGCCGCTGGAGCAGCGAGGTGGAGCCCTGCTGGAACTGGACGCAGACCTCGGCCGCCTGACGGAACAGGGCGTCCCGCTCCTCGAAGAACGCGTCGTCATCATCGGACCCCGCCTCGGCGGCTTCCCTGGCCCGCACCATTTCCAGGATGTCCTCCTCCCGCTCCGGGGCCTCCGCCGCCCGGTCGCGGTACCAGTCCATCATCCGCTCCGTGTCCTCCGTGGACAGGTAGGCGCCCTGGATCCGGACGGGATCCGAGGTGCCCGGCGGCAGGAACAGCATGTCGCCGTTGCCCAGCAGCGCGTCGGCGCCGTTCTGGTCTATGATGGTGCGCGAGTCAACCTTCGAACTCACGCGGAACGCGATCCGGCACGGGAAGTTGGCCTTGATAAGGCCGGTAATCACGTTCACGCTCGGTCTCTGTGTCGCCACGACCAGGTGAATGCCGATGGCGCGCGCCTTCTGCGCCAGCTGCGCCAGCGGCTTCTCGATCTCCGCCTGCACCGACATCATCAGGTCGGCCAGCTCGTCCACCACCACGACGATGAAGGGGAGTGGCCCGTCCGTATAGTTCCAGCGGTCCGGGTCGTCATCCGCGCCTACTGCCTCCGGCCGGCGCAGCGGCGCACCGTCCTCCGCCCGCTTGTTGAATTCCGCCAGCGAGCGTGCACCGTTCACCGACAGCAGTGAATAACGACGTTCCATCTCCAGCACGGCCCACTTGAGGACCGTCGCCGCGTCCGCCGGATCTGTCACTACCGGGTGCCGCAGGTGTGGCAGGTCGGCGTACATGCTCAGCTCTACCATCTTCGGGTCTACCATCAGCAGCCGCAGCGTCTTCGGCGAGTGGCGGTAGACCAGCGAAGTGATGAGCGTGTTGATGCAGATGGACTTGCCGGATCCCGTGGCACCGGCAATGAGCAGGTGCGGCATCTTCGCCAGGTCCGCGACGTACGGCCGGCCATTCAGGTCCTTGCCCAGGGCCAGCGGCAGCACACCCCGCGCCCGCTGGAACGTGGGCGTCTCCAGGATGCGGCGGAGATAGACCACTTCCGGCTCAGGATTCGGCACTTCCACGCCCACCGCGCCCTTGCCGGGGATGGGGGCAACAATGCGGATGCTCGGCGCCCGCAGTGCCAGCGCCAGGTCTGCGTCCAGCGTGGAAATCTTGTTCACCTTCACGCCTGGCGCCGGCACCACCTCGAACTGCGTTACCACCGGGCCCGTCGTGCGCCCGCCGATGCTGCTCTCCACCTTGAACGTCTTCAGCGTGTCCACCAGCACCTGGCCCAGGTGGTCGAAATGCTCCGCGCTGAGGCGGGCGTCGCTGGGCGGCGGCTCGCTCAGCAGAGACAGCGGCGGCCGCTCCTCCGAGTCCGGGTCGCCCGTGTCCTCGAGAACGATGGCCGGCGCCGGCGGCTCCTTCTTCCGCTTCAGCAGCTTCGGCATCAGCGACGTCGCGCTGGCCGGCTCCGGCGCGCCGCCGGCAGAAGCCGAGGGTGCGTCCACCGCCACTGCGGCCATCTCCGGCGCGGGCACTGATTCGAAGGGCAGCGACGCGTCCGGGATGGGCGCAACCTCGTCGGCCGGTGCCGCCCCCGCATGGGCCTTGCGCTCCGCCCACCGGGCACGACCCCGATGGAACGCTGCGGCCACCGGGTTCCAGCCGATGGTCCCTACGGACAGCGCTACCAGCAGGGCGGCCATGAGGAGCAGCCCGCCGAAGCCGCCGAGCAGCGCCGCCGCCGGCAGGGCCACCGTCGCGCCCAGCCAGCCGGCCACCTGCGGCGGCATGAAGCCCGCCGCTTCAAAACCGATATCGTCCACGAAGAAGGCGAGCGTGGCCGGCACGAGGACGGCCAGGCCGATGCACAGGGCGGTGAGCCGCGCCGCCCGGACGCCCTCCAGCCAGCCGAAGCACGCGGCCCCGGCGATGCCCAGCAGGGCCGGCACCAGCAGCACTCCGACGCCGAACAGGCCGGTGCCGGCACGGAAGAACAGGCTGCCCAGAACCCCCATCACGTTGCCGGTGGGGAACACGCGCAATGCAGCGCCGCCCAGTGCCCCGACCGGCAGCAGGCTGAGGGCGGTGAACACGGTGAGCGCCAGGAGCGCGATTCCGAGAAGCTGACGACGCTGGCGACTGCTGAGCATGGATACTTCCTACAGCGTGATGCGATGCTCGCCCAGGACCGGTACCACCTCGTGCAGGTCCTGCTGCGCACAGAATTTTACGTCCTGCCCGAGGCCAAGCTCGTGCAGGCGGCGGCCAGCCGCAGTTCGGGCCAGTTGCCCCGGCGTCACCGACGAGCGAGCCAGGCGCACTGACGCCAGCGCTGCGTCGTTGCCGCCAACGCGACCGGTCACCTTCCGGACGAGGCGGATCATCAGGCCGGCGCACAGGGCGTCCTCCATCGCGAAGGCACCTTCCCGGCCAGCACAGATGATCAGCGTTTCCTCTGTCTCCGCCGCGATGCGCGCGGCCACCGCCGACACATTCAGCAGTGAGGCCACATAGACCCGCTGGGCACCGTGCGCCGCCAGGAGCGCCGGCGTGCCGTTCGTGGTCGTCATGACCAATGTCTTGCCGGCGACCTGATCCGCCGTGAACTCCGACGGCGAATTGCCCAGCTGGAAGCCGCGGATGGGTTCGCACCCGCGCTCGCCGCACAGGACCACGGCGTCCCGACCGATGCGTTCGGCTGTCCGCGCGGCGTCCTCCACCGTACCTACGGGCAGGACGCTCCTGGCTCCGTTCGCCAGCGCGTTCGTTATGGTGCTCGTCGCACGTAACACGTCAATGACGACGACCATCGGCCGCTGGCCCGCGTTGCGAACCTCCCCGGGCGTGAACGCGACGTCGAGTCTCACGCCTGCTTCGACCGCTCCAGCATGCGGCGCTCCACCAGCTTCGTGTCCATGCGGCCCGCCTTCACGTCCTCGTCATCCAGCAGCTCCAGCAGGAACGGAATGGTGGTGTGCACGCCTTCGATGACGAACGAGTCCAGGGCCAGACGCGTCCGCGCCAGGGCCTCATCCCGCGTGTTGCCATGCACGATGAGCTTGCCGATGAGGGAGTCGTAGTGCGGCGGCACGGTGTACCCGGCATACGCGTGCGTGTCCACCCTCACCCCCGGCCCACCTGGCGGGTGGAAAATTGTGATCTGGCCGGGACTCGGCGCAAAGTTCCGCGCCGGATCCTCGGCATTGATCCGGCACTCGATGCAGTGGCCGCGCAGTTCCGGCGTCTCCTCCACGGACAGTCGCTCCCCGGCCGCCACGCGAATCTGCTCCTTCACCAGGTCAACACTCGTGACCAGCTCCGTCACCGGGTGCTCCACCTGGATCCGTGTGTTCATCTCCATGAAGTAGAAGCTACCGTCCTCATCCAGCAGGAATTCGACGGTGCCCGCGGAGTAATAACCGATGGCCTTCGCGCCGCGAACCGCAGCTTCGCCCATCCGCTCCCGGAGTTCCGGCGTGAGCGCCACAGATGGTGCCTCCTCCAGCAGCTTCTGGTGCCGGCGCTGCAGTGAGCACTCCCGTTCCCCCAGGTGCACCACGTTGCCGTGGCGGTCCCCAATGATCTGGATCTCGATGTGCCGCGGGCGCGCCAGATACTTCTCCAGGTAGACTGAGGGATCGCCAAACGCACTGCGCGCCTCGTTCTGTGCCATCTGCAGCATGGCGCCGAAGGTGTCCGCGTCCTGGGCCACCCGCATGCCCTTGCCGCCACCGCCGGAGGCCGCCTTGATCAATACGGGGAACCCGATCTCCCGGGCGATGTCCAGCGCAGTGGCGGGATCCTCGATGGCACCGGGGCTGCCCGGCACCGTCGGCACCCCTACGCTCATCATGGTCTTGCGCGCCATCGCCTTGTCGCCCATCAGTCGGATCTGCTCCGCCGACGGGCCGATGAAGACAATGTCCGAACGCTCGCAGATCTCGGCGAACTCGGCGTTCTCCGCCAGGAACCCGTATCCCGGGTGGATGGCGTCGGCGCCGGTGATCTCCGCCGCCGCGATGATGCGCGGGATGTTCAGGTAGCTGTCCCGCGCAGCGGCCGGGCCGATACACACGTCATCGTCGGCAAAGCGCACGTGCAGTGATTCCCGGTCCGCCTCGCTGTACACCGCCACCGTACGGATGCCCATCTCCCGGCACGCACGGATGACGCGCAGCGCAATCTCGCCGCGATTCGCGACCAGTACTTTCCGAAACATTTCGCTCAGGACCGGGCCATCACTTCGAGCCGGCCGGCTCGACGCGGAACAGCACCTGGCCGAATTCCACCGGATCGGCGTCCTCCACCAGCACCTCCCGGATGACACCGTCGACCTCGCACTCCAGCTCGTTCATGAGCTTCATCGCCTCGAGGATGCACAGCGTCTGCCCCTTGTTGACGTGGGAGCCGACCTCGACGTACGGTGGCGCGTCCGGCGCAGGCGCCCGATAGAACGTGCCTACCATGGGCGACTTCACGTCCACGAGGTTGCTGGCCGGCGCCGCTGGCTCCGGCGCAGCGGCGGCAGGAGCAGCCGTGCCCGGGGACGAGACCGGGGCCCCGCCAGCATGTGACGTCACCTGCGGCGGCGCCGACGCCATCATATGCGGCTGCTGCATCACCGGGGCATAGGCCATGGCCGGTGTCGCCGGTGTCTTGGCAATCCGGATCCGGGTGCCGGCCCGATTGATCTCCAGCGAGTCGATACCGCTCTGATCGACTGCCTCGATGAGCCCACGCAGGAACTCGAGGTCGACCATGCTCGAAGCCACGCTGCCGGCATCGGCCCGGCCGTTCTGCTCCACCTGACTCGTGCTGCGGGCGGACCCGGAGCCCTTGCCACGCTGCTTCCCAGCGCCTTGCGCCATTTTCAACTCCCTCGGGCCGACGCGGCGGACGGTCCCGCCAGCCGCGCTGCAAGCCCACGCAGTCCAAGGATATAACTCTCCGCGCCGAACCCGTTGACCACGCCGGCGGCAACGTCAGACAACAGGGACCGGTGACGGAACGGCTCACGGGCCGCCGGGTTCGACAAGTGCACTTCCACGAACGGCCGGCCCATCCCCAGCAGCGCATCCCGCAGGGACACGCTCGTGTGCGTCAGGCCACCGGCGTTCACCACGAAGCCGTCCACCCGCTCGCCGGCGCGCTGCACGAAGTCGATGAGCTCGCCCTCCGCGTTCGACTGGAACGTCTCCACTTCGGCGCCCAGCTCCGCGCCGACCTCATGCAGCCGGGCCTCGATCTGCGGCAGCGTGGCTACACCGTATATGACCGGTTCCCGACGCCCCAGCAGATTGAGGTTCGGCCCACTGACGACCGCGATCCTCACTTCTTCAGGCTCTGCAGCCACGACCTGAACATGGCCAGGTCCTCGTCTTCTTCGCCGTCCTCCGCTGACGGTGGACCGGTCCGGGCGTCGCCCGCCGACGCTGCCCCGGCGTCCGGCTCGTCCGTCGGCTCCGCCGGCGCAGGCGCCTGCGAATGAGCGGGATCGCCGGAATTCGAAACCGCGCTCCCTGCATCCGTGTCTGCGCCCGCCGGACCGCTGAACCACTCGTTGAAGGCGTCCTCCACAGGATCTCCCGGCTGCCCCGGGGGCTGCGCCTGCCCCGTCGGGGGCGATGCCTCGCCCGGCGCCCGCGGCGGCGATTCCTCCGTTGTCGCGGCGGGGGTGTGCGACCAGGGCTCGGCGTCACCCCCCCACGGATCCGGGGCAGCCCATGGATCCGGGGGCGGCGGTTCCGGCCGCGGAACGTCATCCTCCGGTGGTGGTTCGGTACTGGCCGGCTCTCTGGCCCCACCGACTCCCTGCAGCCACGGCTCCTCCGACAGGAAGTCGGGTGCGTCCACCAGCGGTGTGGACGCATTGTCCGACGGGGCGGACTGCGTCTCTGACGCCACACCGGATCGGTCATCGGCGGGCGACGGCGCCGGCCGCTGCCATGAGACCAGGTTCTTCAGATATTCGCCAATGGTCGGACCCACCGTCGGTTCTGCGCTCGCAGCACTCTCATCGCCGGCCTCCATCCAGGCGTACGGCGACTCACTTTCCCCCGGCTCCGGGGTCTCGGTCCAGGCCGTCCCGGTGCCCCGCAGCCAACCTTCCCCGCCCTCATCGTCGGTTGCGGCGGCGGCGGCCAGCGCCGCCTCCGTCTCCTGCAGCTTGGCGGCCAGCGCCTCGTCGGCAGGCCGACGGCGCAATAGCGAGCGGTAGACGCCTGCCGCCCGGTCGAGAAGACCCTGGCTGCGGTAGAGATCAGCCATCGTTTCAGTCTCGAGCTGATCTCCTGCCATCGACGGCCCATCGTCCCCGGCGCCGGCCCCATCGTCCGTATCGCCGTTTTCCGCCGGCTCATCTGCGTTCCGTCCTCCCACCGGCTCCGGCTCCGAATCCCGCTCCGGTGCATCCGCGTCGGCGGTGATATCGGGCATCCCGTCCCAACCCGTACTGGTGGCATCGGCGTAAACGTCGGCAGCGTCCGCCGGCTCGGCCAGCGACGGCGCTTCGGCCGGGTCCTCGAACTCGTCACCGGCCGCGGTGTCGTCATACGGCAGGCGCATGTCGTCAGAGGACGGCGTGCCGAAAGCGTCCGGATCGTCGGAGGACAACGCAGCGAACTCGACGGGTTCATCCCGGGTGGAATCGTGCTCGTCCGAATACCCGGCGCCAGCATCCTCCATACCGCTGACATCGGTTGCCCCTGGCATGTCGGCCATGTCGCCACTCGGCAACTCGATGTTGAGCGAAGGCGACACGTCGCCTGTGTCGAGATCGGCCGTGTCCTCAGAAGGCGTCGTCGAGGCCGACTGTGCCTCCTCCCACAGGGCGGCGATTTCCGGCTGCTCCGGTTCGTCCCACTGCAGGTCTTCCAGCGCCTGAGGCGCCGGCGCATCCCCCGCGTCGTCCGTCGTCGCTTCGTCGGCAAGCCCGGCAAATGTCGCCAGGTCGCCGGGCAACGCGTCAATGTCCACGATGCCATATTCCGTATCCGGCGCGGCCGTTGCGCCAGTATCGCCGGGGGTAGCCGACGACCCCTCTGACGCCTCATCGCCGGGGCGCTGCTCCGACGCCTGTGGGTAGAACTCCGTCGCGGCGTCGTCCTCCCGGTGCCCGGAAGTCTGCGCCGGTTCCCCGGAGGTGTCCGCAACGGCGGGATGTTCCGGTCCCCCGGGGCCGGTATCGGCGGCTTCCTCGAATCCTGCGTCCGCCATCCACTCGCGCCCGGCCGGATCCACGCCGCCGTCAGCGAACCCGTCTGCGGCGGCGTCGCCCGGATCCGCCCTGTCTTCGCCCGGAGCACCCAGTTCCGCCCGCGCCAGCAGCGCCTGGACCTCCTCATTGTACGGGCTGCGGATGGCCAGCTCCCGGTAGTGCCGGGCTGCTTCCTCGACGTGACCTGCCTCGAGGGCCAGGTCACCCAGACCCCGCAACGCGACGAGGTTGCCGCCGTCCAGCTCGAGCACGCGGTTGAATGCCGCTTCCGCGCCCGACCCGTCACCCAGGTTGGTGAGAACGCGGCCCAATACCACGAACCCGCTGGCGGAATCCGGGTGGCGGGCCAGCCCCTCCTCCAGGATGCCCCGCGCCCGTTCCTGCTCACCGGCACGCCGCAGCGCCTCGGCCAGGTGTACGAACACGCGCCCACCCGGGTTGCTCGCGTACAGCGCTTCCAGCTTGGCTATTTCGTTCCGGTAGGAATCGTCCATCCACCCGCTCCACGGATGTTTCGGGAGGCCACTGGCGAAGTGGAGCAAGATAGGAGCGGGCGCGGCAGCATGTCAACGCGCCCAAGCCTCTTGAGCCCGAAGCGGATAGCGGTTCGAGTTGAAGGATCGGCCCCGGCGGGTTACTTTGACCTGATTGTACTGGAAATTCTCATCTGCAGCGCTGCTGGCCGGGAGTCTCGATCTTATGATGCGTCAGATGCGGGAGAACACGAAGTGGATCATGCTGATTACGGCGATCGCGTTCGTGGCTCTCATGGTGTTCGAGTGGGGCATGGACCTGACAGGTCGGAGCGGAGCCCAGGCGTCAGGGGGCGCCATCGGCCGGGTCAACGGTGAGATCATCACCTACGAGGAGTTCCTCGCCGTTTACCGCAACCTGTACCAGCAGCAGCAGCAGGCCATGGACGGGCCCATCGGGTCGGCGATGAACCGCCAGATCGAGGAAGCGGCCTGGGACCAATTGGTGACACAGAGACTGCTGCAGCAGGAGCTGCGCCGGCGCGGGATCCGGGTCACGGACGAGGAAATCCGCCAGGCCGCGCTGTATGCGCCGCCTCCGGAGCTGCAGGAATCAGCGGCCTTCCAGACGGACGGTCAGTTCGATCCGGCGAAGTATCAGCAGTTCCTGGCATCCTCGGCCCTGGACGAGCAGTTCCTCTTCCAGCTGGAGGCCTACTACCGGGACATCATTCCCCGGAGCAAGCTCTTTTTCCAGAATGCGGCCGGCCTGTACGTCTCCGATGCCCAGCTGTGGCGCATGTGGCGGGACGCCAATGAAACGGCGACGATCTCGTACGTTGCGTTCCTGCCGGACGCCATCATTCCCGACTCTGAAGTTCAGGTCACGGACCAGGCCATACGCGAGTATTACAACCGGAACCGGGACGACTACATCCGCCCCGCGCAGGCGAGCGTACGATACGTGACGCTGAATCGGACTCCCGCGGCGGCCGACTCGGCGGAGGCGCTTCGTCGGGCCGGCGAGTACCGGGCGGCTGTAGTGGGCGGTGAACCGTTCACTGCCGTGGCCCAGCGCGCCGCCGACGACATGATGATGGCGCCGGGCCGTTTCTTCGGTGAGGAGTTCACCGTCATCCGCGGTCAGTCGGGAGAGGCAATGGATGGCGCGGCGTTCGATACGCCTGTCGGGCAGGTGTCTCAGCCCGTACTGAGCGGCGCCGGCTTTCACATCGTCCAGGTAGACAGCCGTACGGATGACATCGCCCAGATCCGGCAGATCGTAGTACCCGTTCGCCTCACGGACGAGGCCGAGAATCTGTTGCTGGATCGAGCCGATTCGCTGGAGCGCGCAGCCGATCGCGAGGGCCTGGACGCGGCAGCGGCCCGCATGGGGCTGGAAGTTCGTACTGCGGAGTTGACGCCGGCGCTGCCCATCCTGCCGGGCCTGGGTAACGCCGAGGACGGCGTGGACTGGGTCTTCAATGAGGGCGCGGTGGGCGAGGTCAGCCCGGTCATGGAGAGTGACCAGGCTTTCTATGTGATGGAGCTGGTGTCCCGCCGCGACGAAGGGACGCTTTCCCTGCAGGAGGCGACTCCGACGATCCGGGCTTACCTGCTGCAGCAGCAGAAGATCCAGCGGGCCCGTCAGGCGCTGGCGGACGCCGAGCGCCGCGCCCGCGCCGGTGAGGCGTTGGACCAGGTCGCCAGCGGGTTCACTGCCGAGGTGGATGAAGCCGGACCGTTCACTCGCGGCGATTTCGTGCCAGGACTGGGTCGCATGAACGCCGCCATCGGCGCAGCGTTCGGGTTACAGGCGGGAGAGACGAGTCCGCTGGTGGAAGCGAACGGACAACTCTATCTGGTCCGCCTGGTCAGCCGGGACACTGCCGATCCGGACCAGTGGCGCGCCCAGGTTGACGGACAGCGGGCCCGTGTCCTTCAGGCGCTTGGTGATGCCCGCTGGAACCAGTTCATGGTGGCGCTGCGGGAGAACGCGGACATAGAGGACAACCGTAACGAGATCCTCCGCCAGCCGGCCGTGGCCGACAGCCGCTGACCGGTTATTGCCGTTCAAGCGAAGCGCCCGACAGGCTGGCTGGCCTGTCGGGCGCGTCGCTTTTTCAAGTG
>DATHVP010000133.1:0-12717 GCA_035461245.1 Longimicrobiales bacterium | reverse complement strand
GAAGTTCCTGGAGCATTTCGGGTTCCGTTCGCTGGATGACCTGCCCCGGCCCGAAGAACTGCCTGTCGTCCTGCGGGAGCGGCCGCAACCCCAGCAGGAAGCTGACGGCGCTGAGGGGACTGACGGTACTGACGGCACCATGGCGGCGTCGGAGGGCGCGGCTCCAGCGCCGGGGGAAGCCGAAGCGCCTGACGAGGGGGCTGTCGCGGAGGCGCCAGTGGACGAGGCCGGCGCGGCCGCGGTCGACGCAGACGAATCCGGCACGGCTGAACCCGGCACGGCTGAACCCAGCACCGCCGAATCCCACGCTGCCGAGCCCCACGCGGATGACGCGCCGGCAGCAACCGAAGCTACGGATGATGACGGCGCCGACGTCGCCCGCGACACGGACGCGGACGAAGCCGGCAACGCGGACGTAGCGGAAGACGTGGACGACGCCGTCGTCGCCGACGCCGCCGCAGACGCTGACGAAGCCGCCGACGACGACGTCCGCCGCGACTGATGGCGGAGGAGGGCGTCCGGCTCCAGAAGTTCCTGTCACAGGCCGGTGTGGCATCGCGACGGGCGAGCGAGGCGCTCATCACGGAGGGACGCGTCTCCGTGAACGGCGAAGTCGTCACCGAGCTGGGCACAAAGGTAGACCCCGACCGGGACGAGGTGCGGCTGGAAGGTGAGATCGTCCGACCGGCGGAGACGGGCTGGTTCGCGCTGCACAAGCCCCGTGGCTACCTCAGCACCCGGTCTGACCCCGGCGGCCGCGCAACGTTGTACGACCTGCTGCCGCCGCAGTTGCACGGCCTGTTCTACGTCGGCCGCCTGGACTACGACAGTGAGGGCCTGGTCCTCCTCACCAATGACGGGGACACGGCGCACCGCATGCTCCACCCGCGCTACGGCGTTGCCCGGGAGTACGAGGTGGAGCTGGACCGCAATGCGGAGCCTGACCTCGCCGCGCGGCTGCTGCAAGGCGTCGAGCTGGAAGACGGGCCGGCCCGTGCCGAGGAGGCCCGGCAGACCGGCGCCAAGCGGTTGCGCCTGGTGCTGGGTGAAGGCCGGAAACGGGAGGTGCGGCGTATGCTCACCGCCCTGGGACACGACGTGCGGCGCCTGCGCCGCCTGCGCTACGGCCCCATTCAACTGGGCTCGCTGGCGGAGGGCGCGTGGCGGCCGCTGACCGCTTCCGAGCTGCGGGCCCTGCGCCGCCTCGGCAAGCGCTGACGATACGCAACCGGATACGGTAATGGACATACAGGGACGCGACGTTCTCATCCTCGGCGGTGGCGGCCTCGTGGGCATGGCGGTGGCCCGCGAGCTGATGCCGCACGACCCGGCCCGGCTCGTCATCAGCGCCCTCACGCAGGGTGAGGCGGAGTCGGCGGTGCGCGAGCTGGTCGAGGACCCGGCCCTCAGCGATGGGACAAAGCTCGAGGCGTGCTGGGGGGACCTCTTCGCCCCGGACGCCCTCAAGGACACGCCCCGCAACGAGGTGCTGGCGGATGCCGCTACCCGGGGCGCGCTCCTCGATGACCTGTACGGCGAATTGACCCCGGAGGTCGTCGAGCGATCGGCGTTCGGCGCGCTGCTGCTGCGTGTGCGACCCGCCATTGTCGTGGACTGTATCAATACCGCCACCGCGTTCGCCTACCAGAACGTGTTCAACCTGGCGGGCCGGCTACGGGAAGCGTGTGCCGGCGGGTCCGTGCCCGCGGCAGACGTAGAGGGCCTGCTGGCGACGATGTACATGCCCCAGCTCATCCGCCACGTGCAGATCGCGCTGGACGCCATGCGCCAGGTGGAGACGGGCTGCTACGTGAAGGTGGGGACGGCGGGCACCGGCGGCATGGGGCTGAACATCCCGTTCACCCACTCGGAGGAGCGGCCCAGCCGGATGCTGCTGGCCAAGGCCAGCGTGGCCGGCGCCCATTCGCTGCTGCTGTACCTCATGGCCCGCACGCCAGGCGCGCCGGCGGTGAAGGAGATCAAGCCGACGGCGGCGATAAGCTGGAAGCGTATCGCCTTCGGCGAGGTCCGGCGGCGGGGGCGGGCGATCCCGCTCATCGATGCCACGGGGCCCGTGCGGCTGGATGACGCGTTCTCTGGCGAGCCGTCGTGGGAGGACGTGGGCGAGCCCCTCACCGGCGTCTTCGTGGATGCGGGCGAGAACGGGCTGTTCAGCCGCGGCGAGTTCGAGACGCTGACGTCGCTGGGACTCATGGAGTTCATCACGCCGGAGGAGATAGCGACGAACGTCGTGCGCGAGATCCGGGGCCATGCCACCGGCCGTGACATCGTCGCGGCCCTGGACGGCGCGACGTCGGGTCCTACCTACCGTGCCGGGGTGCTGCGGGAAGTGGCCATCGACCGGATGGCTGCCCTGGAGGACTCGCACGGCGTTGATGCCGTGGCGTACGAGATGCTCGGCCCGCCGCGCCTCTCGAAGCTGCTCTTCGAGAGCGCCATCCTCGCCCGGCTGCACGAGCGGCTGAGCGACGTCGCCGCCATCGATCCCGACGCCACTGCCACCGCCGCGCACGAACTGATCACCGGTGACGCGGACCTGCGACGTCGCATCCTCACCATCGGGTTGCCCATCCTGCTGCCGGATGGTGAGAGCGTGCTGCGCGGGCCGGACGTGAAGATCGCGCCGGAGCCCGGCCAGCAGCCGACCGTGGCGAAGCTGGCCGACGCCGGCTGGGTGGACCTTCGCCCGGCGAACTGGAGTAAGTGGAAGCAGCGCGCCGCCGCGATGGTGCGGGCACTGGACACGCGCCCGGGGCCGGACCAGGGTTCCCGTGCGGACTCGGAGCCGGCGGACCGGGGCACCAGCATCCGGCCCGGTCGCATGGCTGCGTGGGTGTTCCGGCACGAGGATCGCGGAACGCGGATCAAGCGCTGAGCCCGTCCGCCGGGAGGAGCGGGCAGCGCATCAACCCGGAAAACATGGAGGGGCCGTTGGTGGAAGGAACGGTGCAGGCCGCACCCGGTGTCGGCCGTGAACTGACCCAGCGCATCCGGCGCGAACTGCACGAACGCGTCGTCGGGCAGGACCACATGATAGACCGGCTGCTCATCGGCCTGCTCACCGGCGGACACGTGCTGCTGGAGGGCGTGCCGGGGCTGGCCAAGACACTGACCGTCCGATCCCTGGCCGAGACCATGGACGCGGAGTTCGAGCGCATCCAGTTCACGCCGGACCTGCTGCCTGCCGACGTGGTCGGTACCATGATCTACAACCAGCGGACCGGCGACTTTGTAGCCCGCCGTGGTCCCATTTTCGCCAATGTGCTGCTGGCCGACGAGATCAATCGCGCCCCGCCCAAGGTGCAGTCGGCGCTGCTGGAGGCCATGCAGGAGCACCAGGTCACGCTGGGCGGGGAAACGCACCCGCTGCCCAAACCCTTCCTGGTGCTGGCCACGCAGAACCCCATCGAGCAGGAGGGCACGTACCCGCTGCCGGAGGCACAGGTCGACCGCTTCATGCTGAAGCTGCGGGTGGGCTACCCGCAGAAGCATGAGGAGAAGGAGATCATGCGCCGCATGTCCGGCCGGGAACTGCAGCCGCTGCAGCGCGTCGCCACGCCGGAACAGCTGCTGAGTGCACGGTCCGAGGTGGTGGGCGTGTACATGGACGAGAAGATCGAGGACTACATCGTCTCCATCGTCCATGCCACACGCGAGCCGGCTGACTACCGGCTCGGGGACATCGCGCCGCTCATCCAGTACGGCGCGTCGCCCCGGGCGAGCATCTTCCTGGCGCTCTGCTCCCGGGCGCACGCGTACCTGCAGGGCAGGGGATACGTCCTGCCGGAGGATGTGAAGGCCATCGGCCCCGACGTCCTGCGCCACCGCATCATCACCAGCTTCGAGGCGGAGGCGGAGGAAGTCACGTCCGAGGACCTCGTCGCCCGCATCTTCGCGGCGGTGGAAGTGCCGTGATCGGCTGGCTGCGGCGTACGTTCCAGCCGTCGCCGGCCAGGCCGCCGGCGCCGCCCGTGGCGCAGACGGCGCCCGTGTCCCGGGAGATCCTGAAGCAGGTGCGCATGATCGAACTGCGCACCCGCGGCCTGGTCAACTCGCTGTTCGGCGGCGAGTACCAGAGCGTGTTCCGCGGCCAGGGCATGGAGTTTTCCGAGGTCCGTGAGTACGAGCCGGGCGATGACGTGCGCAACATCGACTGGAACGTGACGGCCCGGACCGGCTCGCCATACGTGAAGAAGCACGTCGAGGAGCGGGAGCTCACGGTCCTGCTGGCGGTGGACCTGTCCGGCTCCGAGCAGTTCGGCACGCGGGGCCGGTTCAAGGCCGAACTGGCGGCGGAACTGGCAGCGGTGCTGGCACTGTCCGCCATCCGCAACAATGACCGTGTCGGCATGCTGCTATTCAGCGACCGGGTGGAACACGTGGTGCCACCGCGCAAGGGACGGCGCCACGCCCTGCGCCTCATCCGCGACGTGCTGGCCTTCCGCCCGCGGGGACGCGGCACCGACATCGGCGCGGCGCTGGACTACGCTGCCCGCCTGCTTCCGCACCGGGGCATCATCTTCCTGCTCAGTGATTTCGCGCCCGCCGGCAATGCGACGGCGGAGGACGCGGCGCGGTTCGAGAAGACGCTGCGGCTGGTGTCCCGGCGCCATGACCTGGTAGCCATCGCCATTGCCGACCCGGGCGAACTGGCCCTGCCCGACATGGGCCTGGTGGCCATCGAGGATCCCGAGACGGGCGAACTCGCCTATGTGGACACCGGTGGCGCCGGCGTGCGCGAGGTGTTCGGCATCGCCCTGGCCAAGGAGCGGCTGCAGACGCGACGCCTCTTCCGCCGCCTCGGCGTTGACGAGATCGACGTGCGGACCGACGCCGGCTACGTCCGCCCGCTCCTCGCCTTCTTCCGCCGCCGCGAGCGGCAGCGGCGCCGGTGATGCGGCGGATCCTCTGGCACGCGCTGCTGATACTGCCGGTGTCAGTGACGGCGCAGCAGCCGCAGGCCGCGCCGGCTGCGCAGCAGCCGCAGGCCGCAGTAGTCCCGCAGGCCATTACCGTCGGCGACGTTTTCCACGCCGCCGTGCGCGTGGACCTGCCGCCGGGAGCCTCGGTCGTCGCGCCGGACAGCATCAACCTGCCCGCTGACCTCGAACTGGCGGGGCGGCGGGAGATCCGGGTGGACTCCACGGCCGACGGCCGGCGCGCCACGGTGTTCTACCCGCTCACGGCGTGGCGGCCCGGCGAATACGTGCTGCCGCCGCTGGCCATCGGGATCACCGGCGACGGCGTGGATGCCGCCTGGCGCGTGTCGCTCCCTGCCTTTGAGGTGGCCTCGGTGCTGCCGGCGGACACGGCGGGCGTGGAACCGCAGCCGGCGAAGGACGTGCTGGGCGCCAATCGGCTGTGGTGGCCGCTGCTGCTGGCGCTGCTGCTGCTGGCCCTGGCCGCCGCGGCGTTCTACCTGTGGTGGCGTGGCCGGCGGCGGGACGAGGAGTACGCCGCGGAGCCCATGCCCGTCGTGCTGCCGCGGGAAGCCGCGCTCCGGCGGCTGCACGCGCTGCAGGCCGCCGGCCTCGTCGAGCGTGGTGAGATGAAGGCGTTCTACGGGGAACTGGCAGAAATCGTGCGACGGTACACGGCAACCATCAACCCGGACTGGGGCGTCGATCTTACGACGTCGGAGCTTGCCGCGCGCATGGGTGACGCCACTGCTGCGCGCACCCCCGCGGCTCCGACCGAAGGTGCTGCCGACGTGCTTGGGGTCCTGGGCGGGGCCGACCTGATCAAGTTTGCCCGGGGCACCGCCAGCAGCGCCGACGCGTGGCGGGACCTGGACATCGTGCGCGCCTGGGTGGAACGTACCTCGCGGCCGCCCGTCGAACCCGACGGGGGCGGCACGGGTAGTGAGGAGCGGAGGGTCGCATGACATTCGGCTTCGAACATCCGTGGGCGCTGCTGCTGTTGCTGGTACTGCCGGCATGGGCCTGGCTGAACCGGCACCGCGGCGAGGCGGCGCTGGTATTCTCCCGGGCCGCGCTGCTGGGCCGTTACGCCCCGCGGGGCGGCGCACTGCTGGCCCGTGTGCCGGGCTGGCTGCGGGCCACCGCCGTGGCGGCCGCCATCATCGCGGTGGCTTCGCCCCGCACGGGCGCGGCAGTCGTCGATATTGACGCCGAGGGCATTGCCATCATGCTCGTCGTGGACGTGTCCAGCTCCATGCTTGCCGAGGACTTCACCCCCGACAACCGGCTGGCCGTGGCCCGCAACACCGTTATCGACTTCGTCCGGGCCCGGGAGTACGACCGCATCGGTGTGGTGGCTTTCGGCGGCGAGGCGTTGACGCTGGTGCCACTGACCATCGATTACCCGGTAATCTACCAGGCCGTGGAGCAACTGCGGCCGGCCGGCACGCCCGGCTGGCTGGAGGATGGCACCGCCATCGGCACGGCACTGGCCACGGCGGCGAACCGGCTGCGGCGGGCACCGGGCGAGTCGAAGGTGATCGTGCTGCTGACGGACGGCGAGAACAACCGCGGGGAGATCGATCCACGGACGGCAGCGCAGGCCGCGGCGGCCTTCGACATCCGCGTGCACACCATCGGAGTCGGCAGTGACGGCGTCGCACCCATCCCCATCCGCAGTGCGGGCGGGCGCATCACCTACGCATCGCTGCCGGTGAGCATTGACGAGCCGCTGCTGCGGGAAGTTGCCGGCATGACGGGCGGCGAGTACTTCAGGGCCACCGACGAGGAGGCGCTGGAGAGCATCTACCAGCGCATCAACGAGCTGGAGCAGAGCACGGTGCAGGTGCGCCGCTACGTGGACTACACGCCGCGCTACCTGCCCTTCGTGCTGCTGGCCGTCCTCGCGCTGGCGGGCGAGTGGACCATCCGCGCCAGCCGGTGGGGGCGGGTCCCATGAGCTTCGCGCGCCCCGACATGCTCGGTCTTGCGCTGCTCGTGCCGGCCGTCCTCGCGCTGGCGGTATGGCTGTATGCCCGGCGTCGCCGGCGTATCGCTGACCTGTTCAGTGACGCGCACCTGCTTCATCGCCTCGGCGGGCAGTCGCTCCGCCGGTTCCCCGTCGAGCGAATGGTCCTTGTCACGCTGGCGGGGCTGTGCCTCGGGCTGGCGGCAGCAGGGCCGCGCTGGGGGCTGCGCGCCGCCGAGGGACGGCCTCTCGCCCTGAACGTGGTCCTGGCCATGGACATCTCCCGCTCCATGCTCGCAGAGGACATGGAGCCGAACCGACTCGAGCGCGCACGCCTTTTCTCCCGCCGGCTGCTGCGTGAACTGCCCGGCGACCGCTTCGGCCTGGTGGTCTTCGCAGGGCGCAGCTACACGCTGTCGCCACTGACGGTGGATCACAGTGCCGTCGAGCTGTACATCGACGCGCTGGACCCGGACATGGTCAGCATGGGCGGGTCGTCCCTGTCGGATGCGTTGCGGCAGGCGACGGACCTGGTGCGTGGCGAGCAGATGGAGCGCGGCGACCGCATCGTCGTCATGCTCAGTGATTTCGAGGCCCTGGAGGAACTCGAGGAGGTTCGTGCCGCCACCGAGCGTGCGGCACGTGCCGGCGTCCGCGTCATCAATGTCGGCTTCGGTACGCCCCGCGGCAGCACCATCCCCGTTGTCGATGCAGGCACCGGCGGGGTGACAGGCGTGCGGCGCGACGAGTACGGCGAGGTCGTGGTGTCGCAGCTGGATGAAGGCCTCATGCGCGACATCGCGTCGCGTACGGGGGGCGCCGCCGTGCGGGCGGATGATGGCGCGGCGCTGGGTCGGGTCCTGTCCGACCTGCGGGGCATGCAGCGAGGTGCCGGTGACAGCGCGACGCGCATGGAGCCGCGGGAGCGGGCCGCGTTACTGGCCGGCCTGGCGCTGCTGTGCCTGCTGCTGGACACGCTCATCGCCCGTAACGCGCTGGTTGGCACCAGGCGCACTCCCGGGGCTCAGGCGGAAGGCCCCGAGCCAGCCGTTGCGGCAGCCGCTGCCGCTGATGCGGCGGGGCAGAGTCCAGCCCGCCGCAGCGCCGGTCGGGCGGCCGCGGTCGTGCTGATGACGACGGTCCTGTTCGGCTTCGGCCCCGGCGACCTGGAGCGCGGCAACCGCATGTACCGCGAAGGGCGTTACGAGGAGGCGGTGGACGCCTACCGTCGCGTGGTGGAGAGCGGTCGCAGCTCGCCGGAAGTGCACTACAACCTGGGCACGGCCCTGCTGGCCATGGGCGCATACCAGGAGGCGGAGCAGCACCTGCAGGCAGCATTGCAGGCCGTGGAGCCCGACGTGCGCAACCGCACGTTCTACAACCTGGGCAACCGGTTCCTGGCTGAGGGACGCGCGCAGCAGGACCTTCAGCGGCAGGGGCAGCTGCTGGACGCCGCCATCGAGGCGTACCGCCGGGCCCTGCGCATCGCGCCCGGTGACGTGGACGCGAAGTGGAACCTGGAGATGGCGCTCCGTGACCGGGCGGAGAACGAGCAGCAGCAGCAGGACCAGCCGGACCAGCAGGATCCGCAGGAGGGCGATGACGGGCAGGACGACAGCGAGCAGGACGACTCGCAGGGCGGCGCCAGCGGTTCCACCGGGCAGGCGCCGTCAGGCGCCGCCCGGGATCAGGAGACCGACCAGCAGCCCATGAGCCAGGAACAGGCGGAGCAGATCCTGAACGCCGTCGAGCAGGATGAACGGGAACTCACCCGGGAGCGACTGCGCCGCGGCCAGCGGACGGTGCCGGTGCTGCGGGACTGGTGATGACGGCTCTGGCATTCGTCGCCGCACTGCTGCTGCAGGCGCCCCAGGATCCGGTTCACGTCAGTGCCAGCCTGGGCGCCAGTCAGATCAGCGTCGGGGCCACGACCACGTTGCGCATCGAGGTCGAGGCCCGGGGCACCACGTCGCCGGAGATCGCGACGCCGGCGCTGCCCGCCGGCCTCGAGATGGTCGGCAGCAGCGATTTCTCCCAGCTCCGGCTGTCCGCGCCGGGCCAGAGCCGTCGCTCGTCCCGCAGGGAACTCGTCATCCGCGGTGCGGCGCCTGGTGTCTATACCATCCCGTCGGTTCAGGTCGTTGTCGGCACCCGCCGCTACCAGACGGACCCGCTGGAACTCACTGTCACCGGGACGGCCCGGCCCCGGCCGGGGCTGGGGGGAGAGGAGGCGGCCGTCGCCTCCGCAACGACGCTGCGGCTGAGCGTGGAGCCGGATACCGTCTATGTCGGCCAGCAGGTGATGCTCACCGCAGAGGCCGTGTTCGCCGAGGCGGCGCGGCTGCGGCAGACCCGACCGGCCAGCTTCGAGCCGCCCGCCGCGACCGGCTTCTGGGTACAGGACCTGCCCGATCCCATTACTGTATCACTCCGGGTCGCGGACGGGCGGAGTGTCGAGACGCAGACCTACCGGCGGGCATACTTCCCGTTGCGGGCCGGAACCCTGTGGTTCCCCCCGGCCCACCTGCATTACGAACTGCGGCGCGGCTTCCTGCAGGCGCCGGAAAACCGCCGGATCGCCTCGGACTCCCTGGCCCTCGTCGTGCTGCCGGTGCCTTCCACCGGGCAGCCGGCCTCGTTTACCGGCGCCGTGGGCCGCTACGAGTTGCGGGCATCGGTGGCGCCGTCCCGCGTGGCCGTCGGCGATGCAGCCGTCCTGACCGTGGAACTGACAGGGCAGGGCAACATCCGGGCGTTGCCCGAGCCGCGGCTGGCCGTGCCCGACGGGCTGGAACTGCTGCCGCCGACGCAGGAGTCCTCCGTCCAGGTGACTGACGACGTCGTAGGCGGCAGCAAGGCGTTCCGCTGGGTGCTGGTGCCGGAACAGAGCCGGTCGTTCGTCATCCCCCCAATCGAGTATTCGTACTTCGATCCGGAACTGCGAACGTTCATCACGCTGCGCTCCGACCCCCTGGCGCTGCAGGCGGTACCGCTGGTGGCGCCGGAGCCGGAGGACACGCTGCTGCGTCCGCTCCGCGAGCGGCCCGGATCAGCGCCGGCGGCGTGGGCGCTGTCGCCCTGGTTCGCCGCGGCGCAGGCGGTGCCCCTGCTGCTTGTCGGCTTCGCCGGTGCCGTGCTCCGCCGCCGGCAGCGACCTCCCGGCCCGGCCCAGCATGCCCGGCGCATTCGGCGGGATCTGGACGCGCTCCCCGGAGAGGCCGACCCGCCCCATACCCTCGCCGGCATCGAGCGGCTGCTGAAGGAGGCGGTGCGCCTCGTGGCAGGATTCGACGACGGGGAGCCCGTGGCGGCCTTGCGCGCGGCGGGTCGGCATGACGCGGCCTCGGCGCTGGACGCACTGCTGTTCGAGCTGCGCCGCGCGCGTTACGCCCCCGGATCGGCCGGTTCTGAGGCCGCACTCGTCCAGGGCCTCGTGGACCGGGCCGACCGTTTCATCGCCGGCCTTGCCAGGCACCGCAGGCGTGCCCGCCACGCCGGGCTCATGGTGGTTCTGGCGACGTGTGCGGGTGCAACTATCGTCGCCGTCGCCGCTTCCGCCTCGGACCCCGCGTCAGCGCTGTTCGAGGACGCCAGTGCCCGTTTGGCGGCAGGCGACGGCGTGGCCGCCGCGAACGCGTTCCACGCATACGCCCGCCTGCGTCCCCGGGACCCCGCGGGGTGGTACAACACGGGCGTTGCCGCCTATGCGGCCGGCGATCCCGGTCGCGCGGTCTGGGCGTGGCTTCGGGCCGCCCGCCTGGCGCCGCGGGACGACGACACGCGCCACAACCTCCGGCTGGCAGGCGCTTCAGGGGCAGCGGCGGACGTGGTACCACTGGACCGGCTGGCGGCCGGCGAACGTGCTGTCCTGGCCGCGCTGACGTGGTGGTTCCTCGTGTTCGCCGCAGGCCATGCCGTGTTCCGGCGCCAGCCGCGGGCCTGGACGGTGGCAGGTGCAGCCGGGTTGGGCCTGCTGATGCTGGCTGGTACCGCCGTTCACGCAGCCCGCAGGCCCGTCCTGGTCGTGCCCATGGGGCAGGGTGCTACTGCCTACGCCGGCTCCTCCATCCACGATGAGCGGCTGGCTGAACTGCGGCCCGGCATGACCGCGCGCCTGATGGAACGCCACGGCGGCTGGCTCCTCGTGCGCCTGCCGGATGGCGGCCGGGGCTGGGTGGAACGCTCCCGCGTCGCCGCACCGTGACGCGCCGTGGGGAACGCTTCCGCCTCGGGCCGCCGGATCTTCCTTGACCGCTGATGTGCCCGCCGTATCTTGCCGCATGCACGAATTCCCGAACCTCACTGTCGTCGATCATCCGCTCATCCGGCACAAGATGGCCGTGCTGCGCAGCCGGGACACGTCCAAGAAGACGTTTCGCGCGCTGGTGGACGAGATCTCCATGCTCATGGGCTACGAGGCGACCAAGGACCTGCCACTGGAGCCGGTGCCCATCGAGACACCGCTGGAAGCCATGACCGGGGAGATGGTCAGTGGCAAGAAGCTGACGCTCGTGCCCGTCCTCAGGGCCGGCCTCGGCATGGTGGAGGGCATGCTCCGCCTCATGCCCTCCGTGCGCGTCGGGCACATCGGGCTGTACCGGGACCACGAGACGCTGCAGCCGGTGGACTACTACTTCAAGATCCCCGGCGACGCGGATGTCCGCGAGTTCTTCGTGCTCGACCCCATGCTCGCTACCGGCGGCTCCGCGTCAGCCGCCATCGCTTCGCTCAAGCGAAGCGGCGCCCACAGTGTCAGGCTGCTGTGCCTGGTGGCCGCACCCGAGGGCGTGCACCGTATGAATCAGGACCATCCCGACGTCCACATCTACACCGCCGCGCTGGACCGCGAACTCAACGAGCACGGCTACATCCTGCCCGGCCTCGGCGACGCCGGGGACAGGTTGTTCGGGACCCGCTGATCCCGTTAGATTCAGCGCCAGTACCGGGCCCGTAGCTCAGTTGGTCAGAGCACTCGACTCATAAATGTGTGCTCGCAGCCGGCTCCCTTAGCGTCAGCAGGCGCAGATCGGGAGGTCGCGGGCGGCCAACCCACATTTGAACCAACAGGGCGCCTGCGAAACAGGATGGGACGACAGAAAAGGACATGGGTCGCCATTGCTGCCGGACAGGCCGACTGACCCCCGCGGCCGACCTGCTGCCCCAGTTCCGGTCCCGCCGTCCCAGCGCTAGTTTCGATGTTGATCCGGGCCCGTAGCTCAGCGGTTAGAGCAGGGTGCTCATAACACCACGGTCGCTGGTTCGATCCCAGCCGGGCCCATCATGGAAGAGCCCGCGGAACACATCCGCGGGCTCTTCGTGAATTTGGTTTTGGGCGCAATCACTCCGACCGTTACCGCCGTAGCGGTGGGCTGCCTCCAGCATGACCATCACAGCGTCTTCAGCAAGGATGCCAGCTACATGGCGCAACCCGCTTAGCTGACCCCCGCCCGTTGCGCCCTGAGGAGCTTCCACTCCGCCCGGCAGACTAGCTGCCGAGTCGCCGTCGTGCCTGGTGCACGGCAGCCGCGTGGCATTGTCCCACGCGGATCCCACTGCGACAGGGGCATTGGTGCTTGTTGGCATGCCGGCGCTTCAGGGAAGGCAGTCGCATGAATTCCTCCGCATCCGTGCGTTTCGGCATCCTCCAGATTTTTGCCCGTCACAGATTCCCCTCCGGGCGCCCGCGGGGCGGGGACGCCGGAGAGAGCGCGCCACCGCAGGACGCACGCGTCGGAGCCGTCGCGGCCCATCGCCCAATCCAAGCGGCGCGCCGAAACAAAGGTTCTAGGGAACCGCGGCTGCGCGGGT
>DATHVP010000132.1:0-2434 GCA_035461245.1 Longimicrobiales bacterium | reverse complement strand
ACCTGCTTCAGACTCACGAAGGCGCCGTTGTGCATGTAGGTCCTGCCGTTGAACTCTCCCAGCGCCACGTTCCGCAGTGTGGGCGTCCTGAACTTGCCCAGGTGGGACGGGTTGCCGGTGACGCCGCCCAGCCCCGGATCGAAGCCCGCGCTCGTGTAGTTGTAGACGGGATTCGCCGGGTTCTTCGGCACGCCGAGGTTGTGGAATCTGAAGTCGGCGAAGGAGCCCTTGGTGTCGTGGCACTGATGGCACTTGCCCTTGCTCGAGAAGAGCTTCTGGCCCCGGGCCTCCTGTGCAGTCAGCTGGCCGCGGTCGAACTTCGCGCTGAACGTGTTCAGGCTCGCCTCGAAGGCCGCGATGGAGCGGGCGACGTTGTGGTAGACCGTCGTCGCGTTGGCGAGGTCGGTCCCGGTGAGCCCTATGCTCACGCTCCCCCCTGCGAGTGCCGCCGGCGTACTGCACACCGTAGCGGCATTGACCGGGAACGCGATGTTGATGCTGCCATCCGTCCACACGTCGTCGTACGCGTCGAGCAGCTCGGGGTTGAACCTTATGCGGTACGCCACGCACGCCATGTCCGGCAGGGCCTGTTCGTTGGGGTTCAGGAACGGGCCCATGGCCTGGTCCGCCGCCGGGTTGCCCAGGACACGGCCCGTGGCCCGGCCATCCCAGAAGTTGCCGCCGCTGGGGTTGTTGCCGCCGGTGTACAGCGGCGCCAGGGTCGCGTATGCCGCGCTGGGCGGCCGGCGGTCGCCGAACCGGTGGGGCACCGACCCCTGGATCACGGAGCCCTTCTCCTCGGCACCGACTGCGCCGGCGAAGCCCATGGACGGCTCATGGCAGGTCTGGCAGGACTGGTTCCGGTTGACGGACAGCTCCGTTGTCTCGAACAGGATCTGCCCCAGCTGGATGATGTTGATCTCACCGGACGGTGCATCGCCGCCGCCCTTCGACCCACCCCTGGCGAACTGGGCTCCGGCGGAGCCCTCGTCGATCTGTGTGGGAGCGTCGGTGCACGCGGACAGGGCAAGGGCTGCAATGAGGACAGGGATCACGAGGGAGACGCGGACTCTCATGATTCCTCCGGGGCGAGGGTGGAGGCCAGGTGAAACGATGCCTCCACCAATAGCATCCCGGAGTCCAAACGTTTGTAGGCCGGAACCGGATTCCGTGTGGTGGAACTGCCCCTTGCGGGTGTGCGGTGCGGCGGTGGGGCCGACCGATCCCGTCGGTCGGCCGGGCGCTGCTACTCGGTCACGGTGGGCGGACTGCCGACGCCGGGGAGAGGCGCCTTGCCGATGAGGGATTCCACAGCGTGCAGGACGGACACCGGGCTCACCGGCTTCTCGATGTAGGTGGTGCAGCCGGCTCGGCGCGCGTGCTGGCCCATCCGCTCACGGGCGAAGGCGGTGAGGGCGATGATGGGAAGGCCCGCGGTGGCGGCGTCCCTGCGCAGCTCGGCGCAGACGTCGAGTCCGGAGAGCAGGGGGAGTCCGAGATCGAGCAGCAGCAGGTCCGGACGCCGGGATCGTGCCAGGCGGAGCGCCGTTTCGCCATCAGCGGCGAAGATGACGTCGAAGCCGTTGTAGGCCAGCATGCGGCCGTAGATCTCGCGGTCGTCGGCGTCGTCCTCCGCCACCAGGATCCGCGGGCGCTCCCGCCGTCCGCCCCGGGCTCCATTCCCCGTCGATTCCGCCGTGCCATTCCGTCCGCTGTCGCGTCCGGTCGCGCTGGGGCTGGCTGTATCGATCATCGGATGCTCCGTTTCGTGTTCCGGCTGCATGGCAAACTGTGCAAGACTCTTGCCCAAACCGCTGGCCGCGAACGAGTTACAGCACTCAACGGGAGCTGGCAGCGTTTACTGGCCCGCGGGAGCCCGGAGATGGCCGGCAGGCGGCGAACACATCGGGGCGGGTACGACAGGCCGCGCACGGGGCGTCGCGCAGGGATCTGCGCTGCGCATGGCGCCGTCCGGCCGGCCGGCATACGATGAGGAACATTTCCGGCGGCTTCGGGATCAATGGATGAGGCGGTGACGGTGCGTACGTACATGGAGGCGGGATGAGGCGGTCGTGTAGAAATGGTGGTGCTGCACCCTGCATGGCGCTGGCCCTGGCAGCGCTCGTTGCGGGCTGCGATGACATGAACCGCACGCTGGGCGACGCGGTAGGCGGCCAGGGCGGCCGGCGGGTGGAGATGGGCGAGACGCCCGACCGGGTGCAGCAGCAGCTTGGCGACATCCCAATCGAGCTGGACACCGCATCCACGGCGCGACTGTCGGCGGCATTCCGGGCGGCGGCGGCGCACGCGCTTCCTGCAGTGGTGCAGGTGACGACCATCGCCGTGACCGAGGTTCCACACGCTCTGCCCTTCGACGTGGAGCCGGCGCAGCAGCGGACGCAGGGCTCGGGCTCGGGCTTCATATTCGACGAGT
>DATHVP010000131.1:0-1849 GCA_035461245.1 Longimicrobiales bacterium | reverse complement strand
GGTGGCCATAGATTGCGCCATCGACCATCGGCACCGGGAGGACGTGTGGGCACGAGCGCAGGGCCACGGGACTTTGTCAGGCTGAAGCGGGACCTGTCATCCATCCAGTCTGCCATTCGCGATGCGCGGCTGGGCGGCTGGCTCCTCTACGACCTCCACGCCCGCAACGACGTGACGGCGAGCCTCGTGGGCATGGGCGACCTGTCGCGGCGCTTCTTCGTGCACATCCCCGCCGAGGGCGAGCCGGTGGCCATCATCCATGGCATCGAGCAGGCGCCGTGGGACGCGTGGCCGTGGCGCAAGCGCGTCTACGTGAGCTGGAACGAGCTGTCCGAGGCGCTGGCCGAGACGCTGCGCGGCGCGGGCACGGTGGCCATGGAGTATTCGGAGATGTGCGCCGTCCCGGCGGTGGACCTGGTGCCGGCGGGCATCGTGGAACTCGTCCGCGCCACCGGCGCCAGCGTGGTCTCGTCCGGCAACCTCATCACCCGGTTCTACGCCGTGTGGTCGTCGGCGCAGCTGCATTCCCACCGCACGGCGTCGGCGGTGCTGGCGCAGGTGGCCCAGGCGACGTTCCACCGCATCGCGCAGGAAGTGCAGCAGGGCCGTGAGGTGACGGAGGTCCAGGCGCGGAACTGGGTGCTCGCGGATCTGGCGGATCATGGCTTCGGCACCGGTGCCGACACCATCGTCGCCACGGGCCGCAACGCCGCGGACCCGCACTACGCGCCGCAGGGCCAGGGCGCGTCGTTCCGTCGGGGCGATGTCATCCTCCTCGACCTGTGGAGCAAGGAATCGGAGGAGACGGTCTACGCCGACCAGACGTGGATGGCGTACCTGGGCGGCACGGTGCCCGAGCGCGCGGCCAGCCTGTTCGCCGTCATCCGCAATGCCCGTGATGCCGCCGTCGAGTTCGTCTCCGACCGCTGGCAGGCAGGGGACCCCATCCGGGGCGGGGAAGTGGACGATGTCGCCCGCAACGTGATCCGGGACGCCGGCTACGGCGAGTACTTCATCCACCGTACCGGGCACTCCATTGACCGTTCCACCCACGGCATGGGCCCGAACATCGACAACTACGAGACCAACGAGACGCGGCTCATCATCCCGGGTGTCGGCTTCTCCATCGAGCCGGGCATCTACATCCCCGGCGAGATCGGGCTGCGGACGGAGATCAACATGTATGTCGGTGATGACGGGCCGGAGGTCACCACGCCCGACCCGCAGGACGCAATGACGACGCTGCTGCCCTGATGGCTGACCATGACGGCGGCGCTGGCGAGACGAACGGAGAGCCCCTGTCGCGGAGGGCACGGTCGGGCGTCCCCGCCGCCCGCGACACCAGCCGCGGGCGCCTGCCGCCGCACCAGGCCCTGTACTTCTACGGCGTGTCCCGGGCACGGAGCTGGCGCCGCGCCCGAGCCGGCGGGGCGGATGCAGCGTTGCCCATCACCCTGGTCCGCTACCGTGACCTGGACGCCATGGTCGCGCCTGTGGAGTGGGAGATGCCCGTGCTGGACGAGGACCGGGTCCGTGCGCATCACGAGGCGGTTGAGGCCGCGTCACGCCGTGCGACCGTGCTGCCGGCACCCTTCGGCATAGTCTTCCGCGGTCGCCGCCAGCTCATCCGGATGATGCAGGACCAGTATCTCGTGCTGGACGAGGGCCTCGCCTTGCTGGACGGGCACTGGGAACTGCGGCTGCACATCGTCGCCGGCACCGGCGCTGAGCCGGACCTGGAGTTGAGCGACGTCGCCATGAGTCTCTATTCCGAGCTGCGCCGCAGTGCCCGGGCGGCGGAGCCGTTTCCTGCCGACGGCCGACGTCTCATGAGCGCGGCGTTCCTGGT
>DATHVP010000130.1:0-64241 GCA_035461245.1 Longimicrobiales bacterium | reverse complement strand
TCCGCCGTGAAGTGACCAGTCGCCGCCGGGGCGACCGCGACTGGTCATTTGCCGGCGCCATCCGCCGTAAAGTGACCAGTCGCCCGTTGGGGCGACCGCGAGTGGTCACTTGCCGGCGCCATCCGCCGTGAAGTGACCAGTCGCCGCCAGGGCGCCCGCGACTGGTCACTTGCCGGCGCCACCCGGGCGCCATCTGCCGTAAAGTGACCAGTCGCGGCCCCCGGGCGCCCGCGACTGGTCATTTGCCGGCGCCACCCGGGCGCCATCTGCCGCTACCGCATGCGCGGTGCCGTCTGCCGCGGCGCCGCCTGGCACGCCGGCCAGTCCCGCCCGCCGCCCAACTCGATGCGCTCGCGGCTGATCTTCGCCGGCGCCTCGGCTGCCAGGTACACAAGCATGGCAATGAGGGTGGCGTTGTTCTTCAGGTCATCGAAGACGACCTTGTCGTACGTGTCCCGGTTCGTGTGCCAGGTGGAGGCGCCGTAGTTCCAGGACAGCGCGCCCAGGCCAAAGGCGGGCACCCCGTGGCAGGCGAAGGAGGCGTCGTCGGTGCCGCCACCCGACGGCGAGCCGGGCCCGGGCATGTTGATCTCGCCGCTGATCTCCTCCGGGATGCGCGCCAGCCACTCGCTCATCTGCCGGGCGGCGTCGGGGATGCCGCCGGCGTTGATGCGCACAATGCGGCCGGTGCCGTTGTCCTGGTTGAAGAACGCATGGATGTTATCGACGATCTCCGGGTTATCCTCGGTGAACGCCCGTGACCCGACCAGCCCGTGCTCCTCCGCCGTCCAGTGGCCGGCGATAATGGTGCGCTTCGGGTTGGGATACACCTCGCTCAGGATGCGCATGGCCTCCATCATGACCAGCGTGCCCGTGCCGTTGTCCGTGGCGCCGGACGCGCCGTCCCACGAGTCGAAGTGCGCGGACAGCATGACGTACTCGTTCGGCAGCTCCGTACCGCGCACGGTGGCGATGGTGTTGTAGATGGGCTGTTCGCCCAGCAGCTCCGCGTCCAGGTTCATGCGGAGGCGGGTGTTCTGCTCCCGCTCCGTGGCGCGGAACACGAGGCCATAGTCCTCGCACGCCAGTGTGATGGCGGGTGCGCGCTGGTTGTACGTCTCGAAGACGTCGTACGTGCCGGCCTGGTCCTTGTTGCGCAGTGCGATGATGCCGGCCGCCCCGGCTTGCTCAAGCCGCAGTCCCAACTCACCTGTGCCTAGGGCCAGGGACAGCCCCGTGCCGCGCACGTTCGGGCCTGCCCACTCGCGGTTGATGGAGTCCCGCAGTGCGTTCATGCGCGCCAGAGACTGGGGCGTGGCGTGCTGTTCCCACTCGGCGCGTGGACGGCATGTCGGCTGTGGCGCCGACACCAGGACGTACCTGCCGCGGACCTGGGGCAGCCACGCCTCGAATTCGGCTTCGGTCTCGAAGCGCGGCAGGATGATGGCCTCCGCCGTGACCGGCTGGCCGCCTGTGCCGGGGCTCCAGCCGAGCATGGTCCCTTCCAGCGTGCGCATCCGCGGCTCCAGCATGTCGATATGGGAGTGGCCACGGCGCCAGCCGCGCCAGGTGCCCACCTGCTCGTTGTGCGCCGCGATGCCCCACGAGTTGTACATGTGGATGAGCCAGTCGTTGCCGCGCTTCTGCATGTCCGTGCCCGACAGGCGCGGTCCGATGGAGTCCAGCAGCGCCTGCGCCAGGTTCTCCGTTTCCGACTGCTCCATGCCCAGCTGCCAGATGCGCTGGAGCACGGGCTCGTCGGAGGTGAAGGTCTGGGCGCCCGCTGGGCCGGCGGCCGCCAGCAGCGCCAGCGCCGCCGTCGTAAGGGACAACTTCCGCATGTCTCTGATCCTGGTCACGGGTGGGAGGTCACACGACGTCGTCTCCGGGACGACGTCGCCTACCGCTGTTTCCTGTTCTGTTCCAGCATGGTGATGGCCTTCTCGATCCGGGCGACGCGGGTGGCGTCACGCTTCGCGCCGGTGATCCACTCGACGAACTCGCGCTGGTGCGTGTAGGACAGCTGTTCGAAATACTCCCGCGCCGACGGGTTCGTTCCGAGGGCGTGCTGCAGCTCCGCCGGCACCTCCACGACGCGGGGGGCGCGGTCTTCCTCCACCGTGATGCGGACTTCGTCGCCGGGCTGCTTGCCGATCTTCTCCCGGATGTCCTTCCGTATCAGCAGCATGTGGCACGCCCCACCCATGCGTACCAGCGAGCCGCGATACGGTTCGCCGTCGATGGTGGCGTTCACCGGCACACGTTTGCGGCCGAATACCTGCTCCACGTCGAATGGGATATCGACATATGCGCCGCCGCGGTCGGCGCCCTGGATGACGGCGGTGAACTCCTGCATCTGGCGACCGGACCTGTTTACCGTTTACCGTTATCGCGTGAAAGCCGGCCCATCACGCTATGAGGATACGCTATCATGCGCCACTCGCGACAGCACCTGGCTCCGGACAATGGTTGTCGCACAATGCGTAAGTGGTTGGCAAGTATCAGGTTGATGTGTCCATTCAGGTGAGTGCGGCACCCGCGTGTCGGCAACGCTGATGGCGGTAACGCAAAACGGTAAACAGGTCCGGGAAATGATCCGCTCCACAGCCACCAGGTTCGTTGCCGCCGCCGGCTTACTCCTGATCGCCGCGTGCGGCGAGGACGCCGACGTGCCGGACGCGGCGTCCTCTATCGAGCCGGAACTCGAAGCAGCCACTGATACACTGGGCGTATTTGACCTGGACGGCAGGCGCTTCACCGCCATCGTGGCCGTGCTCAGGCACGGCGATGCGGAGACGGTTCGGGAGTTCCGGATCATGGACGATGACGGCGTCGTCCACCTCGATGAAGAATTCGCCATGCCCGCTGTCATGCCATACGGCTTTGAGCGGTCTTACGTCGTGGATGTGGATGTCCTCGCCGGCCATTCGGGACGAGCGTTCCTCATCACGCGGCAGGTGACACCCAGCGCACCCCTCACCGGTGTAACGCTCCAGCTCGTGAGTGAGCGGGACGGTCAGCTGGAGCCGCTCGCCGCACCGCTGAGCTACTACGGCACGTTGCAGGAGCCGGCCCGGGACGGCAGCGGCGCACTGGTGCTGCAGGACGGTGACATGCTGCTGCTGGACCTGTGGCGCTACCATTATGGTGCCACGCTGCCGCTGCGCCTGGACCTCACCTGCGAGGCCGGCACCGAAGCGTGTGTCCTTCCTGCGCCCCGGCGGCTGGAAGTGGATAGTACGTTCGGCAGCATGGATGTCTCGGTGGACATGCGTGACGCGGCTGTTGGAGAGTACATCACGCTGTATCCCGTACCCGCGGCGGAGTCCGGCCAGCGCATTCGGATACATGAGGACTCGAACATCCAGGTGTTGCAGGCCGCGGCACGGGTCTCGCTTCGCGCCGGGGAGACGCTAGACGTCGTGCTCCGGGACGAACATCTCCGGATCCGCATCGATGGCCAGGAGGGCTGGATCCGTGGACCTGAGTCCTTCGAGGCCATCGGCCTGCCGGCGGCAGGGTAGCAGCAGGATAGCAGCGTAGCAGGATAGCAGGATAGCAGGATAGCAGGATAGCAGGGGGAGCGGGATAGCAGGGGAGCAGGATAGCAGGGGAGCAGGATAGCAGGGTCGTCGAGAGCAGCGTCGTCGAGAGCAGCGTCGTCGAGAGCAGCGGCCGCCGTCAGGACGCCGGCACGGGATCGCCCAGCGTCAGGGCATCAAGCGAAACGACACAGCGCCTTCCGAGCACTCGTACGCCGGCCTGTCTGGCGTCGGCGAGTGTCGTGGCGAAGACCGGGTCGATGGACGCAGCCGCCTCGATGCGTGACGCGTCCGGCCGCTGCAGCACGAACAGCACGGCCGCCTCCCAGCCGTCCCGCCCGGCCAGTACCGCCAGCTCCCGGACGTGCCGGGCGCCGCGGGCGGTGACGGCGTCGGGGAAGAGTGCGACGTCGTCCTCCACCAGCGTCACGCTCTTCACCTCCAGCGCCAGCCGGCGTCCATCGTGGTGGCGAAGCAGGAAGTCAATGCGGGAGCTGCCGAGCCTCACCTCATGCCGCTCCAGCTCCCAGCCGGCGAACTCGTCCAGGGCGCGCGCCTCGAGCGCCCGCCGTATCAGCCGGTTCGGCAAGGTCGTGTCCACTGAGACGAGGCCGCGTCCATCAGGCGATTCCACCAGTACGGCCGTCCACCGTGTCCGTCGTGTGGGGCCGGGGGCGGCGGGACGCAGCCAGACGCGCTTGCCGGGCAGCAGCAGTTCCCTCAGCCGCCCGGGATCGGCCATGTGGGCTTCGTGGATGGTGCCGTCGCCGATGTCGCAGTGCAGCAGGAAGCGGTTGGGCCGCTCGACGAAGCAGGTCTCGACGAGCGGCCCATCCAGGGGAATGGCGATCACGCGGGTGCTGCCATCATGCTGCGGCCGCGGCCCCGGAGGGACCTGCCGGTCCCGTCCACCCGGCGTGCCGCCTCCGTGACCCGCCTGCGTTCCGCCATCAGTCCAGCGCCTTGGCGATGCGCGCCCGGGCATCCTCCAGGTGGATGCGCGTCATGCGGTCATTGATGCCGCGGCGCAGTGCTGCCTCGATCTCCCGGTCGAGCTGCCGGAGCTGATCGCGGACGAGCGGCCGGATGTCCGACTGGCCGATGTGCAGGTCCGCGTTCAGCGGCGGGTCGTTGTTGCTGCTGACGCGCAGGTTTCCTGACGACGGCGGATTCCAGTGGCTGGAGGTGGCCTCGTGCAGCAGGTAGTGGGCCTGGTCCAGGTACGCCCGCTGCAGGTTGCGCCGGTACGTGTCAATGGCGCGGCTCTGGCGCACCTCGCGCCACACCATCTCGCGGGCGTCGTCCAGCATGTCTGCCGGGCGGTACGTACGATCGCCGAGGAAGGCCTCGTGCTCGATCATGCGGGCCAGTCGCGCATGGTTCAGGAGCCGCTGCACGGCCAGTTCCTGGTATGCCCGGATCCGCTCCACGGCACCCGCGTGCTCGAGCCGGCGCAGCATGTCGAAGTCCAGCGCCCAGGTGGGTGTCTGCAGCACGTGCTGGTCAATGAACGCCATGGCCTTGCGCTGGTACTCAGGCTCGATGGGCGTGTAGACGACGCCATCCTCGCCGAACCGCTTGTGGTGCGTCCAGGAGCCGCCCACCGCCGCCGCTGCGTGCTCCGCGAAGCGGTTCCACTGCGTCAGGTTCTGGAGGTAGTGCGTCTCCAGCTCGTAGTAGTCGTCACCGGGCTGGAGCACCCAGTTCATGAGGTTCGACGTCGCAGTCCGCAGGTTGTTCATGCCCAGGACCGCGGCCTCCACGGGGTCGTCGGAGATGCCCTCCGTCATGCGGTACGGGTCCCATTCCACGTCCATGCCGAACTGTGCGGACCCGAAGCGGAACCACGGCCGGTCCGCGCGCTCGGTGATCCAGCGGTTGAGCGTCGGCAGCTCGTCGTGAGGCGTACGCGCCTCGGGGATGGGGCGGTAGCCCCAGTATACGGCGAACTTGTCCCACTCGCCGATGCGGCGCTCCGGCGGCACGTTATCGCCGGGCTGGACCGTGTAGTTGTAGCGGGTACGGCCGACCGACGAGCCGGAATGACCCATACGCGCCACGAAGTCCGGGTTGCGGATGGAGTCGATGGGGAACACGAAGTTGGCCCGCTGGTTGTGCGGCAGCCCCACACTGTGCGCAGTCTCATGGGACACCACGTAGCGGAGCGCCTCGCCCAGGTCCTCCTGCGACAGCCGGTTCGTCTGGAACTGGGGATAAGCCGCGCCAAGCTGGGAGACCAGCCACCAGCGCAGCCGCTCGTCCAGTCCGTGCAGCTGGTTCGTGTGCGCGCGGATCACCTCCCCGGAGCGCGGGTCCACGACGTCGCCACCTGAGTTGGCCGAACGCGTCGGCGTGGCGACATAGCGGATCACCGAGTAGCGCGCGTCCAGCAGGCTGAACTCCGGGTCCTCCTCGGGCGTGGGCGCCAGCCGGGCCTGGATGGCATTGCGGAATCCGGCCAGTTCGAACGCCTCGTTCCATTCCTCGACACCGGCGATGAAGTAGGGCACCCACTCCGGCGGCGTGGCAGGATCAATGTACCAGATCCACGGTTTCACCGGTTCCACCAGTTCGCCCCGGGCCCAGGCCTCAGGGTCCGACGGCTCCAGGCGGTAGCGGCGGATGTAGCGTTCCGGGCGCACGCCCTGGAAGTCGCTGGAGTAGTTGGTCACCGACAGCGCCGAATAGCCGACCCGCTCGTCCCAGAGGCGCGGCATCATGGGCTCCTCCGGCAGCAGCACCATGGAGTGGTTCACCGCGAACGAGAGGGATCCGCCCCGTGCGTTCGACGGCGCCTGGTCCGCGGCGTACGTGCGGACCACCAGCACCTCCACGTTGATGGGGAAGCTCCTCGCGTACTCCAGGTGGGTGCGGGCCCGGTCATGGCTGCGCACGCCGAACCGCGTCCGCGTCTGGCGCGGCAGTGAGAACGTCGGCGAGTCGCCAAGGTACATGTCCGTGACCTCGACCACCGATGTGCCCGATCCTCGCGTCTGGATGGGCAGCGAGGCGAGGATGGGCGGGAAGTTGGAGTTTGCTACGGCGATCTCCAGCGTCGAGCCCTCATCGGCCGTGGTTGAGTGGGAAATGGCGCGGAGCAGGATGCGGTTGTCCCGCCGTTCCCAGCGCACGACCATGTTGGGCGCCATGCGGTCACCGCCGTCCGCCAGGCCTTCCTGCGTCTGGGCGTAGCGGCTCAGCAGCGCCATGTCCCGACCCAGCACGGAGTCGGGGATCTCGAACAGGATCCGTTCGCCGACGCGGTGCACGTCGAACAGACCTCGGTCCGTCTGCGCGGCCGCCGTGACCACGGCGCTGTAGTCCTGAGTCTGGGCCGTGACCGGCGCAGCGGCGGCGATGAGCAGGGCGGCGGCGCATGCGGCACTGCCGATGGCCATCGTGGCGCGAACCCGCGACGGCACGCGTTCGCGTCTCCGCGACAGAATGTGTGACATGACTTGTCTCCGGCCTGGAAGGAACGATGGACTGGAAGTTACAAGGCGCCCGACGTGCGGACCACTGACAACGGTATGGTGAGCTGTACGGAGCGGCGGCGTTCGCGCCAGCCCTGGCGCAGGCACCGGCTGGTGGGCCGTCCCTGACTGTCTACCTCGTACTCCTCGCACGCGCCGGGTTGCTCGTAGATCTGCTGCGTGCGCACGCGTGCAGTGCCGGCGCCCGGACCGAGGCTGATATCGAGTGCGCCACAGCGCATGCTCACCCGTGCCGGGGGCATGCCGGTCCCGGAGCGGGAGCAGTTGGCGCCGGAGCCCATGATGGCGACGTCGCCATTGGCGTTCACGTCCATGACACCGGAGATGTGGACGACGCTGTTTTCCTGGCGATCATGGTAGTGATGCGTGACCTGCCCGCTGCCGTCGAAGGTGTAGCGGCCGGGCTCCATCGGCGGCCCTCCTGCGCGTTCCACACCCGCGCACGCCGTCAGCACGGTCACGGCGCTCAGCATGGTGGCGAACCGGGCGGACATCGGGATCAGCATGGCAGGCACTCCGGACAGCAGGTTTTCTGAATGATCGCCCGGCCACGCCTGCGGGACAAGGCCCGGTGTTGCAGCGCTTCTGCCGCACAGGGGATCGCGCGGCAGATCACGCCCCTCCGCCAGTCGCCACGGATGACCCGGCGGGCGCAGGTACGCGGTGGTGCGCCCTGACCGCCGTCCACGGAACGCCTCAGCCGTCCAGCAGCATGTCGTGCCGGACGAGGAGCAGGCGCAGAGCGATGCGGCCGTCACCCGCGAGGCGTTCCTCGAGGACCAGGCACTCACCCACGGCGTCGTCCGCGCCGAGGGCGAGAACCGCGCGGGCCGTGTCAGGCGGCAGGTCGCCCGCCCTGGCCGTCATCCGGGTGTTCCATACCCCTACGCTTCCCGCTGCGTCGCCTGCGGGAATCAACTCGACCCTTGCGCCGGCGGTGAACTCCCTGCTGCCGGCGGTGGACCCCCCGCTGCCGGCGGTGGACTCCCCGCTGCCGGCGGCAGCCTCGCTGTTGCCCGCATCCTCAACCCCGCGGCCGTGGGCCAACACTTCCGTCGTCATGAGCCCGTGCTGCGCCCAGTCGAGGTCCGCAGGCGCCAGCCGTGTCCCGTCGGGGCCGATGACGTGGAACCCGCGGTCGCGGCCGTCCTCCCAATCCTCCAGCGTGTAGCTGTTCCGCTGCTGCTGTGTCGCCTGTTCAGCGGCGGCCATGCGCGTCTTCTGGCGCGCCGCGAGCCACGCGAGCCACGTCAGGAACAGCGCCAGCAGCAGGATCAGGAACGTCGCATCCATGTCGTCTGCACCTTGTCATCATCGTCGCCTGTCTGCACACTCCGGGTCCCGACAGCCTTCGCCGCGAACCCGCAGGGACCTGAACCGTATGCACACACCGTCGGCCAGCGCAATCCGTGACCCGCAGACGTGGCGCACGCTCGCGTGGTCCGCGCTGATCCTCGGCTGGCTGGCCATGCTGCTGCAGCTCTGGTCAGCTTTTGCCACGTTCCCGTCGGCGGAACGGCTGGAGCAGTCCCGGCTTGTCGCCATCCCTACGCTCCAGAGCCTGGCCCTGCTCGTTGGCCGCAGCATCGTGGAACTCGGCGTCGTGCTGGCCCTGACGTGGCCGTGGCAGGCGCGGCTCTGGATCACGCGGGTCTGCGCCGCTGCCATCGCTGTGGCTGCCTGGTTCGTTGCGACCACGCCGCTCTCCGTCTCGGCGACCTCGTGGGTGCACCGCCGCTGGCTTGCCGCCATGGTGGCCGGTCTCCTCCTCGTCGCGGCGGTGGCGCTGCTGGCTCGCTTGACGCGCGCCGCCGGCGGGCGTCTCTTCCGGTCATGAGCGGACTCGAGGGCTTTCCCATCACCATCACCGTCCCCGTCGCCTGGGGCGAGATGGACGCGTTCGGGCACGTCAACAACATTGTCTACTTCAGGTATTTCGAAAGTGCCCGCATCGCGTACCTCGAGGCCATCGGCATGCGGGGTGACGGCGATGTGGGGCCCATCCTGGCGTCCACACACTGCCGGTTCCGGCTGCCGCTCGCGTATCCCGATACGGTCCATGTCGGCGCCCGCGCCACGGACGTCGGCGATGACCGCTTCACCATGGAGTACCGCGTGGTGAGCGAGCGCCACGGCGCCGTTGCGGCGGACGGCGGGGGCGTGGTCGTCGCCTTCGACTACGCCGCGGGCAGGAAGACGCGACTGCCGGATGCGGTACGTCGTCGCATCACGGAACTCGGAGGCGGGATACGCCAGGGCGGCTGACCATGCTCGCGCTGCACGACATCGTGGAGACTTCCCGGGCGGTGGCGGGCGAGTCCTCCCGCCTGGCCAAGATCGAGCGCCTCGCCGACCTCATCCGGCGCGCACCGCCCCATGAGGCCGCGACAGCCGTGGCGTGGCTCACCGGTGAGTTGCCGCAGGGGCGCATCGGTGTCGGGCCCGCCGCAGTCAGGGCCGCTCTCGAGGCCGCGCATGCAGACGCAGCGACACTCGGCGTGAGCGACGTGGACGCCGTCTTCACCGGCCTCGCGGCCCTCAGTGGCACGGGCTCAGCACGGCGCCGCGGCGAGGCGCTGCAGCAACTCTTCGAGCAGGCTACGGCAAGCGAGCAGGAGTTCCTGGCCAGGCTGCTGTGGGGCGAGCTGCGCCAGGGCGCGCTGGCGGGCGTCATGGCGGACGCCGTGGCGAAGGCCGCCAATGTCCCCGTGGCAGCCGTCCGCCGGGCCGCCCAGTATGCCGGCGACCTGCCGGCCGTGGTGCGCGCCGCCCTCGAGGGCGGGAGCGCTGCCCTTGCCGCGTTCGGGGTCACCCTGTTCCGTCCGGTCCAGCCCATGCTCGCGCAACCGGCTGACGATGCTGCCGCGGCCATGGCGCGGCTGCGGCATGCGGCCCTGGACTACAAGCTCGACGGCGCACGTGTACAGGTGCACCGGCAGGGCGACGAGGTGCGCGTCTACAGCCGTCGCCTGAATGACGTCACAGCGGCCGTGCCCGAACTGGTGGAACAGGCCCTGACATTGCCGGTGCACGAGATCGTCCTGGACGGTGAAGTCATCGCCATGCGCAGCGACGGCCGGCCGGCGCCGTTCCAGGTGACCATGTCCCGCTTCGGCAGCCGCGTGGACGTGGACCGCCTGCGCGAGGACGTGCCGCTCTCCACATACTTCTTCGACTGCCTGCTGCTGGACGGCGAATCGCTGATGGAACGTGAAACGGCCCGCCGGATGCAGGTCATGGACGAAGTCCTGCCCGCCGGCATCCGGGTGCCGCGCCTGGTCACTGGTGATGCGGACGCCGCCCACGCGTTCCTGCGTCAGGCGCGGGCAGCGGGACATGAGGGGCTCGTGGCCAAGGCGCTGGATGCGTCGTACGAGGCGGGCAGCCGCGGCGGCGCGTGGCTCAAGATCAAGGAAGCGGATACGCTCGACCTCGTCGTCCTGGCAGCGGAATGGGGCAGCGGCCGGCGGCGTGGCTGGCTGTCCAACCTGCACCTGGGCGCCCGCGACGAGCAGAGCGGCGGATTCGTCATGCTCGGCAAGACGTTCAAGGGTCTGACCGACGTCCTGCTGGAGTGGCAGACGAAGGCGCTGCTCGAGCGGGAGGTGGCCAGGGAAGGCAATGTCGTGCACGTCCGTCCCGAACTGGTCGTGGAGATTGCGTTCGAGGGCGTGCAGACCAGCCGACGCTATCCTGCGGGCATGGCGTTGCGCTTCGCCCGGGTGAGGCGCTACCGGACCGACAAGTCAGCCGCGGAAGCCGACACGCTGGAGCGCGTCCGGCTGTATCACGTGACCTGAACCGGCGCCGTACGGGCGCCCATGGACTCCAGCAGCGAACGGTACCAGGCGACGGCTGCGTCCAGTCGCGCCTCGTGCCCGGCCACGCCCCAGATCACCGACAGCGTCCGTGTCGTGTCAGCGCCCGTCTTCGTACGCTGCGAGTCCTTGACCGCGTTGGCGCACGGGCCGGCGGCGTCGAACAGGCAGAGCAGCCCCGCAAGCTGGATTTCCTGGCCCGCCGGGTTGAACACATATGCGGCCCCGGCGCTGGCGACAGCGATGCGTAGCGGTGGCGTCACACCATCCGCGTCCACCACGCTGATGGGCAGGCCGCTGTGCAGGGAGACCGCGTTGCAGGCGTCCACGGCTGCGTTGATGCTCGCCAGGCCACCCTCTTCAGCGGCGCGTACCAGGTACTCGGAGGCGGGCTTGCCGCGCCCTGTCGGCTTGTAGCCGCCTGCCCGCAGCATGTCCCGCACGGCCTGGCGCACCGCCTCGTCACGCTGGAGCGGCGCTGCTGCTGCCGCCGCCAGGAACGCCATTGCGGGTGCGGCGTCAACCTGTCCCAGCGGTGCGGGGAAGTCCGTCTCGAAGGCGGCAGCCCGCAGCAGCGGGTGGTCAGCGATGTCCAGGCGCATGGCGATTCTTTTCCCGGTGGCGGGTACTTCGATCACTGGCGGGCATGCTGCGACCGCGCGCCGCCGTCGTCAAGGACGGGCTGTTACACGTTGTGGGACAGCAGTTTCCAATACCGTCGACACGCTGCGCCGGTGTCGCGGCATTGCACCTGCCACGTGGCACGGCATGAGAAGGATTCGCGGCTCATTCCATTTCGCCCTTTCCGTGGCCGGCGTGCTGCTCGTTGTCTACGCGGCAGTCTACGTCGAGGTCATGTACGATCGTGTGCTGCTGGCGGTGCTAGGGCTCGTCCTGCTGGAGGCCGGTGTCTGGCGTATCACCCAGTCCATCTTCCCGAACGAGCGGAACTTCACGCCGCTGCGGAAGGAGACGGATTACTTCATCACTCTGGTCCGTCGCCTGAACCGTACGGCGCTCGCGGCCCAGCGTGGTGTGGCGGGCGCGGAAGCGGACCTGGCGCAGATCAATGGGGACATGCACCACTCCGTGGACCGCATGATGCGCCTGGCGGCCCTCACCGAGGAGCAGCTGGGGTTCCGCTACAAGCCCTCCAAGACTGACCTTCCAATGGCGGAGAAAGCCGGCGTCTGAGACCAGCGTCACGGACGCTCCGTCATCGGGTTCGCCAGCCCCCGCGTTTCCAGCCCCTGCCGCAGCAACTCCGCGCCGGCATCCATCCCCTGCGCACCGAGCAGCAGTACCAGGTCATCCTCGTGGACCTCATCAAGCATGGCCTCAACGGCATCCGCCAGGCGTTCATGATGACGGTGGCGCAGGCCCGCCGCCTGGATCACCGACAGGAAGGCATCCCGCTCCTCCGCCTCGACTCGGTTCCGCTCATCGGCGGAGTCGTCGCCGGATGTGGTAACGAATGAATGGATGGGTACCTGCCGCGACCAGATGGCCAGCGCCTCGGCATCCCGCTGGTTGATGACGCCGCCGCGCTGGCCGCGGATGCAGAAGACGACGTGCAGGCGCCGGTGGGGGACCCGCTGTGCCACCTCGAATACGCCGGTGATGCTGTCCGGGTGCCCGACCGTGTCATCGATGACAACGGGACCGTGGTGTTGCAGGACCTGGAGCCGGCGCGGCGGAGGCCGCATCTGCGCGAGTGCCGATTGCACCGATTCAGCGGTGGCGCCGAGGACGAGCGCGGCCGCAGCGGCGATGGATGCGTTGGCAGCGTTCGTCCGACCCAGTGTCGCAAGCTGTATGGTGAACGCAGTTGGTTCCAGCGGCGCGTCGCCAACGCGGCACAGCGGTCTCCTCACGTTCAGCGTGATCTTCGTGCCGTCAAGTGACATGGCGCTTCTGCGCACCGTCACTATGGAGTTGCCGCCGCCGACGGAAATGCGGGGACCGCCGTGACGCCTGGCGGCGGCACTGACCGCACGGTCGCCCGCGCTGAACACCAGCGGGGCCTGGGGCTTGAGGTGCTGGAAAAAGCGGAGCTTGGCGTCTACGTAGCCGGCAAAGGTACCGTGGTACTCCATGTGCTCGAGCATGGCCAGGTTCGTGAACACGCCGACGTCGTACATGAGTCCATGCACGCGGCCCTGCATGAGGGCGTGGCTGGTCACCTCCATGGCCATGACCCGGGTACCGGCCTCCACCATCCCGGCCATGGCTTCCTGCAGTTCGCCTGCGCCCGGCGTCGTGTTCGGCGTGGTGTCGTCATGGCCGTCCCAGTGGATGCCCAGGGACCCCACGGTGCCGACCGGTACGCCATCCGCCTTCAGGATCGCCTCGACCATGCTGAGGACCGACGTCTTGCCGAGCGTGCCCGTGATGCCGGCAAGGACCAGTGAGTCGGCGGGCCGGCCGAGTGCCTCAGCAGTCAGGGTCGCCAGCGCCAGCCGTGCGTCGGGCACCACCACCACAGGCACGGGCGCGTCCAGCGCTGTCTCCGCGACGATACCGATGGCGCCCTTTGTGACGGCCTCCTTCACGAACTCCGCGCCGTCCTGCTCTTCGCCCGGCACGGCGACGAACAGGTCGCCAGGCTGAACCTGCCGCGAGTCGCCGCGCACGGCGTTGACATCCAGTTGCGCAGCGGCCCGGGGCAATTCGACGCCTGCCAGGCCGCTGCAGAGCTGTTCCAGTCTCATGATGCCGGCGGACCATGGAAGAACCGTTCCTGCCGGGCATCACACCATCTGCAGCTTCCACTTACCCCGCCGGAACAGGGCCGCACTCACGACGGCCAGGGTAGAGAAGGCGATGGTCACGGCGAGGAAAGCGCCGTCGGGACCCATGCCCACACGATGGGCAAGGAACCAGGCCAGCGGAATCTCCCAGCACCAGAAGCACAGCAGGTTCAGCAGCATGGGCGTGCGCGTGTCGCCAGCGCCATTGAAGGACTGGGTCAGCACCATGCCGAATGCGTAGAAGAAGAAGCCGGCGCTCAGGATGCGCAGCCCGTGCACGGCGTAGCCCGCGGCGGCGCCGTCGGCGGCGAAGATGCCCACAATCCATGGAGCAGCCACCATGAACACGACCCCGACACTGCCCAGGAACGCCAGGTTGAGGCGGGCGGCGATCCATACGGCTTCCTCGGCCCGGTCCGCTCGTCCGGCACCCAGCCCCTGACCGACCATGGTGGCGGCGGCGTTGGCCAGGCCCCACGCCGGCAGCAGCGCGAACAGCACAACGCGGATCGCGATGGTGTATCCGGCAATGGCGTCGCTGCCGAACATGGCGACGATGCGGATCATCCCGATCCAGCTGGCGGTGGAGATGAAGACCTGCAGCATGCCGCTGCCGGACAGGCGCAGCAGCCGCAGCATCAGCGCGGGTGCCAGCCGTGCGTGACGCGCCGCGAGACGCAGCACGCCCGCGCCCCCGGCAAGGATCAGCAGCTGCGCGATCACGCCGGTACCGCGCCCGATGACCGTGCCCACCGCCGCACCCGTGACGCCCAGTTCGGGGAACGGGCCGATGCCGAAGATGAGCAGCGGGTTCAGCACGATGTTCAGCCCGTTCGCCAGCCAGAGCACGCGCATGGCAATGCCGGCATCGCCGGCGCCCCGGAACGCCGCGTTCATGAGGAACAGCAGCAGCACCACGACGTTGGCACCGAGGGTGACCCTGGTGTAGCCCGCGCCGATGGCGATGACGTCGTCGCCTGCGCCCATCAGCCCGAGCAGCCGCTCGGCGTACAGGACGCCCACAAACGCCAGCACCAGCGAGATGGCGAAGCCCAGGGCAAGCGCCTGGAACGCGGTGTGCGCCGCCGCCTCCCGGTCCCCTTCGCCAATGCGCCGGGCGACCATTGCGGTGACGCCGATGCTCAGGCCGACTGCCACCGTGTAGATGATGGCCAGCAGCGACTCGGTAAAGCCCACGGCGGCCACGGCCTCAGCGCCCAGGCGCGAGACGAAGAAGATGTCCACCACCGCGAAGACCGATTCCATGGCCATTTCGAGGACCATGGGAACCGCCAGCAGGATGACGGCCCGCCGGACCGGCCCCTCCGCCGCGTCAATGCTGCGACCCCGCACGGCGTCGCGCAGCAGGCCGAGGGCCCGGCCCCCTCGTCGTCGCCTGGCCAGTACGCCCGATGTCATAAGTCACCACCCTCCAGTTCCATATATTGAAAAAGGCCCCCCGACGCTGGCGCCGGGAGGCCGATGAGGACGCTGCTGCTGCAGACGTCTATGGCGAATCCTGGCGTACCCTCCCCATGTCCGGGAAAATCGCAACCGTCACCGCGTCCGTCGTCCGGACGTGCGTTGTCACGACGGCCGGTATGGCAATCGTGCACAGGTTGCTGGAATCGCTGATCCGCATCATCTGTCCTGTCGTCGTGTCCCGGCACCATCGGCACCGCTGCCGCTGCTGCCACTCTGAACCTGATAACGCGCGGGCCTCGTCATTTCTGACGGCGCCCGTGCAGGAGCCATACGAATCCATGCCCGAGGTAGATTCATTGCTGCAGCAGGCGGCCGCAGCCCTGCGGGCCGCCCGGCACGTGGTGGTGCTGACGGGAGCCGGCGTCTCGAAGGACAGTGGCCTGCCAACGTTCCGCGAGGCGCAGACGGGGCTCTGGGCAAGGTACCGACCGGAGGACCTGGCAACGCCCGAGGCGTTTGCGCGCCAGCCCGACGTGGTCTGGCGCTGGTACGCATGGCGCCGGGAACTGGTGGCCCGTGCCGAACCCAATGCCGGCCACCGCGCCATCGCGGCGCTGCAGGAGCGCCTCCGCGGGAGTGGAACGAGCCTGACGCTCGTCACGCAGAACGTGGACGGGCTCCACGTCCGGGCCGGCAGTCCAGATGTGGTGGAGTTGCACGGCAATATCGGCCGCATCGTCTGCTCCCGATGCCGCCACGCACCCGCCGAGCCAGGCGCCGGCGAACCCCCGAACTGCGCACTGTGCGGCGCGCCGCTGAGGCCCGACGTGGTCTGGTTCGGTGAGGTGCTGCCCGAAGCGGCACTGAACAGAGCGGTCCGGGAAGCGGCTGAATGCGACGTCTTCCTGTCCGTCGGCACGTCCGGCCTCGTCTATCCGGCGGCGGGCCTGGTCCAGGTTGCCCGGCGCCACGGCGCGGCAGTCATCGTCGTGAACCCCGATGACGATGTCGTCCCCGGCGCCCTCTGGCTCCGGGGCAGCGCCTCAGAGATGCTGCCGGCGCTCCTCGCCGCGCTCGATGCCTCTGGCGCAAGCCAGTAACCGCGCGCCGTCAGGCCCGCCGACCGTTGAGGCGCCCGCCCCGTGCCGGCACCCAGCCGTGCTCACGGTCAGCGCTCAGCCGCGGAGCTTGTCAAGATGGTGCCTGCGCAGCTTCGCGATCTTCGGCGCGATCACGACCCTGCAGTACGCCTGGTCCGGGTGCCTGCGGTAGTAGTCCCGGTGATAGGCCTCCGCCGGCCAGAATTTCTCCAGCGGCGCGACCTCCGTCACGATGCCCTTCCACACGCCGTCCCGCTCCAGTTCCGCGATGACCGCCTCCGCGGTGGCCCGCTCGTCGTCCGTCTCGTAGAAGATGGCGGAGCGGTACTGGGACCCGACGTCGGCGCCCTGTCGGTCCTTCGTGGTCGGGTCATGGATGGTGAAGAAGACGTCCAGGATGTCCCGGTAACTGATCCTGGCCGTGTCGTACTCCACCTGCACGACCTCGGCATGCCCTGTGGTGCCGGCACAGACCTGCTGGTACGTGGGGTTGTCCACATGGCCGCCGGCGTAGCCGGATTCCACCCGCCGCACCCCCGCCAGTTCGGCGAAGGCCGCCTCCAGGCACCAGAAGCAGCCGCCGCCCAGCGTAGCCCGGCCGCTCACGGAGCCCCTGCCGGCTGGGTGGGCGCCCCGGGACGCACGGTGGCCGCCCGGTCCCCTGCGGGGACGTGCTGGAAGGCGCGGAGGTGCTCGTCCAGGAAACTCCAGGTCCGGTTCCACGAATCGATCTGGGCAGGCGAGTCCACGCGTTCGAGCGTTTCAGGGTCGACCCGGCGGTTGAACATGTGGCCCTCGTGGTTGCCCCACGGTGCCGGATCCACATAGATCTTCGTCTCCGCCAGCTCGGGCTTGAGCGCGTTCAGCTTGTGGATGAGGGGCTCCGCCTCGCGGAACGTCACGTCGAGGTCATTGGTGGCGACGTGCACCAGGAGCGGCACATCCAGTTTCTCCACGTGGTAGTAGGGCGAGCGGTCCGTGTAGATGTCCCGCTGCTCGTGGGGCATGCCCAGGATCCGCTTCTGGGTCGAGAAAAGCCGGTTGTAGTACGGCCCCTTGTCCGCCAGCCGGAAGAACAGGTTGGTGACGGGCACCATGGCCACGGCCGCCTTGAAGGGGTGTGGTTGTTCCCGGGTCACGGCCAGGATGGCGATGTAGCCGCCATGGCTCCAGCCCATGATGCCGACGCGATCCGGATCCACGTGGGGCAGGTTCTCCACGAGCCAGTCATACGCCGTCATGTTGTCGTCGACCTCGTAGCCGCCGTAATCGATCTCGTTGTGGAAGTCCGGGCCGTAGCCCGTGCTGCCCCGGTACTCCGGCGCAATGACCACGTACCCCCGCTCCACGGCGTCTACGATGAACGGCCAGTAAGTCTCGGTCCAGCTGAAGTGCACGCCGCCGTGGATCCAGATCAGCGCCGGGTGGCCGTGCTCGCCCCGCGTCTCCAGCGGCTGATAGACGTAGGCCGGGATATCCAGGTCCCCCACGCGGCTCCGGTAGCTGACCTTGCGGTAGTCAAGCACACCCCGGCTCCGTGCCTCAAAGATGCTGTCGGTACGCGCCTTCTGCTCCATATGCAACGCGTAGTCGGCGACGGGGTGGTCCTCCCACCGGTTGCTTACATAGAGCGAATCGATGCGTTCGGGATCGTACTGCACGGCCTGGCCGGCGACGTGCCCGGCAGGCACGAGCAGCACGGCGGCAAGGACTCCGGCGGCGGCGCACGGCCTCATGACGGACCTCCTTCGGGGGCGGGCTGTGGCTATCGGCCCCATCTTACGCCGCATGTCCGTCGGCGGCCAGCAGGACTGGCTCAACCCGGCAGCAGCAGGGTAGAATCCCCCCATGCGTAACGAACTGAACCTGACATGCGAGCAGCCCACCCGCCGGTCACCCGGCGATGTGGCACTCCGACTCATACAGCTGTTCCTCGGCCTGCTCGGCTGGGGCCTCGGCATCGCCCTCTTCATCCGCAGCCACCTCGGCCTCGGCCCCTGGGACGCGTTCCACTACGGGCTGCACGTGCAGGCCGGGATCACGGTGGGCGTCGCCAGCATCGTCGCCGGGTTCCTGATCCTGGTGGTGAACACGGCCATGGGCATCCGCCCCGGCCTGGCGACGGTGCTGAACATGATCTTCATCGGCGTCTTCACCGACCTGCTGCTGCCCATTGTGCCGGATGCGACGTCGCTGGCCGCCGGTTTCGGCTACTTCGCCATCGCCGTGCCCCTGGTCGGCCTCGCCTCCGGCGCCTATATCGGTGCCGGCTTCGGCCACGGTCCACGGGACGGGCTGATGATGGCGCTGACCATCCGGACCGGCTGGTCCGTTCGCCGGATCCGCACCCTCATCGAGCTCAGCGTCCTCGCCATTGGCTGGACCATGGGTGGCGTTGTCGGCATCGGCACCATCATAATCACGCTCACCATCGGCCACTCGGTTCAGTGGGGCCTGCGCGTCTTCGACGCTGCACCGCCCGCCCGTGTCCAGCCAATCCCGCGCCGGCGACGCCGGCGGCTCAGGCGGGCAGCCTAGCAGGGGCGCTGCCAGGCCGCGCCCCTGTGCGGGGCGCTAAGGCCGCGCCGCGCAGCCTCTTTAACTTTCCCGGCCCCCGGTGCATCTTCTATGCACCACCGGCCGCTTCCGGTCCCGGAACGGCCAGCCCGACCCCGAACAGCACCAGTGAGGCGATGAGAAGTCTACGCTCCGGGCTCCTGGCAGCCCTCGCAAGCGTGCTCGCGTTACCGCTCCAGGCGCAGCAGGCGCCGCAGGCGGCGGCCGCGAGTCCCCTCGTCGACGCAGTCGTCAATGGACTGCAATGGCGTTCCATCGGCCCGGCCAACATGAGCGGCCGTGTCACCGACGTAGAGGGTGTCCCCGGTACCCAGACCTTCTACGTTGCCGCAGCCGCTGGCGGCATCTGGAAGACGGTGAACGGCGGCGTCACCTTCAAGCCGCTTTTCCAGGACGAGCGCACCGCGTCCATGGGTGACCTGGCCATCGCGCCGAGTGACCCCAACCAGGTCTGGGCGGGCACAGGCGAGGAGGACGCACGCAACTCCATCTCACCGGGCTGGGGCATCTGGAAGTCCACGGACGCCGGTGACACGTGGACGCACATGGGGCTGGAGAAGACGGAGCACATCGCACGCATCGTCGTGCATCCCACGAACCCGGACGTCGTCTGGGTGGCGGCCATGGGCGCCACCTGGCGGGAGAACCCCGAGCGCGGGCTGTACAAGACGACGGACGGCGGCCGCACCTGGCAGCTCAAGAAGTTCATCAACAACCGCACCGGTTTCATTGACGTCGTGATTCATCCGACAGACCCGAACACGCTCTGGGCGGCGAGCTACGAGCGGATCCGCGGCCCGTACTACCTGCAGAGCGGCGGCCCCGGCAGCGCCCTGTGGAAGAGCACGGATGGCGGCGAGACCTGGACGGAGGTCACGGGTGGCGGGTTCCCGGAAACGATGAAGGGCCGTATCGGCATCGACATCGCACGGAGCAACCCCAGCATCATGTACGCCCTGGTCGAGGCCGAGGCACCCGACGGTCAGGAGGGCGGCTGCCGCGCATCCAAGGAGGGCGGCTGTGGACTCTATCGCTCCGATGACGGCGGTCGCACATGGACCTGGTTGCAGCCGCAGAACGTGCGGCCGTTCTACTACAACCAGGTCCGCGTCGATCCCAATGATCCGGACCACGTCTACTGGTCGTCCACGCCCGTCAACTTCTCCCGGGACGGCGGGAAGACCGCCGGCACCGCGACGGTCGGCATCCACGTGGACCACCACGCCCAGTGGTTCGACCCGACGCGGCCGGGCTACTTCGTGGTCGGCAACGACGGCGGCATCGGCATCACGTACGACAATGGCGGCAATTACTGGTTCCCCAACAGCTTTGCCATCGGCCAGTTCTACGCCGTGAGCTTTGACATGGCGGTGCCGTACAACGTCTGTGGCGGGCTGCAGGACAACTACTCCTGGTGCGGCCCCAGCCGGCGGGCCAGCGGCACGCTGAATAACGCCATGTGGTTCTCCATCAGTGGCGGTGACGGCTTCGGCACGCAGCAGGATCCTCGCGACCCGTGCATCGTCTACTCGACGTCGCAGGGCGGCAACATGGGCCGCTCCAACATCTGCCTGGGCGAGCGCGTATCCGTGCAGCGGCCGAACTGGCAGCGCAATTACCGGATGTGGGCGGACTCCATTGCCGTGGCGCACCCCGACCCGGCGGTGGCGCCCAGTGCGCAGGTGCAGGCGCGCATCGACCAGTTCCGCAGCAACCAGGTCCGCGACTCGCTGGCCGACCAGTTCCGCTACAACTGGAATACGCCGTTCCTTCTTTCGCCCCACAACCCCGACGTCTTCTATGCCGGTTCGAACCGTGTGCTGAAGTCGGATTACCGGGGCGAGAACATGTATGCCATCTCCGCGGACCTGTCGAAGCAGGACTCGGTAAAGCTGCACATCAGCACACAGACGACGGGCGGCATCACCCGCGACGCGACCGGCGCCGAGACCTTCGGCACCATCACGTCACTGGCGGAGTCGCCGCTGCGTCAGGGCTTCCTGGCAGCCGGCACCGATGATGGCAACGTCTGGGTCTCCACGAACGACGGCGGCACGTGGACGGACCTGACGGCAAAGTTCAGCCGACTGGTGCCCGACACCACGTATGTCAGCCGCATCGAGTTCTCGCCGCACGAGGCCAACCGGTTCTACATCACGTTCGACAACCACCGGCGCGGCGACCATCGCCCGTACGTCTTCGTGACGCGGGATGCTGGCAACACGTTCACGTCCATCTCGTCAAACCTGCCGTCCGACGGGCCAGACTTCGTGCACGTGATCCGCGAGGACCCCGTCAACCCGAACCTGCTGTACGTGGGTACGGACGTGGGCCTCTATTACTCGCTGGACCAGGGACGGAGCTGGCAGCAGTGGAAGAACGGGTTCCCCACGACGCCGGTCCATGACCTGAAGATCCATCCCCGGGACCGGGAACTCATCGTCGCCACGCACGGGCGGTCACTCTGGGTGGTGGACGTGGCACCGCTGCAGCAGCTGACGCCGCAGGTGCTGGCCGCGGCGAACAGCACCACGGTGTTCGAGCCCGCCCCGGGCCTGCTCTACAGCAGCCGGCCGGTGGTCAGCAGCATCGGTGGTGAGTACTACGGCCACTCCTGGTTCCGCGGCGACAACAAGCCGTTCGGCGCGGAACTGGTCTGGTACAATCCCGTCAGCACCGAGCCCGTGCGTATCGAGATCACGGATGCCAGCGGCGCGACGGTGCAGACGCTCACAGGGTCCGGCGCGCAGGGCCTGCAGCGGACGTTCTGGAACTTCCGCGGCCAGCCCGCACAGGTGGCGCAGGAGCTGTCGCCCTCGCAACGGCGGGACAGCCTCATGACCATGCAGCGGGCAGATGTCGTGGCCGACTCGCTCATCGCCGCAGGCAATGACGAAGACGTGGTGCGCCGCGTGGCAGGACTGCTCAAGGGCGAAGGTCCGGGCACCGGCCCCACCGGCTTCGGCGGCGGCGGCGGCGGCGGTGGCGGTGGCGGCGGCGGTGGCGGTGGCGGCGGTGGATTCGGCAACTTCGGCGGGGCAGCCCAGCGGCCGTGGGCGGACCGCCCCGGCGAGGGAACCGTTGGCGGTGGCGGCGGCGGCGGCGGCGGCGGCGGCGGCGGCCAGATGGCCGAGCTGCAGCGTGTGGCTGCTGCGTTCCGCGGCGCCGGCGTGCCGGGCGTGCCCGGCGCGCAGATCCCCGGCGGCGGTTTTGGCGGCGGCGGCGGCTTCGGCGGCGGCCAGGCCCCCCTGGTGGATGCCGGCAGCTACAATGTGTCGGTCACTATCGGCGACCGGGTCCTGACCACCCGACTGCGCGTGGTGACGCCGTAAGCCGGCGGTTTCAGGGCAGCCGGGCAGTGAAAGCGGGCGCCGCACCATCGGGTGCGGCGCCCATTTCCTTCATGGCCGGCGCGTAACCCCGTTCAGTGACTGAGGTCACGTCAGGCGAGCAGATGCTCGTGCCTGCCTCACACACCCGGTATGCCTGCGACCCGCCGCCCGCGTTCATTGGTGGCATGCGTCCAGGAGTCAGCCGCTGCCTCAGAACCAGACGCGATAAAGCACGGACACGTTCCGGCCGGGGTTTGGTGCGAAGTCCTTGATACGGCTGGCGGCATCCCGGTACAGCACGTCCATGACGTTGTCAGCGCGCACGGTGATGGAGTGTACCCGCCCGCCCCGCGTCACCCGCAGGCCGGCATCCAGGTCCAGCAGCGTCCACGCGTCCGTGGGCACCTCGTCCGCCGCCGCGACGCGGTGCTGCCGCAGCCCGTGGCGCAACCCGGCGCCCACCGTCCAGCGGCCGTTGTCCCGGCGGACGGAACCGCCCACCCGGGCGGGTGGCAGGAACGGCACCGGCGAGCCGTCGGAGAGGGTGGCCCGGACGACGTCGCCCTGGATGGTCAGCACCCAGTGCGGCCGTGCCTCCCATTCGATGCGACCTTCCGTCCCCCGGAACCGGGCACTGCCCTGCGAGTAGGCCAGCACGGGCCACTGCACGCCCTCGATGATGGTGTCGCCCCGGGCCTCGAAGAACACGAAGTCCGCTACCCGGCTCGCGTACGCAGACGCCTCAGCGCTTACCCGCCTCCCCGCAACCCGCAGCACGGCGTCCACGCCGGTGGCGATCTCGGGGCGCAGGTCCGGGTCGCCGATCTCGTAGCTGGCCGTGCCGATATGCAGCGCGTGGGAAAACATCTCCTCCACCGTCGGCGCCCGGAACGAGCGCGCGGCGCTCAGGCCCACGCTCGCGCCCGACGCCAGCGGCACGATTGCGCCGGCGGAGCCGGACAGCGCCGTGAAGCTGCGGCGCTGTGCGGGGCCGAACGCGGGGTCGTCACGTGACGCGATCTCCCACCGGTCCAGCCGCGCACCCGCCTGCAGCGCTGCGCCCCCGCGACCCACCGGCAGCTCCTGGTAGGTGAAGGCGCCGAACGACCGCGAGTCCGCCGGCGCCGTGAGCTGCTCCTCGCCCGTCGCCACGTAGCTGCGGAACAGCGCACTCGCGCCCCACGCACCCTCGCCGGCCAGGCGGCCTGCAGCCTGCCGCAGCCGTGCCTCCAGGTTCAGCGTGCGCAGCCCGAACGCCATCGCGATGTGGTCATCCTCCCGTTCGTCGTGGGCATAGTCCGTGGCCGAACCATGCAGCCGGATCGAAGGGAAGCGGGCGCTCGACGTGCGCAGCTCCACGTTGCCGATAGCCGTCAGGCGACGTCCCCGCAGCACGATCTCGTCGTCCTCCCCCGGTGGCAGGGGCACCCCATGCTCCATGGTGTAAGCCTGAACGGAGATCCCGCCGGCCACGCCGTCGCCGGCATGGCCGAGGGCCGCCACAACGCCTGCGTTGCGGTGGAACGTGTTCCCCAGCCGAGTGCCCAGTTCAGCGTCGCGGCCGATGCGGGCGTCGCCCGTGGAGCGGCCGGAACCGCGCGTCGTCAGCACCCACCGCCCGCCCAGCGGGATCATGGCGCGGGCCGATGCGGCCGCCCCCGGGAACGCGGACTCCGACTGCACGGACACGCTCCCCTGCGGCGACTGCGGCACCGAGATGGACACGTCGCCGGAAATCACGTTCACCACACCGCCCAGGGCATTGGTGCCGTGCAGCAGCGACGCCGGGCCCCGCACCACCTCGATGCGCTGCGCTCCAAGTGGGTCCACCGTCACCGAGTGGTCGTCGGCGGAGCCCGACAGGTCACCCACCCGCTGCCCGTCCTGCAGGATCAGGATTCGATCGCCAGTCATCCCCCGGAGTACCGGGGCTGACGCCGCCGGGCCGTTGTACCGCACGCCCATACCCGGCTGGCCTTCCAGTGTCCGGGCCACCGTGCCGCCCAGGCTGCGCTCGAGCTGCCGCCCGGAGAGCTGCGTAGTGGCCTGCGCCGTGGCCAGTGCGTCCCGGCCGCCCGGGGTAGCCGTGACCTGCACGCCCGGAATGGAGAGAGGCGTGGGTTGCAGTGCTATTTCGACGCGCGTCGTCCCGGACCCGGCAACCTCGACGTCCCGGCCTGCCGGGCGGTATCCCAGCAGCGTCGCTTCGACGCGATAGCGACCAGCCGCAACATTGCGAAACACGAACCGGCCTGCCGCATCCGTCATCGTTTGCCTGTAGGTGCCAGCCAGTGCGACGTGCGTGTGTGGCAGCGGGGAGCCATCCGTCGAGCGGACCACTCCTTCGACGACGGATGCAGGCGTGGCGGCCACGGCCGCCGGCGTCGCGGCGGGCGGCGTCGCGGCGGCGCCGGCGAGGACGATGATGACCCCAGGCAGTCCAATCACTGGCAGCGTCTTCCCAAAGTTAATCTTGAGGCTAACCTAAAAACTACTTTGGGTCGTGTCAATAACGACGAGGACGTGGCTTTGCGGGGTCAGGTGAGGGTATCACGAGATCTGGCCATCAAGGCACCATCATGAGCATGGGCTGGTGCTCGGCCGCGCGCGGGGGGCGAACGTAATCCTTATCGGCGCTCGCCAGAGTCAGCGGGCTATCACGACGGGAAAGGCTGCAGCTGCTGGAGGATCACCGACAGCGCCGCACCCAGGTCGTGCGGGGTCAGCAGCGGCGCCAGCACGATGAGGACCACGCCGGCGGAAACCAGCGCCAGTCCGATCCTGTCACCCCAGCCCCACCGTGCCCGCCACGGCGGCATACCGCCAGTCCGACCCGCCGGCGCGGCCGCGGCGCGCGGCCCTGCGGTGCGGCCGCGCCGGCGCATGCCGAGAGTGTACGCTGCATGGCTGATGCGCGTGACCTCGTCTATGGTCAGCAGGAAAGTGCGCAGGTTGCGCTCCCACGCGGCCGCGCGCGCGCCCACCCGGGTAGCCTGCGCTATCCGCGCGGCTGACTGGATGCCCAGCAGGCCCATGATCACATCGACGTAGAGGGCAACGGCGAACGCCAGCGCGGCCAGCCCGAAATCCAGCTTCACCTCCCACAGTGCGTGCAGCAGCACGCTGCTGCGCCCCCGGACGTAATGGGACTGGCGGTAGCACTCGAAGGCAAGGTGAACGGCAATGACGACCAGGAGCCAGAACAGGCTGATGAAAATGCTGAGCACCACGGATGCGCCCAGGTACGCCACGACGAACGGCCACTGGTCATCGTGATCCCGCAGCCACTCGCGCAGGCTGATGCGGGGCGCGCCTGCGGCGGCGGTCGTATGGGCGTCGCCAGGGTCGGAGGCTGACGCATCGAGCGTGCGTGCGGAAGGGTCGGTCACGCTGTCGTCCTTGGGCGAGGGCGGCGGATGCACCGCAAAATAGCACACGTAGCGGCGCCAGCCCAGAGTATCGTCAGCCCGTGGCCCGCAACGTCCTGGGCGCACGCCTGGCGGGCGAGCGGCTTAACGCCGGAACGCGGGGCGTGCCCCGCGCAGTCCCGTGTCCCTCACAGGAGCGGCGCGATGGCCGGGCCAACCCGGACGCGCCATTCCGCAATGCCGGGCAGGCCATGGGAATAGTCTACGCGGACAATTCCGCCGTACGCGCTCAGGCCGACGGTGGCGGCGGCCCGGGCAATGGCGCCGCGGTTCACCTCCCACTGCTCGGGCACGTGCGTGCGGCCTGCGACGGCGGCGCCGTTCAGTGCAGCGTAGGCCGCCAGCGGCACCGGGCCGACCCGCCCCAGCGGCGCCGACAGTTCGGTGCCGGCGGCGGCAAAGCGGGAGCCCGCCAGGGTGGTGGGCGGGACGCCGGGCAGTGTGCGCGTGCCGGCGGGCAGGTAGAGGTGCTGCGGCGGCAGTGCACCGATGCTGGCCCCGGCACGCACCTGCACCATCAGGTTCACCGGCACGCCGGGAGTCGGTACCCGGGCTGCGGCGTGGCCCAGCAGCGTGGCAAAGGCATCGCCCTCGAAAGCGCCCGCGGAGGTTGTGGCGTTCACGGTCAGGCGGGGTGCGACGTCGTCCGACCGCCATCCCAGCGAAGCCACTGCGCGCAGGCGTGAGCCGGCATCCACCGGCAGCACCGGCCGCAGCGCACCGTCGGCCCACGGGCTGTCCGTCCAGGCGGCATCCGCTGACGCATGCCGCTCCACATCCACGCCGGAGCTCCACCACAGGCGAGCGTTACCCGCGCGCAGGTGCGCACCGACGCCATCCACGTAATACGGATCAGTCCAGTCCCGTCCAGCCAGCAGTGTGGAGACGGTGTTCAGGAACAGTCCCGCCTCTGGTGCCGGCTCGATCTCCTGCACGTCATTGAGGCGAGCCGCCAGGTGCAGCGTGGCGCCACCCAGCGCCCTGGCGGCGGCCACGCGCACGCTGGCGTGCGCCGGGCCGGAGGCATAGCCACCGTGCAGGGTCACCAGGGTGCCGGCGCCCGGCCGCAGGCTCAGGCCACCGCCCACCACCGCGCCCTCGGCCCGGTTTGCCCGTAGCACCGACGAGAACGACGGCAGGTGGAAGCGCAGGGTGGGCAGCCCGTCGGGCTGGCGGTTCAGCAGGCGCAGCATGGCGTGCGGACCGGTGAATCCCGCCGCCAGGTCGTCCGCCGACAGCACGGTGAGGCCCTGTCGCACCGCGACCTCGTCCAGCGTCTCGCTGAAGCGGGACACGTCGCCCTCACCAGCGGGAAAAGTGATCCGTGGCATGCCGTCGGGGATGGAGACAGGCGTGTCGAAGTCGTAGTCACGAACCGTCATCTGCGCCCGGATCAGCGTGGACACGCCGAAATCCACCTCCGGCGCCTGCCGCCGCACCTCCAGTTCCTGCCGGTACGGCAGCCAGTAGCGCCCCTCCCACAGGCCGTGCTCCACGTTCACGTGGATCCGCTCCGTGCGCGGGTCCACGTACGCCGCCGGCGTGAACGTGAACTGCATGCGCACCAGTGTTGCCGCCTCGGCATCCACGAATACGTCGCCCACGAAGCCGGGCAGCGATGCGTCACGCGGCTGCACCTCCACGCGCACCACGCGGATGGGCGCGCCCAGCCCCGGCACGTGCAGCGTCAGCGTGTCCGCCAGCCGGTAGTGGTAGTGCAGCGGCCCGTCCGGTGAGAGCGGGTGGGGAACGCCGCGCACGTCCTGCTCATCGCCGATGGCGATGCGGTCGCCGAAGCCCTCCTGCACCAGCGTCAGACGGTCAGCGTAGTAGTGGAACTGGCGTATGGGCAACAGATCCTGTTTGCGCAGCGCGCGAATCGCCTGCCGGCTCCGCCCGGGCGCCTGCCAGTACAGGTCCACCGCCACCTGGTCCAGCCGCAGCGGCACCACCCCACCCGCCGCCTCCGACTCCAGCAGGAACTGCACGGTGCCCTCGGCTTCCGCCGTGTACTGCTGCAGCAGTGTGTCCGCCAGCGGCAGGGCCCGGCGGGCGACGGATCGCTCCACCAGCTCCAGCGCCGGCCCCGTGTCCCACCCCGCTCCCATCGGCCCCGTGAGGGCCGGGGCCTGCTGCGCCGGGAGTGATGCTGTGGTCGCCAGCAGCAGGGCTGACACTACCGCCGTCGCATGTTCAGTCATCCGTCGTCGCATCCGCTTCTCACCCCCGACACTTCACCGCGCCCCCGTGCTACTTCGTGGTACCTGACACCACCCGGCCGGGGTCCGCCGCGGGCCGGCCTCCGGCTGCGGCAACCGCTGCGGCTTACGGATGGGCCGGCGTCCGACCCCCCGCCGCTTCGCGGACCGCGAGAGTGCGCGAACCAGTCGTACTGGCCGGCATCCGACCACTCGCCGCCCGCATGACAGTGATTCGGCGCAGCTGGATCCGACCCGCAGGCGCAGGGGCGCGGGACCGTCTAGCCCCGGCTCGCCAGCGACCTGATGGCCTCAGCGATCCGGTCCACCTCCGCCGGCATGGTGAAGATTGCCGGCGTCACGCGGATGCAGTCGCCCCGGGCCAGCCCGTTGCGCTGCACGGTGAATACGTCAAACTCGTCCAGCAGCGCACGGGCGAGGGCGGCGTTGTCCTCGCGCGAGCCGCGACCGTGGAGCCGGAAGGAGGTGATGGCACACGCCATCCCCGCCTCGTCCGGCGTCAGGATATCCACGCCCGGCACGTCCCGCACTGCCGATACCCACCGGTCTCGCAGGTAGCGCAGGCGTGCGGCCTTCTGCGGGATGCCGATGGATTCCTGGAAGTCGAATGCCGCCGGCACCGTCATCATCAGTGCGAAATTGGTGGTGCCGGTGTGGATGCGACCGTCAATGCGCTGTTCCGGCGTCTCGTCGCCGTGGGCGTTGCCGATAGCATCGAGCCGGCTGCCCCGGATGTAGAACGCGCCGATGCCTACCGGTGCGCCAATCCACTTGTGCAGGTTGAAGCCGATGAAGTCGGCGCCGAGGTCGTCCACCGTCAGCGGCATGTGGCCGAACGAATGCGCCGCGTCCACGATGACGTCCACGCCCCGTGCACGAGCCAGCTCCGTGACCTCCCGCACCGGGTGCACCAGCCCTGTCTTGTTGTTGGTGTGCGTCAGCAGCAGCAGGCGGGTGTGCGGGTTCCGACGCAACGCCGCCTGGTACGTGTCGATCACGGACTCACGCGACGCGGGTTCCGGGAGTTCAATGCGAACCACTTCCGCACCTTCACGTGCCGCCAGCGCATTCATGGCAAGCTGCATGGAGCCGTAATCCAGGTCCGCGTACATGACCGCGTCGCCGGCCTTCAGCAGGCGATACTGGCCGATCAGTGCCTGCAGCGCCTCCGTGGCATTCCGAGAAAACGCCACCTCGCCGGGCTCCGCACCGATGAACGATGCCGTGCGACGGCGGGCGGCATCCAGGTAAGTGGCGTACTCACGCCGGGCGAATACCGAACCCTCCCGGTTCACCCGGTCTGCGTTGCGGCGGAACGCGTTCAGCACCGGCGTAGCCATCACGCCGAAGTAACCTGCCTCCAGGTTGATGGGACGGCGCGAAACGCGGTAGCGTGACGCCACACGTCGCCAGTAGCGCTCGTCCCGGGCTACGTCCTCCGGATGGCCGGCCAACGGGCTGTCCGGGAGCGGCCCGTCATTGCTACCGGCAGCGTCGGGTGGGGTCGGCTGGCCGACACCCCGGGCGGCCGCCGGGAGCGCGCGGCCGAGCAGGCCGGCCACGCCGGCGGTGACGAGAAAGTCGCGACGCGTTGTCATGTCCATCATCCCGGTGGGGGAGGTGCGTTGTCAGCCCGCCTGACCCTCCATGGGTTGGCGCTGCACGGCTCGTGCGCGGAGTGCACTGGCTGGCGCCTACCGGCCGTCCAGCGCTTCGATGGTGGCCGTGGACGGGTTGCGCTCGCGCTGCAGTCGCTCGGCCACGCGCTCCGCGTCGCGCCAGACCCGCAGCGCGTTCTCACCCGCCAGCTTGCGCAGGTCCGTCTCGCTCCAGCCACGGCGGGACAGTGCCGCGAACAGCACGGGGTACGTGGAGACGTCTTCCATGCCCACCACCACCTGCGTGATGCCGTCGTAGTCGCCGCCGATGCCGACGTGATCCACGCCCGCGACGTCGCGGATGTACTCGATGTGGCGGATCACGTCCTCCATGGTCGCCTCGGCCGCCGCTGTCAGGAAGCCGGGCACGAACGTGACCATGACCACGCCGCCGTTCTCCGGCATCCGGCGCAGCACGTCATCCGGTACGTTGCGCGGGTGCTCCATGATGGCGCGGGCGTTGGAGTGGGAGAAGATGACCGGCGCCTCGGTGACATCCAGTGCGTGGTGCATGGATTCCGCGGAGACGTGGGAGATGTCCACCATCATCCCCATGCGGTTCATTTCCCGGACGACTTCCCGCCCGAACTCCGTCAGGCCGCCATGCTCCCGCAGGGCGCAGCACGAGTCGGCCCAGTCCAGGTTGGCGGAGTGGGTCAGCGTCATGTAGCGGACGCCCAGGTCGTAGAACGCCCGCAGTGAACCCAGCGAGTTCTCGATGGCGTGGCCACCTTCCATGCCAAGCATGGAGGCAATCCGGCCCTGCCGGAAGATGCGCTCCGCATCGTCGGCGGTGAGGGCCAGTTCGAAGACGTCCGGGTAGCGCCGGATGACCTGGTGCGCGATGTCGATCTGCTCGAGCTGCACCTTGGCCGCGCCCTCCTCGACGGCGCGCGGCGGGATGTAGACTGACCAGAACTGGGCGCCTACCATGCCCTCGCGCAGGCGCGGGATATCGGTGTGCCCCGGCGTGCGCGTGCGCAGGTCATACGCGGCCACGTCATGGGGCGCAGCCTCATGCTGGCGGATGGCCCACGGCAGATCGTTGTGGCCGTCCACCAGCGGCGTCGTGGACAGGACGCGCCGTGCGATCGCCATGTGCGGGTCATCGGCGGGGCCGCCGCCCGGGCCCGCGGTCGCGCAGGCGGTGAGGAATACCAGTGCGGCCACGGGGAGTGGCCTGAAGCGACGCATCATCATAGTGTCCCTGCTCGTTCAGGTGGCTACGCCAATGTGCGTTCGCCGGCAGGCGCGCGCAAACCGGTGGCCGGCAGTCCGGAGGGACAGTCGCCCTGCCACCCCTGACAGCGGAGGCCGGATGCTGGAGCGCTGGTTCCAGTTACAGGCGAACAACACGACGGTGCGGGTGGAACTGCAGGCGGGCCTCGCCACGTTCCTGACCATGGCCTACGTCGTCGTGGTAAACCCCGGTATCCTCGCCGACGCCGGCGTGCCATTCGAGGGCGCCCTCTTCGCCACCTGCGCGGCCGCTGCCCTCGCCACACTGACCATCGGCCTGCTGGCCAACTACCCGTTCGCCCTGGCGCCCGGGATGGGACTGAACGCGTTCTTCGCCTACACCGTCGTGGGCGGGATGGGCGTGCCGTGGGAGGTGGCGCTGGGGGCCGTGTTCCTGTCCGGTGTCATCTTCATCGTCCTCACCGTCAGCCGCGTCCGCGCCATGATCGTGGACGCCATCCCGGATACGCTGAAGGTGGCGACGGCGGCGGGCATCGGCCTCTTCATCGCCTTCATCGGGTTCCGTAATGCCGGCTTCGTCGTCGCGCACCCCGCCACGCTCGTGGGGCTGGGCGACGTCGCCTCTCCCGCCGCCGGCCTGGCCGCGGCGGGACTCATCGTCACGGCCGCGCTCATGGCCCGGGGCCATACGGCGGCCATCATAATCGGGATCGCCCTCGTATCGGCGGTGGCGATGGCGCTGGGGCTGGAGCCGCTGCCCGCGGCAGCCGTCGCCGTGCCCGATCCATCGTCCACGTTCCTGGCCCTGGACATACCCGGGGCGCTGGGACTGGGGCTGCTGGACATCGTTTTCGTGTTCCTGTTCGTAGACATGTTCGACACCGTCGGCAGCTTCATGGGGCTGGCCCGGCAGGCGGGATACGTGACGCCGGACGGCCGGATCCCGCGCATGAACAGGGCACTGCTGGCGGACTCCACCGGAACCGTCGCAGGCGCCCTGCTGGGTACGTCCACGGTGACCACCTACATCGAGAGCGCCGCCGGCATCGGCGCGGGGGGCCGAACCGGACTCACCGCCGTGGTGGTGGCCCTCCTCTTCGCCCTGGCGGCCTTCGCCGCACCGCTGGCGGCGGCCATCCCGGCCTATGCCACGGCGCCGGCCCTCATCATCGTCGGCGCACTGATGATCCGCGCCGTGCGCGACGTGGAATGGCCCGACATGACGGAGGCCGTGCCTGCCTTCATCACCATGGTGGGAATGCCGCTGACGTTCTCCATCGCCAATGGCCTCGCGCTGGGCTTCATTGCCTACCCCGGCATGAAGCTGCTGGCCGGTCGTGGCGCGGAGGTCAGGCCGCTGGTCTGGGTGCTGGCCCTGCTGTTCGTGGCGAGGTTCGTCTACCTGGGGTAACGGCCGGGAACGGGAACGGGAACGGGAACGTAACGTTTACGTTCCCGTTCCCGGCTTTGTTCAGGCTACTGTGCCACCGCGGCGTCCCGCCGATAGACCACGCGGCCGCCCAGGATGGTCATGTCCACCCGCGCATTCGGGATCTCCTCCTCCGGCACCGTCATGATGTTGTGCGATAGCACGACGATGTCCGCAAGCTTGCCGGGCGTGATGGAACCCTTCACGTCCTCCTCGAAGGCGGCGAAGGCGTTGGCCAGTGTGTAGCTGTGGAGCGCCTCCTCACGGGTCATGCGCTGCTCTTCGTAGAAGACCTCGCCCGTATTGGTGCGCCGGCTCACTGACGCGTAGAAGCTGGCGATGGGGTCAATGTCCTCCACCGGCACGTCCGTGCCATTGGCGATGACGGCGCCCGAATCCAGCAGCGAGCGCCAGACGTAGGCCCCGTGCCGGGCCCGTTCCTCGCCCAGGCGCGGATGGATCCACGGCGCGTCGCTGGTGGCGTGGATGCCCTGCATGGACGCAATCACCCCCATCTCCCCGAAGCGGGGAATGTCCGCAGGGTCCAGGTGCTGGGCATGCTCGATGCGCCACCGCAGATCGGACTTGTCGGGGTTCGCGGCAAACTGGCTTTCGTAGATGTCCAGGACCTCACGGTTACCGCGGTCGCCGATGGCGTGGATGTTCAGCTGGAAGCCGTTGGCGATGGCCAGCTCGGCGATGCGGCCAACCTGAGCGACCGGTGTGGTGGAGAAGCCGGTGTGCCCGGCCCGGTCTGCATACGGCTCCAGCAGCCATGCGCCGTGGGAGCCCAGTGCGCCGTCAATGGCGACCTTGATGGCGCGCACCACCAGGAAGTCATTCTCCTCCGCGGGCGACAGGTAGTGCGCCATGTGCTGCTCGTGATTGTCGAGCCCGTCACGAATCATGACATACAGCCGGATGGGCAGTTCGTCCTCAGATTCGAGGCGCCGGAAGAAATCCACCCCGCTGTACGATGCGCCGGCGTCGTGGAAGCTGGTGACACCCTTGGACAGCGCTTCCTGTCCCGCAAGCTGCACGGCGCGGCGGGACTCATTGTCCCGGTCCTGTTCCGTGCGCTGGCCTTCCGCCCGGGACCGCGCCCGCGAGGCCAGCCCCTGAGCGTTCTGCCGCAGCAGGCCCGTGGCATTGCCGTCGGCGTCACGCAGGATCTCCCCTCCATCGGGATCCGGCGTGTCCCGGGTGATGCCTGCCAGCTCCAGCGCCCGCGCATTGGCGAACGACATGTGGCCGCTGGCATGCGTCAGAAGGACCGGGTTGTTCGGCGAGACCGAATCCAGCGACGTGTGCAGCGGAATGCCCTGCACATTCGGCATGGGGGCCTCGTCCCACTTCTCCTGGTGCCAGCCGCGACCCACGATCCACGCGTCCCCCGGGGCGTCTGCTGCCGCAGCCGCCACCATCTGCACTACCTCGTCCCAGTTCCGCACGTTCATCAGGTCCAGGTTCATCTTCGCCTGGCCCAACCCCATGAAATGGCCGTGGCCCTCGATGAAGCCGGGCATCGCCAGCCGGCCCTCCAGGTCGATCACTTCCGTGCCCCTGCCCACGTACCGGGCGATCTCCGCGTTCGTGCCCACCGCGACGATGGTGTGGCCACGAATCGCAACCGCCTCCGCCACCGGCATGGACTCGTCCACCGTCGCGATGTGACCGTTCCGCAGCACCAGGTCCGCAGCGTCCTCCTGCGGGCCCGACGCACACGCCGCCGGCAGCACGGCAGCCGCCAGTAACACAGCCCGCACGGATAGTTTCGTCTTCGACACCATCATCGGCACAGCTCCGCTGGGAGGGTGAACGTAATGCATGCAAATTGGCCGGTTTCGTCGGTCAGCGCCAGTGGGCTCGCTTCGCTCGCCCGGGCCGCGCGCTGCGCTTGCTGAGGTCGTGCCCTTGCTCGCCAAGGGCTTTTGCCGCTGTTCCTTGGCGCCCCCTCGGGGCGCGGCCTCAGCGAAGGGGCCTCAGCACAGGGGCCTCAGCTCTCCAGCCCCGCGCGGCCTCAGCGCAGGGTCCCGCCGTGCGCATGGTCCCCATCCCCGATGCTGTCTGCCCGGAGGGCGGCCAGCCGGGCAGGGGAAGGCAGGGCGAAGAGGGGCAGGCCGCGCAGGACCACGCGTTCGCCCTGCAGCGCGGCCACCAGGCCATGGGGTGCGCCATTCGCTCGCTGCGCCTCGTGCAGGCGTCGCGCGAGCTGGAAGTAGGCGACGTCGTGGGCGGAAAGCCCTGTCGTCGAGGTGCAGCCGTAGCCGCCCATGACCGTGCTCCACGAGCAGGAGTGCTTGATGCCATGGGTGTGCAGCAGCTCATGGGTCATGAGGCGGGCATTGCGCACCGCGTTCATGTCCCGCGTCCGGACTACGCCTGCGTATATCTCGCCGTTGGCGTTCCACCACCAGTTCGCCCACGCGCCGAACCCGGCCAGCGTCGTATCGACGCGGACGACGACACCATTGGTCGGCGTGCCGGTGGCAGAGAGGCCGAGCTCGTCAGCGCGGGCAACACGGAACAGTGGCGTTCCGGCGTCGCCGTTCATGCGCTGGACGGCTTGCCAGAGCGCCACGGAATCAGCATCGGTAAACGGGACGTGGGTCCGGGTGTGATCAAGGGCGAGTCGCACGGGGAGCGACGTCGTCGGCCAGATCTTGATACCGTTGAGCCAGGCCGCCGGGTAGAAGCCGTCACAGTTCGTGTTGCTGGTGTCGGCGCACGGCCTCCGGAATGCGGCGTCCACGGAAATGTCCACCGTAACATTGGCGAACGCGCCGCCCTGGATCGTCCAGCGATTGGGCACGAGCAACACGCGGAGCCCGGGGTTGGAGGCCTGGGAGGGCACCCTGAGCAGGGCGGGGAGCGTGGTCCGGCCGCTGCCCTGCGCCACGTCGACGATGATGCTGGCGCTGTCGCCATTGACCATGCCCTCGATGGCGAAACTGCCGTCCGCATTGATAGGCGCCGACACGCGTGGCAATCCGTCCAGCGTGACACTCAGTCCGCCGGGTAGTTCGCCATCCAGCGCGAATACCACGCCGCTGGCGCTGACGCTGCGCGTGCCCGCCTCACCGGGCCCCACCGGGTCCCGTGGGGCCGCGTCGGAACACGCCATGATACCGAGGACGGCAATCAGGTATCTTGATGCGGGGTAGTTCACGTTGTTCACCAGGGCCGCTTACGTTGTTCGCTGAGGCCGCTCACGTTTGTTCGCTGAGGTTGGCCGCTGTTCCTTAGCGCCCCACCGGGACGCGGCCTTAGCGCCCCTCCAGGGGCGCGGCCTCCGGAACAAGTGAGACCCTCACATAATTCCCCAGATCGAGCCAGCGGCGGGCTGCCTCGTGCAGGGCTGCCGCGGTCACTGCCTGGACGCGGGCGGGGAACTGCAGCACGTCCGCCGAAGGTTCGCCTGTTTCCGCTTCACGCAGCAGCACGGACAGCCAGTACTCGTTGCGGCGGCTGTTCGTCTCGAAGCCGCGCCTCTGCTGTTCCCTGACCCTTGCCAGTGCGTCGGGGTCCGGGCCGTTCTCGCGGATGGCCTCCAGTTCCGCCAGCACGGCTGCAGTCAGTTCCTCGAGCCGGTCGGGGGACGTGCCGAACTGGATGCTTATGCTGTAGCGTTCTTCCGGAAAGTACTGCGTGCTCTGGCTGACGCCCACACCGTACGTTCCGCCCATGTCCTCACGCAGTACATCGCGCAGTCGCATGTCCACCACCTCCATGAGGAGTGCCAGCGCCAGCCGGTTATCCCGCGTGTACTCGAATGGACCGGTGAAGGTGATGCGCGTCTGTGCCCGCGGCTCGATGCCACGTCGTACGACCTTCTCCACCACGCCGCGGACCGGGCGCATGCCGTTGTCCCGCGGACGTTCGGTGGTGCCCGCCGATGGCAGACTGGCGATGTAAGTCTCGATGAGCGGGCGTATGGTGGCGTCGTCGAAGGCGCCGACAAAGGCGAAGGTAAAGTCGCCGGCGTCGGCGAACCGGTCCCGGAAGATGCGATAGGCGTCGTTCCGGTTTACGTCGTTCATGAACTCCACCGTCTGCGGCCGGGCCCGCGGGTGGTTCTGCCAGATGGTGGCCGCGAACGTGTCGCTGAACGCGGCCTGCGGGTTCGCGTCCCGGTTGGCGAGGGCGGCTCGGATCCGTGTCATGAACGATTCGTACGCCGCACTGTCGTTGCGAGGCGCCGTGAAGGTCAGGTGCGTGAGCTGGAACAGGGTCTCCAGGTCCTGCGGCGATGCCGTACCGGAGAGGCTCTCACTGAACTCGGCGGGCACCGCGCGCACCATGGCGACCCTGCCGGTCAGCGCCCGCTCGAGCTGTATGGCGTCAAACTCGCCCAGGCCGCTCAGGGCGATGAGCTGGCCGGCGAAGACGCCGGACGGATACAGCTCATCGGCGACGAGGGACAGGCCGCCGGGGCTGTATGCGCCCATCAGCACCTGGTCGTGCTGGAAGTCGGTCCGCTTCAGGTAGACCTGCGCGCCGTTGGAGAGCTCCAGCAGGGTAGCGTCCAGGCCGGGCACAGGCCGTTCGGCTACGATGCGACCGGCGGTCGGTGACTCGGCGATGAGCGGGCCGTCCAGCGTCACGTCCTCATACGCGGCGACCGGCATGCCCTGCACCTGCTCCACCACGGCCAGCAGCGTCTCCGCCGTCGGAATGGATGCATCGGCGCGTTCGGGCGCAGTCACGATGATGACGCGGTCCCCCTCGCCGATGAGCGTCCGGGCCAGCGCGTTCACGTCCGCCACGCCGATGGTGGGCAGCAGCTGCTGCACCAGCGCGAACTCCGCCTCGATGCCCGGGATGGCCTCGCCCTGCAGGAAGGCCCGTACATACTCCGCGGCGAACCGGGCCGATTCCGTGCGCTCCCGCTCGGCGTGGGCCCGCTCCATGGCGCGGAGCAGGTTCGTCTTCTCACGCTCCAGTTCCGGCGCGGTGAAGCCGTGCCGTAGCACCCGCTGCGCTTCGGTGAGCAGCGCCGCCAACCCGGTCTCGAGGCCGCCGGTCTCCACGGCCGCGCCCAGCGAGTGCATCTCGCCACCGCGGATGAAGCTGCCATAGCTGCTGCCGGCACCGATGAACGGCGGCTCCGGCTTCTGCGCAATCTCGCTGAACCGCGCGTTCAGCATGCGCGTGTAGAGCTGCCCCTCGAGCGTGCGCCGGTACGACTCCAGTGTGCCATGGTCGCGGGGGGGCAGCTTGCGCGCCAGCTCCACCTGCGTGCCCGTGGCCTCGGGGTCGGTGGCAATGGCGACCAGCGTCTCGGCGTGGCCCGGCACGTTCCAGGTGCGGCGCTCACGGGGCGTATCCGGCGCCGGGATGCGACCGAAATGCTCCCGGATGAGGGCCTCGACGTCGCCCGCCTGGAAATCTCCGACTGCGATGACGGCCATCAGGTCCGGCCGGTACCAGTCCCGGTAGAACTGTACGAGCCGCGCGGGGTCGAATGACTGCAGCACCTCCGGCGTGCCGATGGGCAGGCGGTCGGCGTAGCGGGAGCCGTGGAACAGGGTGGGGAAGTACTGCTTGCGCAGCCGCTCACCGGCGCCCTGGCCGAGGCGCCACTCTTCCAGCACCACGCCGCGCTCCTTCTCGATCTCTGCCGGGTCGAACGCGATGCCGTGGGCCCAGTCCTCCAGGATCTGCATGGCCGTGCGCATGGGCGCGGCAGAGTCCGTGGGCACCTGCAGCATGTAGACGGTCTCATCGAAGGACGTGTACGCGTTCAGGTCCGCGCCGAACCGCATGCCAATGGACTCCAGGTAGCGCACCAGCTCCGATTTCGGGAAGTTGCGCGTGCCGTTGAACGCCATGTGCTCCGCGAAGTGTGCCAGCCCGAGCTGGTCGTCGTCCTCGAGGATGGAGCCCGCGTTCACTACCAGCCGCAGCTCTGCCCGCTGCTCCGGCCGGCTGTTCTGGCGGATGTAATAGCGCAGCCCGTTGGGCAGTTCACCCACTGTCACGGCAGGGTCCGTGGGCAGGCGCTCGCTGGGCACCTGGCCGTACACGGGCTGCGACGACTGCAGGCCTGGCGCGGCCACGGCAAGGATGGCGAAAACGGTAGTGCGCGCCAGCCGGCAGGCCAGGCGACGGGGCCATTCGTTCATTGGTGCTCCACGGCGGAAGGTCCGGTCGGTGGCGGCGGTGCCGCCCGTCAACAATAACCCGGCCGGCACGGCGGGGGAACGGGCTGACAGGGCGGGGGCACACGGATGCTGATGGTGGCGACATTGCCGCGGCTCATCCCGTTGCGCATGATTGTCGGAGCCATCGGGCTGCCATCTGACGGCGGCACCACGTCGTGGGCCATGATCGGATACGGAGTGCGGATGAAGTTCGACATCGACGCCGATATCACGCGGGCCAGCACGCCGCCGTCCCGGGTGTACCATGACCCGCAGGTCTACGCTGCCCAACGGGACCGCATTTTCGCCCGGAGCTGGCTCTACGCAGGCGATGCCGGTCAGGTCCGGGCGCCGGGGCACGTCCTGCCCTTCACCCTGCTGCCGGGCTGCCTGGACGAGCCGCTGGTCCTGTCCCGGGACGACGCTGGCCGGTTGCACTGCGTGTCGAACGTGTGCACGCACCGGGGCGCCCTGGTGGTGGAAGGCGAGGGCCATGTGAAGTCGCTGCGCTGCCGGTACCACGGCCGGCGCTTCGGTTTGGACGGCTGCTTCCAGTTCATGCCCGAGTTCGACGGCGTCGCCGGCTTCCCATCGCCGGCGGACGACCTGCCGCGCCTGCCGCTGCAGCAGTGGGGTCCGCTCCTGTTCACGTCCCTGGATCCGGTGATGACGGCGGCGGAGTGGCTGGCGCCGGTGGCCGCCCGCGTCGCGTTCCTGCCGCTGCACGAGTTCCGCTTCGACGCCAGCTCGTCCCGGGACTACCTCATGGATTGCCACTGGGCGCTGTACACCGAGAACTACCTGGAGGAGTTCCACATCCCGTACGTGCACGGCGCCAGCCTGTCGGGCACCCTGGACTATGAGGCGTACCATACGGAGCTCTACGAGTGGGGCAGCCTCCAGATCGGCGTCGCGAAGGGTGACGAACCGGTCTTCCCGCTTCCTGAGGGGCACCCCGACGCGGGCAGTCGCATCGCAGCCTGGTACTTCTGGCTGTACCCGGGGATCATGCTGAACTTCTACCCGTGGGGCCTGTCGCTGAACGTGGTGCAGCCGCTGGGCCCGGAGCGGACGCGTGTCAGCTTCCGATCCTATGTGCACGACGCGTCGTTGCGCGATGTCGGTGCCGGCGCCAACCTGCACCGCGTCGAGATGGAGGACGAGGAGATCGTGGAGTCCGTGCAGCGTGGCGTGCGCTCACGCCTCTATGACCGGGGCCGCTATTCGCCACGTCGCGAGACAGGTACGCACCACTTTCATCGCCTGCTGGCGCGGTCGCTCGGCGCATGATCACCTACCGCGTCCTCCTGCCGCATCCGCTGGAGCCTCGGCTGCTCATGCTGCGCGCTCACGGTGGGTGGCGGCTGCCGGAATGGGAGGACGCCACCCCCCGGCCCCGGCAGCACACGGCCCACATCAACCGGGCCGTGCTGGCCCGGTTCGGCGTGGAGACAACGGTGCTCCGCTGCGTCGCCGAGGACCGCGCTCCCGGGACCGACGACTGCATCCGTGTCTACGAGCTGGACAACCGCTCCCCCGCCCACGACACCGTGCCATCCTCCACGTGGATCGGGCGGAGCGAACTGGACGGCATGGTGGTGGCCGACCCGGCGGCACGGGGGCTCATTGGCGCCTGGTTCAGCCGGGAAGGCGGTGAACTGCCGCCCCGGGGGCCGGCATGGAGCCGCAGGGGCTGGTACGTTGAGGCGCTGGCGTGGGCCGTGGCGCGACTCCATGCGCTCGGCGTGGTGAGCACCGGTTCGCCGGTACAGGTGTGCGCCTGGGAGCGAGCCTTCGTCATGCGGCTCGCCACTGATGAGGCCGCGTTCCTCTTCAAGGCGACAGCGCCGGCGACGCGGCATGAGGCGCCGCTGGTGGCCTGGCTCGCGGCCCGCTATCCGGATGTGGTGCCCGAGCTGGTCGCTGTCGATGAGGGCCGCGGCTGGTTCCTGCAGCGGGAGGTGGACGACGCCGTGCCGCTGAATGAGGTGCGTCTGGAGGAGGAGTGGTGCCGGACCGTCCGCCGTTTCGCCGGCGTACAGCGGGACATGGCGGACTGTGCGGCCGAGCTGAGGGCCCTCGGCTGTCCGGACCGCAGGCTGAGCGTGCTCGCCCGGCGCATACCGCGGCTCTGTGCCGACACCGACGCCATGCTCCTTGGCGATGCGCAGGGCCTGACACGTCAGGAGATAGGCGAAGTCGCCGCCCTGGCGCCCAGGCTGCTTGCCCTGTGCGAGGAACTCGACGGCTACGGCCTGCCGGAGACGCTGGAACACGGCGCGCTCCACGCCGACAACGTCGTCAGTACGGCCGGCGGCCCGGTATTCCTCGACTGGGCAGACAGCTCCGTGTCTCATCCATTCTTCGGCGTCTCACAGCTCCTGTCCGACGCGGCGGGCCTCGTGCCGGCGCCGTCCCGGGAGTCGCGCCGCCTCATCCGGGACAGCTACCTGGTGCCGTGGCGGGAGCACGCGCCGCCGGAGACACTGCTGCGCGCGTTCGAGGTGGCCCGCGCCCTCGCCCCCGTACACCACGCCACAGCCGTGCACGCCGAACTGCTGCCCGCAGCGGACCAGCCGTGGGAGCTGGCGCCCCTGATCCCCGGTTACCTCCGGGCGGCCCTGCAACTGCTGAGGGAGGAGCAGCCGCCGGCGGCGTGACCAGCCGGCCGGAGCAGCAGCCGGCCCCTCGATTCCCGCCGGATACACCACCACAGGGAGCGGCCGTCCCACATCGGTGGGCGCGCGCTTATCCGCTGCATTGCTGGCGACGACTGCGTCCGTTAGCGTATCCGGGTACGTCCCGCCCTCGTCACGACTCCGGATGAACGCCTGATGACCTGGACCCGGTGGAAGTTCTGGCTGGCCCTGCTGGTCGCAGCCACGCTCGTGGGGCTGCTCGAGGCGGCGCAGGTCTACACCGGCTCATCCGCCATGGGCCGGCCTGTCCCCCTGGACCGGGCCATCAGTTCCACCATGCCGTCCTGGTTCGTCCTCCTGGCGCTGCTGCCGGGCATCTTCTACCTGTGCCGGCGCTTCCCCCTGGAAGCCGGCAGCCTCGGCAGGTCGCTGCCGGTACATTTCCTCGGTGGCGTCACCTTCGCCGTCGCCCACGTCACGATCTCGAGCTGGCTCAGCGACTTCGTGTTCTACACCGGCGCCGAGCCCATGTGGACGTTCACCATGAACCTGTCCCGCCTGCTCACCGTGTACTTCGTGGTGGAGCTGGTGACGTATTTCGGGATCGTCGGTGCGTATCACGCCATCCAGTACGGGCGCACGGCAGCGGCACGGGAACGGGAAGCCACGCAGCTCGCCCTCAAGGCCACGCGCCTCGAGGCGAGCCTCAGCCGGGCGAACCTCGATGCGCTGCGCATGCAGCTCAACCCCCACTTCCTGTTCAACACGCTCAACGCCATCTCCGTCATGGCCATGAAGGGCGAACGCCAGGGAGTGGTCCGCATGCTCACCCTCCTCAGCGACCTGCTGCGCGCCTCGCTGGAGAACCGGCAGCAGGTCGTCTCACTGCGCCAGGAACTGGAGTTCCTGGACCGATACCTGGAGATTGAGCAGGTCAGGTTCCGCGACCGGCTGACGGTGGAGCAGGACGTGGACCCCGACGCCCTCAATGCGGAGGTCCCGACCCTGCTGCTGCAGCCGCTGGTGGAGAACGCCATCGTCCATGGTATCTCCCGTACGCCCGGTCCCGGCAGCATCCGGATCGAGGCCGGCATCATCGGGGGGGAAACACTCGAGCTGCGCGTCCTCGATTCAGGATCGGGCTTCGGCCAGGGCGCAGGCGGAGGCACGGGTCTGGGCATCGCCAATACGCGCGCGCGACTGGAGCAACTCTACGGCGCGGATCACGAACTGATCCTGGGCAGCCGACCGGGCGGCGGCGCCAGTGTCACCGTGCACATACCGCTGCGGCTGCTCAGCAGCGCACTCGTCGCCGGGCCCGATCGGGGCCGGGCCACGGCGTAAACGGGAGGAGCAGCATGAGAGAAAAGATCCGGACCATCATCGTGGATGACGAACCCCTTGCCCGGGACGGTGTCCGCCTCCACCTGGCGGCTGCAGCGGACGTGGACATCATAGGGGAGGCCGGCAGCGGCGAAGAGGCCGTGGAACTGATCGAGACGCTGCGTCCCGACCTCATGTTCCTGGACGTGCAGATGCCCGGCATCGACGGGTTCGGCGTGCTGGAGGCCGTCGGTACGTCGCACATGCCGGTGACCGTCTTCACCACGGCGCATGATGAGTTCGCGGTGCGCGCCTTCGATGCCCATGCCATTGACTACATCCTCAAGCCGTACGACACGGAGCGGTTCGGCAAGGCGCTGGAGCGCGCCCGGTCCCAGGTGCGCAGCCGCCGGCAGCACCGGGAGGACGACCGGTTGCGCACGCTGCTGGAGGAACTGCAGCAGGCCCGGCCCCGGCGCTCGGAACGGCTGGTGGTGCGGTCGGGCGGCCGTATTGTGCTGCTGCAGACCTCGGAGATCGACTGGGTGGAGGCCGCATCCAACTACGTTCGCCTGCACGCCGGCGGGAAGGAGTACCTGCTCCGGGAAACCATGACGGCCCTCGAGGAGAAGCTGGACCCGGCGGAGTTCCTGCGCATCCACCGCTCCACCATCGTGCGCATCGACAGGATCCGGGAACTGGAGCCGCTGTTCCAGGGCGACTACGTGGTGATCCTGAAGGACGACACCCGGCTCACCTCCAGCCGTGGCTACCGCGAGCGCCTGCAGGAGTTGCTGCAGGGCTCCCGCTGATACGTCGCCGGCACGGGCGGGCACCTCAGTTCCGATGGAGTGCGGCTGCCGCTAGCTTCAACGTCATGACTGAAGACACCCCCACGCCGTCCCGAGTCCTGTCACTGGGGTTCGTGCTGGCCGGCCTGACCCTCGGCCTCGCGGCCTGCACCAGCACACCGGCGCCGCACGCGCAGGCCCAGGCCCCGGCGGTGCCCGTGTCCCAGGCGCTGGCGCTGCAGACGTTTGATTCCGCGTGGTCCCGCATCGCCCACACCCACTATGACACGGCGTTCGCCGGTGTTGACTGGCAGGGCGTACGGGACGAGCTGCGGCCCCGGGCGGCGGCGGTCCGCACGCTGACGGAACTGCGGGGCGTCATTGCCGGCATGCTCGAGCGGCTGGGTGAGTCCCATTACGCGCTCATCCCCGCCGAGGCAGCGGACGCCCTCGGCTCCGGGGAGGACCTGACCAGGGCCGTGTCCGGCGACATCGGGATGGAGGTCCGGCTGGTGGAGGGCGAACTCCTTGCCACGCGCGTGGAGCCTGACGGGCCGGCGCATCAGGCCGGTATCCGCCCGGGCTGGTCGCTCCTCGCCGTGGACGGACGCCCCGTGGACAGCGAACTGGGCCATTTCGCTGCATTGCCGGAGGCCGAGCGGCGCGTCGCATTGACCAGGCTGCTCATGCAGGTGAATGCCCGGCTGGAGGGCGACGTGGGCGCCCGCCGCGTCCTCCGGGTCCGCGACCAGGCCGGCCGCAGCCGGGACCTGGACGTGGTGCTTCGCCGCAGTCCCGGCGAGATGGTGCGCTTCGGCAACCTGCCGCCCATGCTGGCCAGCCTGCAGTATCACATACTCGAGCCAGGCCCCCGGTGTGTGGGCGTGATCCGCATGAACGTGTGGATGGTCCCGCTCATGGCACGCTTGGACAGCGCTGTCCATGCCGTCCGCCACTGCGCAGGCATCGTACTCGACCTGCGCGGCAACCCGGGCGGCGTCGCGGGCATGGTCATGGGAACGGCTGGCCACTTCCTGGGCGATACCGTGGCGCTGGGCGTCATGCGTACGCGTACCTCGGAGCTGCGGTTCATGGCGAACCCCCGGCGTGTGGCTGTGGACGGCGCGACGGTGGCGCCCTTCAGTGGGCCACTGGCCATCGTCGTGGACGAGCTGAGCGTCAGCACCACCGAGATCTTCGCTGCGGGCATGCAGTCAGTGGGCAGGGCCAGGGTGTTCGGCGGCCGTACAGCCGGCCAGGCGCTGCCGGCTCTCATGCTGCGCCTGCCCACCAATGACGTACTCATGCACGCCGTCGCCGATTTTGCCGGTCCCGATGGAACCAGGGTAGAAGGCGACGGTGTAAGTCCCGACGTGCCGGTACACCTCACGCGCCGGGGCCTGCTGGCCGGACATGATCCCGCACTGGACACAGCCGTCGCCTGGATACGCCAGACGGCAGGAAACCCGAACGGAGGCTCGACCCCATGAAAAATCGTTTCACCGCCCGGCGGAACCGGGTAGTCCTGGCAGTGATGGCAGCGGTCGCCACGCACGCCACCCAGGCAGCGCATGCACAGGACCAGGATCTGCCCGATGCCGCGGCCGTCATCGCCCGCTACCAGGAGGCCGTCGGCGGTGTCCAGGCACTGGCAGGCTACAGCTCCATGCGCGCCGTCGGCGAACTGGCCATGCCCGCCCAGGGACTGTCCGCGAGTATGCAGACGTTCGCGGCGCGTCCCAACCGCAGCGCCATGATCATCTCCATTGACGGGTTCGGCGAGATCCGCACCGGCGTGGTCGGCGACACAGCCTGGTCCATGAACCCCATGGAGGGTCCGCGGCTGCTGCAGGGCGCTGAACTGACCCAGACCGTCGAGGAGTCCGCCTTCGAATCCTCGCTCCGGCCCTCAGCGATGATCAGCTCCGCCACAACCGTCGAACGCACAACCCTCGCCGGCAGGCCCTGCCTCAAGGTCCGTCTGGAATGGCAGTCCGGCCGCGAGAGCTTCGACTGCTACAGCGAGGAAACCGGTCTGCTCGTCGGTACCACGGCCGTCCAGGAGACCAACATGGGCCGGATCGAGGCCGTCACCCTCCTCGACGACTACCGTGACTTCGGCGGGCTGCGTACCCCCACGCGCATCACCATCCAGACCATGGGCGTGGAACAGATCATCACCATCCGCGAGGTGGCGTTCAACGACGTGGACGATGACGCCTTCGCGCTGCCCTCCCAGATCCGCGCGCTGATACGGTAGACACCTGCAGGCCGGCGTCCGGGAGTCCCCCGAATCGCCTGACCATCCACGTCCTCAAGGCCCGGCCCCGGGCCTGCCTGACCTGTGAGCTGCCCGGCCCGACGGCTGGGCAGCTACACGGAGGGCGGTGCGAGTTGCCGCCGACGATCATGGAAACCGTCGGCAGCAGATTCGGCATTTTTTTCCCGCTCCAGCCACCCATGGCCACTGCGGTGGTGCGCCGCTCCACCTCCCACATGCGGCGTCGGTCCGGGCAAAGTCCATCACACCAACAGCTTGTGCCGCTGCCGCGACCGTGAACGGGCTGTAACCGGGCGTTCACGTTTCTGTAATGATCCGGCGTTTAGCTTTCTTCATGTCGAGCGGAGCTTCCGCACTGTGACGTGGCAGGATCAGACGCCGGCAGGATGCCGGCATGTGACCCCGGGCTTCATGGAGCCCAGTTCAGGAGACGGACATGACACACAGGATGATGGCAGTTTTCGCGGTGGCGCTGATGGCGGTCCCGGCCATGGTGCAGGGGCAGAGCACGGTGACGGCTACGGCCACCATCGATCAGTTCTTCGAGGTCACCGGCAGCGGCGACATCAGCTTCGGCGACCTCAGCCGGACGGCCGACAATGTGATCGATGCCGCAGGCGGCACCGGGGCGGCGACGCGCACGGTCTCGTTCAATCACAACGTCAATGTGTCGTTCACGAACATCGCTGCCAACCTCACGTCAGGCACCCTTACGCTGCCCATCACCCTGCGCTGCGCTGTCAACGATGGCTCCTGGGGAACTGCCGAGGATTGTTCGGGTGCGTCCTTCGATCTGGACGTGGGGACCGGGCTGACGAACGCGACGCTGGGCTTCGGCGGCATCATCACCGAGGCGGCGGCGGCGGCGGCCGTGGCTGGCAGCTACAGCGGGTCGCTGGACATCCTCGTCGTAGCGCGCTGATCCAGCAGAACGACGCCAGGGCCGGCGGCGCGGCATCCGAAGCCGCGCCGCCAGCCTGCGCGATGCGATCATGAGACGATTCGACTGGATGGGCGGTGCGCTGGCGGCTCTGGTCACATGCCTGGGGTTGGCACAGGCCGTCCCCGTCGCCGGCCAGGCCACGGTGACGGCGGTGGCCGAACTGCCCCTGGCGTCGCCCACCGGCGCCGGCTCCAGGAACCTGTCCTTTGGTACCATCGTTCCGACCTCAGCAGGTCCGGTGGCAGTCACCGTGCCCGCGGCCGTGGCACCGTCAAGCGCGTCAGTGCATTCGGGCGAGTTCCGCCTGGATGTCGGCACGCTCCGCGGCGTGAGTGTGACAGTGGACACGCCGAACGAACTGATGTCGGCCGCCGCTTCCATGCCCGTGGATTACAACGGCGCCGAGTTCGGCGCCTGGTGTGTTGATGCCGACGCCGGTTGCACGCTGACCGCCTTCAACCCGGCCACTACCGACGAGCTGCGTGTCTGCTGGAGGACGGTCGGCAGCGGCAGTTGTCACCCGATCCAGAATTTTCCGCCCGGCAGCGTGCTGTCCATCTACATCGGTGGTGCCCTCCATGTGGCGCCTGTGCAACGTGCTGGCACGTACACCGGCACCATCACCCTCAGCATCGTCCAGGTGTACTGAGACACACTGTCGGTGATCCCGCAAATAGTTCCCGGTTTCCTTCGCTGTTGCCGTCCATTACTCGCCTCCCCGCTGCATGATATCGCCATGGGTCCGCCGCAAGTCACCTGACTGCAACGCATTGCGTGGGATCGAGAGGATTAACGGCCTGTAACCCCGCCTTCACGATTCCGTCATGGTCCGGCGGCTAGATTTCAGTACGTCGCGAGCAGAAGGTCTTTTGACTGATGGATGTGGGAGGCGGAGGATGACACGCACGACGCGGATCACGGACAGGGTACTGCGGATGGTCGGCGCGGCTGTCCTGGCGGCCAGCGCGGCACTGGTGCTGGCACCCGGCCTCGTTCAGGCCCAGGCGAGCCAGGTTACGGCCACGGCCACCATAGCGCCCTACGCCGCGGTGAGCGGATCCGGCGACCTGTCGTTCGGCGTGCTGGACCGGGGTGGCATCACTGTTGATCCCACCGGGGGCTCCGCCGCGCAACGCACGGTGAACTTCAACCACAACGTGCGCGTCACGTTCACTGGCGTCCCCAGCGCACTCATGCCGACGAGCGGCAGTGGAGCCGGCCTGCCCGTTACGCTGACGTGCGCCGTCCGGACCGGCGCGGCGTGGTCTGCGGCCACTGACTGCGCCGGCGCGGAGCTGGACCTGGACGTCGGCGCCACCACCACGGAAGCGACGCTGGGCATCGGTGGCTCCATCACTGCCGCAGCGGTCACGAACGCGGTGGCAGGCACGTACGAGGGCACGCTGACCATCGTCGTGACGGCGCGATGACGGGGCAGGGTGGTATGGCGGCCGGGCACACCCGCCACGCCCGGGTGTAGCACACGCCCATGACTGGGGTCGAACCGATGACGGTTGGCAGGAGGTCACGACTGCCGCGCACTGCATGGCTGGTGCTCGCGGGCGTCGTGGCCTCAGGTGCATCCAGTGCTCCGGCCCTGTCTCAGGTCCTGGTCACGGCGGACCAGCAACTCGACTTCGGCCTGCTCACGCCCGGCGTGCCCATGACCGTCGTACCCACCGACGTGGCGCGGCGCGCGGCTTATACTGTCGCCACCCGCGGTCGTTACGCCATCACGTTCCAGCTGCCGTCTCATCTCGTGGAGGTGCACGGCGCGGCCGTCCCCGTCGCTTTCGGTGACAGCGACGGCCGGGTGGAGATCCGGCACCGCGTGACCACGTTCGACCCGGCGGCCGGAGTCAGCATCCACATCAATCCGGCCGACAGCGACGCTCGCATCTACCTGGGCGGCACTGCCCAGCCCGCACCGGGCACGCCCGCGGGCTCGTACTCGGCGACCATCATCATGATGATCGTCCCAACAGGAACCTGACGGAGCTGGCGATGCACGAGGATGCAATGAGGGCGGTGGCGCCGGAAGCGCCGGAAGCGGGTGATACGCCGGCACTCCGGCCGGCTGCCCGGCGCCGGACGCGCCTGGCCGCTGCGGGGACGGTGGTCATGCTGACGGCCCTGTCCGCCGTGTGGGCGCGGGCTGTCTCCGTCAGCCCCATGTCCATATTCATGGACCACACCACGCGCACCGGGACCATCACCCTCTACAACCCGAACCCGCTGCCGGAGGAGATCGACATCACGTTCGCCTTTGGCTACCCGGTTTCCGACAGTGCCGGCGACGTTTCCGTGCCGCTGTACGAGCAGGCGCCCGACGGCGAGCCCTCAGCAACGGAATGGCTGCGTGCGTTCCCGCGCCGGCTGGTACTGGAGCCCGGCCAGCAGCAGGTCGTGAGGATCCTGGCGCAGCCGCCGGCGGACCTGCCCGACGGCGAGTTCTGGTCTCGCATCCTCATCACCGCCACCGGCGGCCGGCCGCCCGTCGAGCAGCAGGTCCAGCAGGACGTGCGGGTGGCCATCACCATGCGCACCATCGTCGTGGCGTCGCTGAACTACCGGAAGGGTCGCGTCACCACCGGCCTGGACGTGACCGACGCGGACCTGGTCCGCACGGATGGTGGACTCCAGTTCACCCTGGACGTGAGCCGCCGCGGCGAGGCCGCCTGGCTCGGCCGGATCCGTGTGCAGGCGCTGGACGCCTCCGACCGCGTCGTCGCGGAGCAGGAGGACGTCATCTCCGTCTATCGTTCCCTGCGCCGCCGCTTCGTCTTCCCTGACGCTGACGGCGCCGTGCGCATCCGCTACGCCCTTGAAACGGAACGCCCCGAACTCGGACAGTCCAACATCATCACGGCACCGACCGTGACCGGCACGACAGACCTGAGGTAGCGGATGCATCGGAGGAGGTGGCTGCTGCGGGGACGCCTTCCCGCCGTTGCCGCCCTCGGCATCAGGGCGCTGGTCCCGTTGCTCGCAGGGTCGATGGTGGCGCTGCTGCCCCAGCGCCTGCTGCACGCCCAGGTGCCGGTCCCGCCCGTGTTTGAGGAAGGTATCGTCGAGGTCGTCGCCGAGCGCCTCGCCCCCATCACCGTCATCGTCCTCGTGGACTCGTCGGGAACCATGCTGCTGCCCGTGCAGCAGCTGCTCCGGCACTTCGGGTATGTCCCCCGGACGGATGGTGAAACGACCGCCATCCCCGGCCTGGACGGCGTCCGGGTGGTGCTCGACACCCGCGCCGGAACGCTCACCATCGGACCGGTGGTGGAGAACCTGGCGCCCGCCGAGATCATTGCACGTGGCGGCGAAGTCTACCTGCGGGCGGACCGGCTCGCCGCCATGCTGGAGGCCGAGCTGTCCTTCCACGCCGCCTCCCTGACATGGATCGTCACCCGCCGGACGGCTCTGCCGGCACAGCAGCGCGTCATCGCCGAGCAGCGGCGCGCCATGCTGCTGGCCCATCAGCGTCATGCGGTGGCAGAGGCCCACGATTCCGTGCGCTACCTGGCAAAAACAGGCGCAGGCGTTCTGGACTGGGAGGTGTCCACGGTTGGCCTGGACCCCGGCAGCCGCACTTCGGCCCGCACCCGGCTCAGCAGCGCCGTGCTGGGCGGCGACCTGGCCGTCGGTTTCGGCCTCGACATGGACCGTATTACCAGCAACCCGTTCCGCGACGGCGTCCTCCGCTACCATCGGGTGTTCCCCCGCAGCCGCCTGGTCTCCCAGGTGCGCGCGGGTAACATCACCACCTCCGGCGTCTTCTCCCGTTTCGTGCGCGGTGTCGAGCTCGGGAATCGGCCCTTTCATCCCGGCACCGTGACCGGCGACATCGTGCTGCGGCCGGACCTGCCCACGGGCTGGGAATACGAGGTGTTCCAGGGCAACCACCTGCTGGGCTTTTCCGAGCCCGGGGACCGGGACGGCGTCAGTATCCCCCTGCGCAGTGGTACGACGCCGGTCCAGGTCCGGCTGCTGGGACCCGCCGGGGAGGAGGTGGTCACGACGCTGCTCTATCAGGCGCCCGTCTCACTGCTGCCACGGCACCGGTTCGAGTACGTCGTCGCCGCTGGCCGCTGTGAGGGTCGCACTTGCGAGACGTTCGCCCACGCGGACGCTCGACTGGGGGCGACGTCGTTCCTGACCGTCGGCGGCGGTGTCGAATACGTCGCGGACTCCGCCGGCTCACGGGCCCGGCCGTACGCCGTGTCCAGCTTCACCACGGGGACCGACCTGACCGGTGAACTGCAGGTCATGCCCGATGCCCTCAGCTCGGCCACCCTCGGACTGTATCCCCGCGACGGTTCAGTGCTGCGCGCCCGGGCGAGTCGTTCCCGCCCCGGCTTCGGCGCCGTGTCCGTGGTCCCCGCCGGGCTGGCCCGCTGGGATACCGAACTGACCTGGGACGAGCGCATCCGCCGCGCGCCCGGCAGTCCGGCCGGCTTTGCTGGCCGCCTGCCCATCCACAGCCTGCGTCTGACAGCCGGTGCCATGGGCTCCGACGACCGTGGCCTCGAGCGCTGGCGGGCCACCGCCGGTGTGGGCATGCGGGCCGGCTTCACCGAATTGCGCTACGAGCACGAACGCCTGGCCCATCGCCCCCACCTGCTCGGGGTCCGTACCTCCTTCGTCGCCGCCGGTGCTGCCCGGGCGCGGGCCATCCGGCCCCTCATCAACCTCACCATCGCCGGCGACGGCCATGGCTTCCGCATCTTCGAGTTCGGAGGTTCGCTGCAGCCAGCCCCTGCCCATGTCCTCAGTGCCGGCTTCTCATGGAGCCACGAGAACCGGCGGCCGGGCATCAGCCTCGGCTGGATCGCCCGCACCGGCGGCACCATGTCCACCGTCCGCGCCACCACCGGTCGCCCCGGCGCGACCACAGCCATCACCGTCAGCGGCAGTACCGCCAATGACCCGCTGGGCAATTTCACCACCCGCGCCAGCACCCTGTCCGGATACGCGGGCATCGCCGGTGTCGTGTATGTGGACCAGGACGGAGACGGCACCTTTTCCGAGGGCGACGACGTCGTACCCGGAGCCGCCCTCGTCGCCGGAGGCATTCCCGTCGTCGCAGACAGCCTCGGCCGTTTCTCCGTCTGGGGGATCCAGCCGTACGCCGTGACCGCGCTGGCCGTTGACTCCGCCCGCATTCCCGATCCATCCTGGGCGTCCGCCGTTCCCGTCATCCGCGTTCGGCCCGTGCCCAACCACGCCCTGCGCGTTGACGTACCACTCGTCAGGACCCGGGAACTGATCGGCACCGTAATCGCCGGGACCGGCATCCCCACGGCCGGCGGCATCGCTCTCCTCATCACCGACGTCGAGTCCGGTGAGTCCGCTTCCGCCCGCACCTTCAGTGACGGCCAGTTCTACATCAGCCGCGTCCGGCCCGGACGCTACCGCCTGGAAATCGCGCCGTCTTCCCTCGACGCTCTGCGCGCTCGCCCGGAACCGGCGTCCCTGGAGTTCGTCGTCCCCGCCACCGGCGACAATCCCGTCGTGGAGCTGCCACCCGTCCGCCTCGTCCCCACGACATCCTGACCGATATTCGGACACTGTCCGATTCCGTGCCTGTGGTCGGCGATGTATCACGCCCGGCGCACTTTCCGGCGCGGCGGAGGATACGAGTCCGGAATCCGGACAGTCAGGCCGTGTCGCAGATATGGTGGTGACGCTGCCAACGAGTTGTCATTGCATTAGTTAGCGGTTCCTGTCCCGGCGGTATCAGCCTTGCCCCTGAGGCACGTGACTCATCCTGGGGAGAGGCACGTGATCCGCAGTTTCGCAATAGCGGGGTTGATGACGGCGGCGCTGGTAACGGGCGCAACGGGGCAGCATACCGTGGGCGTCTCGGCAGTTGTCGTCGAGGCCTTTGCAGTACCTGCACTGGAGGTGCAGTGGCATGCGGCAGAGGCCGGAGCCATCATGTTTACGGTGTCCGTTCCCGACGGCGGGGCGGCTGGCCGCGTGGTGGAACGGGTGTGGCTGGGTCGAGCGGTTGTCGAGCCGCAATCCACGTCGTACAACGGCTCGTGGCGGCTGACCGGGGACGGCGTCGAGTGGTCGCAGGGCGCCGGGTCAATCGGGGTGGAGCTGGTTGACGTTCTGGAGGGAGGGGTCGGTCGGGTCGATCATGGCGCTGGGGGCCTGGTCCTGGTGCGGGTGATCGCCTCGAACTCGTAGCCCTGCGTCCAGGCCGGGTGGCAGCGTTCGGGGCGAGAGCGTTCAGGGCGCCATGGGATCCACGAGTCGGAACCCGAAGCCTCTGACGGTCTCGAGCTGGGGCACCGCCTGGTGCTTGCGGAGCTTGCTGCGCAGTCTTGCCACGTGCACATCAACGATGTTGGACTGGGGATCGAAGTGCATCTCCCAGACCTTCTCCAGCAGTTCGCTGCGGGAAACCACTTCACCTTCCCTGAGCATGAAGTACTCGAGCAACCGGTATTCCTTGGGTGTCAGCCGGAGCGTCCTGTCGCCGATGCGGACCTCGTGGTTGACGCGGTCGAGTTCGAGGGCGCCGATGATGATTTCCTCGGTGCGACTGGAGCCGCCGCGCCGGGTGAGTGCACGCAGGCGCGCGCGCAGTTCCCGCAGGTCGAACGGCTTGGTCAGGTAGTCGTCGGCGCCGGAATCCAGGCCGGCCACCAGGTTGTCGGTGCCGGTCCGGGCGGTGAGCATGAGGATGGGCGTGGCGTCCGCCTCCCGGCGCATGGCGCGGGCAATGTCGAACCCGGATGCATCGGGCAGCCCGACGTCGAGTATGACGGCGTCGTATTTCCCCACCCGGGCACAGAGCAGGCCCTCGCTGCCGGTCACCGCAGAGTCCACGGTGTAGCCGTCTTCCTGGAGCCCGCGCCGGACGAATTCTATGATGAGTGGGTCGTCGTCAATGACAAGCAGTTTCATGCGGGAATGATAGGGCGCGGTTCCCGTCTGCGGAAGAAGCACGGACGCGGTACTGCGCCCGGCGATCACGTCGCCGGGCGCAGTACCGTTCACGTGCGGGTGCTTCGCGGGATCGGCCGGAGCCTCGCCCGTGACGGGCAGCCTCAGCGGCGCAGCAGGACGGAGTCCACGCGGCCGCGGTTACGGCTGTCCACCAGCTGGGCGAAGGGTATGCCGCCCACGTAGAGTTGCAGGATCCTGCCGTCAACACCGGTGAGCCACTGCCCCGTGACGGGTCCGCTGCCGTGCTGGCGGCCGTAGCCCTCGAAGCGGCCCAGGACCACGCCGCCCAGGACGTCGGCGAGGGTGCCGCGGTTCATGATGGAGCCGTCGTCGTAGCGGCGCCGGTCACGGGGCTGGCCGAAGATGACGTCCTCCCATCCGCCCACCCGGTCCCACCGCTCGTTGCCCAGGCCAAAGCCTTTCTGCGTGCACCAGCGCCGGCCGTGCACCGGGTGGCCGGCGCCGCTGCGGCAGAACGCCGGGCTGCCGCCCCGGGCCTGCTGCGTGCCCCGGACATCGCCGAAGATGCCGCCGTCCCGGCGATCGCGCTCCGTCGCGCGCTGCTGGTCGGCGCGCTGCTGCGCTCCGCGCTGCTGGGCGGCCCTCTGCCGCTCCGCGCGCTGCTGGTCAGCCCGCTGCTGGGCGCCACGCTGCTGCGCGGCACGCTGCTGTGCGGCCTGCGCCTGCGCGTTACCTCGCTGGGCACCCTGGCCATTGCCACGTCCTGCGCCCTGCGCGCTGAGATCCATTGCGGACAGGCCGAGTGTGGCGCTGGCGGCCAGGGCCACGATCAAGCTTCGCTTCATGATTCCTCCTGATTCCGGGTTGCCCCCGGCACGGCCTGCCGCCTGAACCCTCGTCAGTGCAGACATCTCCCCAATCGAGCCAGGCCGGGCCGGGAGCGCGCCGTATAACACTGTCACGCTGCGTGCCGTCGCTCTTTTCGCGTAAACTCTGGAAATTACAGGCGTTGTGCGCCATCTTGAGAGGTCATCGGGTGTCCCTGCATCAGGACGCACCGTGTGCGGCCCGGTGCGTGCGTCAGGGCGCGCCCGGGGTCGCTTCAGCAGGCGCGCCATGCCGGCTGAGCCCAGCCGTGAACCGCAGCAGCAGGAAAACATGAAGTCATCACGCATGATCACGCTCATCGCCGTCGCCGCGCTCCTGGCGTCAGGGTGTGCGGCATCCAGGCCGGAGGCGGCAGTGTTCCTGCCGGCGCCGGACGCAGACGTGTCGGCTGAGCCGGGCGAGTCGCTGGAAGAGGCCATGGCCCGGACGCGGGCGGCCGTGCCGGAACGGCCGGACCTGGCGCAACCTGGCACGGTGGAAGGCACGCGAGTGTGGCGGGACGGCGTGCTCGGGCGTGGCCTGCGCATCCTCGTCTCCACCGAGGGCCGCTCGCTCTGGCTCATGCGGGACACGGTGGTCGTGATGCGCGCGCCCATCGCCGTGGGCATGGAGGACGGCTTCGAGTATCGCGGCCGCAAGTACTTCTTCAGTACGCCCATCGGCCAGCGTCGTGTGCTGGAGAAGGACAGTGAGCCCGTCTGGGTCCCGCCCGACTGGCACTACTTCGAGATCGCCGTGGAGCGGGACCTGGAGGCGGTGCAGCTGCAGAACGGCAGGAAGCATGAACTGGCGGACGGCTCGCGGCTGGAGGTCCGGGGCCAGGACGTTGGCCGGGTCAACCAGTTCGGCAACTTCTACGCGTTCGAGCCGGGCGACGAGATCATCTTCGACGGCAAGGTCTTCATCCCGCCGTTCGGCACGCGCCAGCGGCAGGTGCCGGACATCCTGGGCCCCCACAAGCTGGTCCTGGGTGATGGCTATCTCATCCATGGCACGAACCAGGAAACATCCATCGGTGACGCGGTCAGCCATGGCTGTATCCGCATGTACAACGCGGACGTGGAGCGCCTGTTCTCCATGGTCCCGGTGGGAACGCCCGTGTTCATCTACTAGGCGGCCGCATTGGCAACACTGAACGTGCTCGTCGTGGGAGCGACGGGCCTGCAGGGCGGTGCGGCGGCGCACGCCCTCGTGCAGGCCGGGCACAGCGTGCGTGCCATGACCCGCAACCTGGCACACCCTGCGGCGGAGGCGCTGCGCCTGCGGGGCGCCCGGCTGGCGTGGACGGACCTGGACGACGAACGTCGCGTGTCGGAGGCGGTAGCCGGCATGGACGCTGTCGTGGCCGTGGCGGCTGAGGTGTGCCAGGGGCAGCGGCTGGTCACCGTGGCGCAACGGGCGGGGGTGGGCCACTTCGTCTACCTGTCGCTGCCGGGCGCGCAGACGGTCACGCACGCGCCGCTCCTGGACAGCCGCCACGAGATCGAACGGTACCTCCAGGCGTCCCACCTGCCCTTTACCATCGTCAGTCCCGGCTTCCTGATGGAGAACCTGCTGGCGCCGCCGTGGCTGGATGGCCTGCGGCGGGGCGAGTTGCTGCTGCCGATGCCGGCCGGGCGGAAGCTGCCGCAGGTGGCTGCGGCGGATCTGGGCCGGTTCGTGCGCGTCGTGGTGGAGCAGCGGCAGCGGTTCCTCGGGCGACGCGTGGACATCGCGTCCGACGCGCTGACCCCCATCGAGATGGCGGCGAGCCTGGCGCGCATCACCGGACGGCCGCTGCGCCACGTCGAGCCTGCCGACGAGCAGTTCGCCCCAGCCAGCCCGGTGGCGGCCGCCGTCTGTGCCTGGCTCGGCGAGCACGATACCACCGCGGACGTGGGCTGGCTGCGCAGCGAGTTCAGCGAGGTGAACTGGCACACGCTTGACGGCTGGGCGAAGCGTCAGGACTGGGCCCCCCTCGATCCCGCCCCTGCCTGAGCCGGCGGGGCGCAATCCTTGCGCCCTGTTGCGACCCGGACCACATAACGGGATGCACAGGTATACGAGGAGGTAAGCGTGCCCAGACAGATTGATCGCGGGCCTGCGGACGACGAGAATCCCGAGGCGGTAGGGGAGGGGCTGGGCGGCGTGACCGGCGGTGCGCTGGGCGTCGGCCTCGGCGCCCTGCTCGGGCCCGCCGGCATGATCGTCGGCGGGCTGGCCGGCGCGGCCGGCGGCTGGTGGGCCGGCCGGGAACTGGCCCATGCCACGGACGACTTCAGCGACGAGACCGATGAACATTACCGGCGGCTGCACCAGGAACGGCACGCGGACCGCTGCGACTGGAACGACGCTCGTGGCTTCTATAACCTCGGCCGGCTGGCCCGCCGCAATCCCGACTACGAAGGCCGTGCCTTCGCGGACGTGGAGCCGGAACTGCGCCGCGGCTGGCGGGACGAGGGCGCCGGGCCGTTCCAGTCCTGGGAGGACGTCCGCCCCTTCGTCAGCACCGGTTACGAGGAGCCGCCGCGGTAGCCTGCCTGCCCGTGAGGCGGCGTGACTGACCTGCGTGCCGGCGGGCGCGACGGGATGCCGCCTCACGGGGGCCTCATGCCCCCTCACGGGCGTCTCATCCTGTCCGCCCTCTGGCTGATGGTGTTCGCGTCCGGCAGCCAGGTCATGCTCATCGCGCCCATCTTTCCGCGCATCCGCGAGCAGCTTGCCGTACCGGAGGCAGCCCTCGGTTCCCTCGTCGCCGTGGATGCCGTCATGCTGGGCATCATGGCCCTGGTGGCAGGTCCCATTTCCGACCGCGTGGGCCGCCGCCGCATCCTGCTGGCGGGTACCGGCCTCATGTCCGCTGCACTGGCGCTGCACGCGCTGGCCTTCGACTACTTCTCGCTGCTGGTGGTGCGGGCGCTGGCCGGCGCCGCCGGCGGCGTGCTGAGCGGCGCCGCCGTGGCCTACATCGGCGACTACTTCCCCTACCAGCTGCGTGGCTGGGCGAACGGCTGGGTCATGACCGGCATGGCGTTCGGCCACATCATCGGCATCCCGGCGGGCACGGTGCTCGCCGCCGGCGTCGGGTTCCGGGCGCCGTACCTGGCACTGGCGGGCATCATGGCGCTCACGTTCATCCTGGTCTGGCACGTGGTACCGCAGCCGGACGTGACCCGGGCGACGGAGCGGCTGAGCGTTGCCGGCGCCGTGACCGGCTACATCCGGTTGCTCCGCGATCCCGCCATCATTGCCGCCGTGGCGACGTTCGCGGTCACGTTCCTCGGCAACTCGCTGTTCGTCATCTATCTGCCGACGTGGCTGGAGGATGTCATAGGCGCCACGCCCGGCCAGGTCGCGCTGCTGTTCTTCACCGGCGGCATCGCCAACGTGCTCACCGGTCCCCGGGCCGGGCGCCTGTCCGACACTATCGGGCGCAAGCGTGTCATCATCGGCGCCAGTATCGGCCTGGCCCTCATGGTCTTTGCCGTGCCGTACGTCGTTACCAGCGTGCCCACGGCCTATGTCGCGTTCTTCGTCGTGATGATGCTCTTCGCGGCGCGGATCGGGCCCTTCCAGGCGCTGCTGACCCAGCTCGTGTCGGCGGAGCGGCGCGGCTCCCTCATGAGTCTGGCTGTGGGCACCGGTCAGCTCGGCTTCGCCTTCGGCAGCACGCTCGCCGGCTTCATGTACACCGCCTTCGGCTTCGCGGCCAGCACCAGCCTCGCCGCCCTGTTCCTGATCTCCACAGCCTGGATCGTACTGCGTTTCCTGCCTGAGCCCGAACTGCCCGCCGTGTAGGGGAACGCCCTACATCCGCGGGGTGTCCCTCCTCCGCACTTTCCGCCTGAGCCGGACAGAATCCCGGGGCGTGCCGCCTTATCGTGGCACCCATGCGGCCCTGTACCCCGGGCCGGATGACCCGTGGCCGCCATCGGAGCCAACCCATGCACGAGCTGCCTGCAACACAGGGGATCCTGGACATTGTCCTGGATGCGGCCCGTGACGCCGGTGCCACGAGGGTCCGTGCGGTGGACCTGGTCATAGGTGACCTCAGCAGCATGGTGGACGACTCGGTCCAGTTCTACTTCGACGTGCTGGGTCGGGACACTGCGGCCGCAGGCGCCGACCTGCGGATCCGCCGCACGCGGGCACAGGTGGACTGCGCCTCGTGCGGCGCCTCGTACCAGGTCGCGCCGCCGCTGCAGCCGATATGCGAGCAGTGCGGCGCCCTCACGATCCGCATCAGCGGCGGTCGCGAGTTCTTCATAGAGAGCATCGAGGTGGATGAATGAAGGTGCCGGTAGTCAGGGAGATCCTGAAGGCGAACGACCAGGTTGCCGCGGAGAACCGGTCGCAGTTTGATGCCGCAGGCGTCACGGTGATGAACATCATGGCATCGCCGGGAGCGGGGAAGACGTCGCTGATCCTGCGGACGCTGGCCAGCCTGCCGCCGTCCGTGGTGCCGGCAGTCATCGAGGGCGACATCGCATCCAGCATCGATGCCGATACCATCGCCGCACGCGGCGTGGCCGTCGTGCAGATCAACACCGGCGGCAACTGCCATCTGGACGCGCCCATGATCCGCACGGCGCTGCAGCACCTGGACCTCGACCGGACAAGCCTGCTCTTCATCGAGAACGTTGGCAACCTCATCTGTCCGGCCAACTACCGGCTCGGCGCCGACCGCGCCGTGGTCATCGGCAGTGTGGCCGAGGGCCACGACAAGCCGTACAAGTACCCCGGCATCTTCGCCAGCGCCGACGTCGTCGTCCTGAACAAGGCGGACCTCATTGACGCCTTCGATTTCGACGTCGAGTATTTCGAGCATGGGGTGCGCATCGTCAATGAGCACGCGCCCATCATCCACGTCTCCTGCCGCACCGGCGCCGGCGTGGAAGGGTGGATGGCGTGGCTGCTGGCGCAGCGGCCCGTCACCGTGTGATGCAGCGGTCCGGCGGGGTGCAGAGGCTGCGGCTCCGGGTCCACGGCGCCGTCCAGGGCGTCGGCTTCAGGCCCTGCACGTTCCGCCTGGCCGACCAGCACCGCCTCGCCGGATGGATAGCTAATGATCCGTCCGGCGTCATACTGGAGGTGGAGGGCGAGGACGACGACCTGACCGGGTTCGTTGCGGCGCTGCGCGCCGGCGCGCCGGTCCAGGCCCGCATCGAGTCGCTGGCCATCGAGCACGTCCCTGTGACCGGTGAAACGGGGTTCCGCATCCTGCCCAGCGCCTCGGCCGGGACCGCCACTGCCACCATCCTGCCGGACCTGGCCACCTGTCCTGACTGCCTCGCCGACGTGGTGGATGAGGGCGGACGTCGCCGCGGTTACGCCTTTACCAACTGCACGAACTGCGGGCCGCGCTACTCCATCATCCGCGGGCTGCCCTACGACCGACCCGCCACGACGATGGCGTCGTTCGTCATGTGCCCATCGTGCGAGGCCGAGTATCGCGATCCCCGGGATCGGCGGTTCCATGCACAGCCCAACGCCTGCCCCGCGTGCGGGCCGCAGCTTGCGCTCTGGGATGCGTCCGGCCGCACCATGGACGTGCCCGACGCACTGGACGCGGCCGCGGCTGCCCTGCTTGAGGGCCGCATTGTCGCCGTAAAGGGGATGGGCGGCTTTCACCTCATGGCCGACGCCACCAATGAGCGCGCCGTGGCGCGCCTGCGGCGGCGCAAGCGCCGGCCGGTGAAGCCACTGGCCGTGATGGTCGCGAGTGTTGCCGCCGCCCGGTGTTTCGTCGAAGTGAGTGATACGGCCGCCGCACTGCTGGAATCCGCGGAGGCGCCCATCGTCCTGCTGCCGCGCCGGGGCGTCACGTCGCCCGTCGCGCCTGACGGTGCCCGGCAGGTCGCGGTGCCTGTGCTGCGGTTGCCGGCGGTCATCGCGCCGTCCAACCCCGACATCGGCGTGATGCTGGCAGCCACACCGCTGCACCACCTGCTGACGCGCCGGTGCGGCGTGCCGCTGGTGGCCACCAGCGGGAACATCTCGGAAGAACCGATCTGCACCGACGAGCGGGAAGCCGTAGACCGGCTCGGCGGTGTCGCGGACCTGTTCCTCGTGCATGACCGGTCCATCGAACGCCACGTGGACGACAGCGTGGCCGACATCGTCGGGGACACGCCCCGGCTGCTGCGCAGGGCACGCGGCTACGCACCGCTCCCCGTGCGCCTGGCCGAACCGGTCCCGTCGGTCCTGGCCACCGGCGCGCACATGAAGAACACCGTTGCCCTGACAGTCGGCCACCACGCGTTCCTCAGCCAGCACATCGGTGACCTGGACACCCTCGAGTCCCGGTGCGCACTCGAGCGCGTCAGCCGGGACCTGCTGCGCCTGTATGGGGCCACGCCCGTGGCCATCGCCCACGACATGCATCCCGATTACGCATCCACCAGCTGGGCGGAGCGCCTGGCGTCGGAACTCGGCGTGCCGGCCGTCGCTGTCCAGCATCATCACGCGCACCTCGTCTCGTGCATGGCCGAGAACGGCACCACAGCGGCCACGCTGGGCGTGGCCTGGGACGGGACGGGCTATGGCACCGATGGGACCATCTGGGGCGGCGAGTTCCTGCTCGGTGACGCTCATTCCTTCAGCCGGGTCGCCCACCTGCTGCCGTTCCGGCTGGCCGGTGGCGATGCCGCCGTGCGCGAGCCACGCAGGACTGCCCTCGCACTGCTGCACGCCGCCCTCGGCGCCAATGCCGTCCTCGCCGATGCGCCGGCGCTGCCCGTGCACGTGCCCGCAGTCGAACGCAACCTGTTCGTGCGCATGATCGAGCGGGGTATCAACGCGCCCGAGACGACGAGTGCCGGTCGCCTGTTCGACGGGCTCGCCGCCCTGCTCGGCCTCTGCAACACTGCCACCTTTGAGGGCGAGGCGGCCATACGGCTGGAGCACGCGTTGGATCCACGAGAGGCGGGCGCGTACGAATTCCTCCACATCCCGGGCGACCCGGGCGGGACCGGACCCGGTGCACCCGCCACTACGAACGTCCCCGGCGCACCAGGCGCGCCGGGCGTTCCGGGCGTCCTGGACTGGCGGCCCCTGGTTCGTCGCGTCGTTCACGACATGCGCAGGGGCGTTACGCCGGGCGCCATTGCCGGCCGGATCCACAACGCCATGGTGAACGCAATTGTCCAGCAGGCGGAGCACACCGGTTGCCCGCGCGTCGCGCTCACCGGCGGGTGCTTCCAGAACCGCCGACTCGTCGCGACAACGGCCGCGGCGCTGCGGGGCCGGGGGTTCACTGTCCTGACCCACCGTCTCGTGCCCCCCAATGACGGCGGTATCGCCATGGGCCAGGCAGTCATTGCCGCGGCCCGGCTCGGCGCACCGTCGGACGCAGGAATCGCCGGTACCGTCGTGGTGCCCGCTCTGACATCCACCAGTATCGTGTGAGGAACCATGTGCCTGGGCGTTCCCGGCAGGGTCGTCAGTCTCGCGCCTGATGCGACGGGCATGACGATGGGCCGCGTCAATTTCAGCGGCATCACCAAGGAGGTGTGCATGGCATACGTGCCGGACGCGGAGGTCGGTGATTACGTCGTCGTCCACGTCGGCTTTGCCATCTCGAAGATCGGCGAGGCGGAGGCCGGGGAGGTGTTCGAATACCTCCGTAGCATCGGCGAACTGGATGAACTGGCCGTACCACAGCCCGAATAGCGGAGGCGATCGTGAAATACGTTGACGAGTATCGCGGTGAGGAGGAAGCTCGCAAGCTCATCGCGGAGATACGCCGCCGGGCCACCCGCAAGTGGACGCTCATGGAGATCTGCGGCGGCCAGACCCACACCCTCATCCGGTCCGGCATAGACCGCCTGCTGGCCGACAACATTGAACTGGTGCACGGGCCCGGCTGTCCGGTGTGCGTCACGCCACTGGAGATGATCGACCGCGCCATCGCCATCGCCCGCCGCCCCGAAGTCATCTTCACATCGTTCGGGGACATGCTGCGGGTGCCGGGCAGTGAACTCGACCTGCTGTCGGTAAAGGCGCAGGGCGGCGACGTCCGTATCGTCTACTCGCCGCTGGACGCCGTGAAGCTGGCGCAGAGGAACCCGGACCGGCAGGTCGTGTTCTTCGCCGTGGGCTTCGAGACGACAGCACCGGCGAACGCCATGGCCGTGCACCAGGCGCAGCAACTCGGGCTGCAAAACTTCTCCATGCTGGTCAGCCACGTTCTGGTGCCGCCGGCCATGGAGGCACTGCTCGGCTCCGAGACCAACCGCGTGCAGGGCTTCCTGGCCGCGGGCCATGTCTGCGCCGTCATGGGTTACTGGGAATACGAGCCGCTGGCGACGAAGTATGACGTGCCCATCGTCGTCACCGGCTTTGAACCACTGGACCTGCTGCACGGTATCCTCATGGTCGTGGACATGCTGGAGGCAGGTCGTGTCGGCGTGGAGAACCAGTACGTGCGCGCCGTCAACCGCGGCGGCAACCAGCACGCGCAGGACCTGGTCGTGCGCGTGTTCCAGCCGGCCGACCGCAAGTGGCGCGGCATCGGCGGCATCCCGCGCAGCGGGCTGGAACTGTCGTGGGAGTACCGGGAGTTCGATGCGGAGGCCAGGTTCGGCGTCGGCGACATCCGCGCCGAGGAACCGGCGGAGTGTCTCGCCGGCGTGATCCTGCAGGGGCTGAAGAAACCGTTCGAGTGCCCGGCCTTCGGCACCGCCTGCACGCCGGAACGGCCGCTGGGCGCGCCCATGGTGTCCACTGAGGGCGCGTGCGCCGCCTACTACCACTACGCGCGGGTGCCGGCATGAACGCCGTCTGCCCACTTCCCATCGCCGACTACCCGCAGGTGGTCCTGGCCCACGGCGGCGGCGGTCGGCTGTCAAAACAGCTCGTGGACTCGCTCTTCCTCGGCGCCTATGGCAACGACATCCTGTCCGTGCTCCACGACGGCGCCATTCTCGACGTGCCCGCCGGACGCATCGCGTTCTCCACCGACTCGTTCGTCATTGACCCGCCCTTCTTCCCCGGCGGCAACATCGGGTCCCTCGCCGTGCACGGAACTATCAATGACCTTGCCATGTGTGGCGCGCGGCCCATAGCCCTCTCCGCTGGCTACATCCTCGAGGAGGGCTTCCCCATGGAGGACCTCTGGCAGGTCGCTCTCGCCATGAAGGAGGCCGCGGCCGGCGCCGGTGTGCCCATCGTCACGGGGGATACCAAGGTCGTTGACCGCGGCAAGGCCGACGGCATCTTCATCAACACCACCGGCGTTGGCATCATCCCGCCAGGGGTGGCCATCGGGCCGCGCCGGGCCACGGCCGGCGACCTTGTCGTGGTCAGCGGGCAGGTCGCCACCCACGGCATCGTCATCATGTCCGTCCGGGAAGGGCTGGAGTTCGAGACGGAGCTGGTCTCGGACAGTGCGGCCCTGAACACGCTGGTGGACGATATCGTTGACGAGGCCGGCGCCGACCTGCACGTCCTGCGGGATCCGACGCGCGGCGGTGTCGCCAGCGCACTGTGCGAAATCGCGGCAAGCGCCGAGCTCGGCATCCGCATCAATGAAGCCGCCCTGCCCGTCATGGAAGAAGTTCGCGGCGCATGCGAGATCCTTGGCCTCGACCCGCTCTACGTGGCCAATGAAGGCAAGCTGGTGGCCTTCGTTGCGCGCGATGCGGCTGATCGCGTTCTCGCCCGCATGCACGACCATCCCCTCGGCCGCGATGCCGCCATCATCGGTGAGGTCGTCGCCAGCCACCCCGGCCGCGTCATCCAGCGCAGCCGCATAGGTGGCGAGCGCGTCGTCGAGATGCTGTCCGGCGAGCAGCTGCCGCGCATCTGCTGAGGTCCTGCGGGGGCGAGGGCAGCCCTGCCCCCGCCCCCGTCCGTCCCTCCCACACCAGTCGGCGTCCGTCCTGTCCGAACGCGCCGACCAGCCCGCAGGCACCGGTTCCACAGCCGCCCCCAGCCAGCACCTGGCACGTCCGCTGAGATCCAGTCTCATTTATGGGAGCTTTCCGCAGGCTTCGTAGGCTGAAGCGCCGACGGTTGCAATCGTAATCCCGTTCGAGATTCCGCTAAAACCCGACAGCCGGTCCCACGAGTCGCGACAACATTTGCGGCCAGCACTGAACGCCCGGGCGGTTCTACCGACCGGGTCCATGGTCCGGATGCCGACGGAGAGGCCTCGATGGAACTGTTTACCGAGCGTGGACTGGGAGTGCCGGGGAGCACAGTGGTCCGCCGGCGGGATTTCATGAAGCTGTGCGCCATGGCAGCGGCGGCGGTGGGCCTGCCCGCGAGCGCCGGTCGTGCGTTCGCGGAAAGCGCCATGGCGGGCGCGAAGCCGTCGGTGATCTGGCTGCACTTCTCGGAGTGCACGGGCTGCACGGAGACAT
>DATHVP010000129.1:0-2277 GCA_035461245.1 Longimicrobiales bacterium | reverse complement strand
TGTACTTCCCGGACTTCGAGGGCGTGGTCGTCCAGGTCAACAGCACCGTGGGCTTCTATGGCGGCGTCGCCTTCTCGACCGGCCTGCCCCGCGACGGGATTGCGAAGTCGTACAAGGTGGCGCTGATGGCAGATGGGGCCTCCCCGTACATGTACGCCCACGAGATCGGCCACAACCTTGGCCTGCCGCACTCGAGTGGCCCGTACGGACTGGAGTACGACTCGAAGTGGGATATCATGAGCAGCGGCGCCTGGCTGGAACCCGGCATGATGGTGGAATGGCACGGCACGCACACCATCGGCTACCACGTGGACCGGCTCGGCTGGATACCCGCACACCGGCGGCACGTGGCGCCCGCCGGCGAGAGCACGGTGATCCTGGACCCGATCGACGGCGGCGGCGCGGGCCCGAACCCGCAGATCGCCGTGATCGCGCTCCCGAACCACCAGTTCTACACGCTGGAGGCGAGGCAGCGGACGAACCCGTACAGCAGCGCCGTCCCCGCCGACGCGGTGCTGATTCACCGCGTCAACCGGCCGGACGCGTTCGGCGCCGCCAGGGTGGTCGATGTGGACGGCAACTTCGACCCGAACGACGAGGGCGCGGCGTGGCGGGTGGGCGAGACCTTCCGCGACCGCACTCACGGCGTGGAGGTCAGCATCGATGCCGCCGTCGGCGGCTCGTTCCGGGTGACGATCCGCACAGGCGCGATGGATTCGATCTCCATCGTCCCTGCCGCGCACCGCCGCGAGGTGCCGTTCGGCACCGCGGTGGAGATCCGCGATTCCGCCTACGTCCGCATCACCGGGCCCAACGCCTCTGCCATCCCATGGTCCGCCAGCCCCCGGGAGGGGTACCATGGGGTGGTCCTCGAGACCGGCAGCGGCACGGGCAGCGGCTGGCTGCGATGGCGCAGGGAAGTGCCGGACTACCTCGCGCCGGGAACCTACATCCTGCCGCTGGTGGTGACGGCCGCGGGTGCCCAGGAGCGGTACCACTCCGGTGGGGTCGTGGACACGCTCACGGTTACCGCGCCTGCCAGCCGTGCGGCCGGCCTGGACGACATCCCCGTGCCCGACAGCGTTCTGGTGGACCAGCGCCAGCGCGACAACTGGACGATCGGCGGCTGCACAGCAACGTTGCGGATCACTGGTGCCGGTGCGCAGGCAGCCGCCTGGACGGTCGTCCGTCGTCCCGCCTGGCTCACCCTGGAACAGTCTTCCGGAACGGGCGACGAGTGCCTGAGCACCACCCGCTCCGCCATCGGGATGACGCCGGGCAGCTACGCCGACACGGTACGCATCGACGTCCAGGGCGTCGAGCGGCCAGTCGTGTGGGTGCAGCGCATGCACGTTCTCGCGCCTCTGGAGATCCTGCCGCAGCGTGTCTCAATGTCAGCCTCCGTGCCGCAGAGTACGCTCTCCGCGATGGATTCCGTCTACGTGGAGCTCCGCGGAGGCTGGGCCGCGGAGGCCGCACTGCGCGTGGAACACAGCTCACAGCACCTCCAGCTCGCGGACCAGCAGCGCACCGGCAGCGGCTGGATCCGTTTCCGCCGCCGCACAACGGGCCTGGCGCCCGGCATCTATGCCGGCGAGCTGCGCCTGATGCTCGCCCTCGACCGCCAGCGGCAGCACGTGGTCACGGTGACGGACACGGTGCACGTGCACGCGGCACCCGCCGCGCTGGTGCCGAACGCGACGAGCGTGCGCGACACCGTCTACGTCGGTGAGTGGAGTGAAGCCGGCGTCTACGTCCAGACCCAGGGCGAGGGCAGCGAGACCCGTACGTGGTCGTTCGATGGCGGACCCCGCAACTCTCCGCTCTCGCACGTGGAGGGGCCGGTCTCCGGCGCCCGGTGGGTACGATGGGTGCGGCGGCTGGACGAGCGGCAGCCGGGGCTGAACGTGGACACCGTCCGCATCCGCTTCGTGCAGGCACCGCATGCGGAGGTGCTGGTCCTCGACAGCACGTGGGTCGTGGGCACTCCAGTCGCTCCGCTGCTCATCACGTCGGCTGCCACGCGGCCCGCCGCGCAGGTGGGCACCATGTACGCCGATACGCTGCACGCCATCGGCGACGTGGGGTCGCGTCGGTGGGCGCTCATCTCGGGATCATTGCCGGCGGGACTCACGCTGGACTCCATCACCGGCGTCATCAGCGGCAGCACGCAGCAGTCGGGCAGCTTCGGGTTCACCGTGCAGCTCCGCGCCGGCGACCAGACGACTACCGCGCTGTTCACTCTCAGTGTCGGATGGGGCGAGCTGGTGATCCTCA
>DATHVP010000128.1:0-2809 GCA_035461245.1 Longimicrobiales bacterium | reverse complement strand
CCTAATCCCAACAGAACCGGCCCACCGGTACAATCTATCGCCTTACAGCGCTCGTCTCGTTTGTGACATCCCGAAGGACATCACGCTCGACGAATCCCAATCACCCGAATTGTCAAAAATCGTGGGACGCCAGAGCGTCCTCATTCGCTGCGCGAACCATCTCGCGCCGAGCAGTCCATTTTAGCCGCTGCCGTCTGGTTCGTCAACCCCTGCCGGGCCCCGGATATCCGGACCGGCCGGTGCCGCCAGACGAGGCAGCGAGCCGGATATTATCGCCGTCCTGAACGATATCGTCAAGAGACGCCGGAACGAGGCACCGAACCGAGGCGAGCCGAGGCGAACCGAGGTGAACGGAAGCACCGAACCGAAGCACGCGGCGAACTGCGTTTTTCGCTCACGGGACAGCCGATCAGGAACGGGAGGAGGGCGACACGATGCACGCTGCGCTACATTCCCGGCGAAACAGGGGCAGCAGAATGACGGGGGCGATGGTGGAACAGGTGGTAGTGAATCGGCGCGGCGCGGCGCGCTGGCGAGAGGCGGGACATCCGTGGATCTACCGCAGCGACGTTGTACAGCCGGCGGCAGCGTCGGCGGGCGCGGTCCGTGTCGTGGATGAGGGCGGTGGCCGGCTGGGGACGGCCTTGTGGAGCGGCGCGTCCCAGATCGCGGTACGGATGCTCACGCGGACCGATGTGAAACCGGACGGCGCGTTCTGGCACGACCGGATTGCGGCGGCCGTCGCCTATCGGGATACGCTGGCGCCAGACGGGGACGCATACCGGCTGGTTCACGGTGAAGCGGACGGCCTGCCGTCGCTGGTGGTAGACCGTTTCGGGGACTGGCTGGTGGTACAGCTTCTCTCCGCTGGGCTGGAAGTGTTCCGCGGCGAGATCGTGGACGCGCTGGTGTCCGTGTGCCAGCCGGCCGGCATCCTGGCCCGCAACGACGTGCCGGTGCGGCGCCTGGAACGGCTCGACCAGGAAGTGGAACTGCTCCATGGCACCGTGCCCGAGGAGGTACAGGTGCGGGAGGGCAGCGTCACCTACCTGGCCGCGCCCTGGACCGGGCAGAAGACGGGCGCCTTCCTGGACCAGCGGGAGAACCGGGCCCGCGCGGGCGAAGTTGCCCGGGGTCGGGCGCTGGACTGCTTCTCCTACCACGGTTCGTTCGCCCTGCACCTCGCGGGTGCGGCAGCGCACGTGACGGCGGTGGACTCGTCCGCGGAGGCGCTGGCACGAGCCGCTCGCAATGCGTCTCTCAACGGTGAACGCGCGGAGCGCATGGAGTTCGTGGAGGCGAATGCGTTCGACTTCCTGCGTGCTGCGGACGACGCCCGGGAGCGGTACGACACCATTGTCGTCGACCCACCGGCGTTCGCGAAGCGGAAGGACGCGCTGGACGCCGCGCTGCGCGGGTACAAGGAGCTGAATCTGCGTGCCCTGCGCATCCTCAGCCCCGGCGGCGTGCTGTGCACGTTCAGCTGTTCGTACCACCTGAGCCCGTGGCACTTCCGTCACATGCTGGAGAGTGCCGCCGCCGACGCGGGGCGGCCCGTTCGCTGGCTCGAGTGGCGCGGGCAGGCGGCGGACCACCCCGAGGTGCTGCAGGTACCGGAGTCGTCCTACCTGAAGGGGGCGGTGCTGCAGGTAGTCGGCTGACGGGCCGGACTACTCCGGCGACTCCTCCATCCAGTCCGGGTCGGAGCGCCGCTCCAGCCGCCTCACGGGATACGCGGCCTGCAGGTGTGCGGCGTGTTCCTTCCTGGCCAGTTCCGTTTCGATCTCGAAGACGAGGGCGCTGGCCCAGCGGCGCCGCTCCCATGCGCTGACCAGGTAGCGCACCGTGATCTCGTTCCAGGAGTCCACCTGGCTGACGAACAGCTGGGGCTCCTCGGCGATGTCGAGGCCAAGTCCTTCCTTCTCCAGCAGCGCGCGATACCTGGCCACCGGCTCCGCCATGGAGGGCCCGATGACTCGCCGGGCAACGTCGCCGATGAGGTCGAAGGCATAGGCGAGGTCGCTCTCCTTGCTGATGGTGATGACCACCTCATCCCAGACGTAGGGGAACTTGCGCGTATAGTTCACCACGTTGGCGCGCAGCAGCTCGGAGTTCGGGAACGTGATCATGGCGCCTGTCGGCTGGGCGCCCTGCACCGGCTTGTCGGGACCGCCCGCCTCCCAGACCGTGGTGTTCAGCACGTCGATGCGATAGACATCGCCGAACACCTCACCGACGCCGATACGATCGCCGACGCGATAGTAGCCCTTGAAGCTGTTGACCAGCCACCCGGCGAAGCTCTCGATGGGGGCCTGCAGCGCCCAGGACAGGGCGAGCCCGAGCAGGCCGACGGAGCCAATGAGGGCGCGGGCATCGCCGGCGATGAGGCTCAGCGCGGTGCCGACGGCGACGATCCAGATGATGACGCCGCTCATGGCCGTGGCCGCGTTCGCCCGTTCCCACTGTCCCAGCACCCGGCGCAGGACAAAGCGCACGGAGCGCACGAGCAGCGCCGCCAGCAGCAGGATCCCGATGGCCATAACGATGACCGGGGCTGCCGCGACGAACTCGGCGACCAGCTCCCGCAGCGTGCCAGCGGCTTCCTCCGCGCTGCGGGCGGGGTCACGCTCCACCGGCTCGTCCGCGTCAGAGCCGACGGCGGCGGTGTCAATGATGACGGTGGCGGGTATGGTGTCCTGCGTCGTCTGCTCCTGGGCCGGCACCTCGTCGGCCACCCCCCACAGCAGCAGGAACAGCGTCGTTACCGCGACGGCCAGCAGCGTGCCCTGGCGAAAGCGCCGCAGCCGCG
>DATHVP010000127.1:0-50327 GCA_035461245.1 Longimicrobiales bacterium | reverse complement strand
GCCGGCCGCCACAACAGTTCCGCCAGCGTGCCATCGGAGCGCATGAAGCTCGACACCACGCCGTGACCGCCATTGTTGCGCTGCGCCCGGCGGACGATGGCCGCGCCCGCGCCGTCGCCGAACAGCACGCACGTGGCCCGGTCCCCCCAGTCCACGATGCCGCTCATCTTCTCCGTGGACACGACCAGCGCGATCTCGGCGTTGCCCGACGCGATGTGCCCCTCGGCTATGGACAGGGCGTAGATGAAGCCGGAACAGGCGGCGGCGATGTCGTAGGCGGCTGCATTCGTTGCACCCAGCAGCGCCTGCATGTCGCACGCGGTGGATGGCAGCAGCCGGTCGGGCGTGGCCGTGGAAAGGACGATGACGTCGATCTCGCCCGGCTGGATGCCCGCCCGCTCCATGGCGATGCGGGCGGCACGGGCGCCCATTTCCGCGGCACCTACGTCGTCATCGGCGATGCGACGCTCGCTGATCCCCGTGCGTTCCCGGATCCACTCGTCAGACGTGTCAACGAGCTTCTCAAGGTCCGCGTTCGTCATCACACGCTCCGGCAGGTAGCGACCGGTGGCGATGATCTCGACTATCGGCTCACGAGCCTTCATGCGTCCTCCGCGACGTCGTCGTCACCAGCACCCGCGGCGGCGACCGCACGGGCAATGTGGGCGACGACGCCCATCTCGACACTCTGGATGGCAACGCGCACGGCGTTGCAGATCGCCCGCGGCGGCGAGCCGCCGTGGCAGATGATGGTCACGCCGTTCACGCCCAGCAGCGGCGCACCACCGTAGTCCGTGTAGTCAAAGCCCCGGAACAGCCGGTCGATGTCCAGCGACGCGTCCGGGTTCTCCGCCAGTTCCGTCGTCAGCATGCCGTGCATGAAGCCCATGATGGACTCGTAGAACTTCAACAGCACGTTGCCCGCGAAACCGTCCGACACCAGCACGTCACACGTGCCCCGGATGACGTCGCGACCCTCGACGTTGCCAACGAAATTGAGATCAGACGAGCGCAGCAGCCGGTGCGTCTCCACCGTCAGCTCGTTGCCCTTCTCCGGCTCCTCGCCGATGTTCAGCAGCCCGACGCGCGGCCGCGGCCGCTGCCACACGTCCTCGACGTAGATGGCGCCCAGCCGGGCAAACTGCAGCAGCTGCTGCGGCTTGCAGTCCACATTGGCACCGGCATCAATGAGCAGCAGCGGCTCCGTCGTCGTGGGCAGTATCGTGCCCACCGCCGGACGGTCCACTCCCGGGATGGGACGAAACAGGAAAACGGACGCAGCCATCACGGCGCCAGTAGAACCGGCACTGATGAATGCGTCCGCTTCGCCCTGCTTCTGAAGCTTCAGGCCCACTACGATGGACGACGTCGGCTTGCGCCGCGCCGCCGAGGCCGCCGGCTCGCCCGGCTCGATACGGTCCGGCGCGTGCACGACACGAACCCGCGAACGGTCGAGATCGTGGCGCGCAAGCTCCGCCTCCACACGGGCCTCGTCGCCAACCAGCAGCAACTCGAAATCACCAGGCAGCTCAGCGAGCGCCTGTACCGCCGCCTCCACCTCCACGGCGGGATGGCGGTCTGTGCCCATCGCGTCCAGCGCTATGCGCACAGGAGGATCCCTAGATCTCCTCGACCTCGACGACCTGCTTGCCAGCGTACGTGCCACACGTCGGACACACACGGTGCGGCTGCTTCGGGTCGCCGCACTTCGGGCAGCGATTCACCGACGGCATCTCCGCCTTCATGGCGCCACGACGCTTCCGCCTGCGCTGCTTCGATACCTTTTTCTTCGGTACCGCCATACGTCCTCCTCACTCCGACCTCAGGCGCCGCAACGCGGCCCATCGAGGGTCCTCGTCTTCCACCGTGCAATCGCACGAGGACTCGTTCAAATCCGTACCGCACTGCGGACAGAATCCGCGGCACGTCTCCGAGCAGTTTACATACTCCGGAACAGCCAGCACCACATGCTCCCGCAAGGGCACGGCCAGATCCAGCTCCTTCGCCCGTTCCGGCAGCGTGTACAGCTCCGCTGCCTCCGCCTCCACCACACTCAGCCCCGGGCGGAACACGAACGTCAGTTCATCTTCCAGGTCCAGAACCACCGGCTTCATGCACCGCCGACAGGACAGCTCCACGCCGCCGCGAACATGACCCCGCACCACCACGTCACCACCAACCACCTGCTGCAACTCCAGCTCGACCCGCACCGGCCCCGCGAACGTCAGCCCGGTACCATCCCATACCGGATCATCGGGGGACAGATCCTCCTCCACCCGGATCCGATGCTCCCGCGCCAGGAGGCCGATATCGGCTTTCAGCATAGTCGAGAAATATGAGGGATTGCACGGGGGAAGTCAATGTGGGGGAGGCCGCTTCGCTGAGGCCGCTGCGCTGAGGGGCGCCCGGTTGAGGCCTCGCCCCTCAGCCGGCCAACGGCCGGCCCACCTGGCCGGCCACCGGCCCGGCGGCGTTACACGCCCGCGATGGTTTCGGCCTCGGAGAAGAAGAAACGTGCCTCGCGGGCGGCGTTCTCATCCGAATCCGAGGCGTGAATGGCGTTGCGCTCCTTGGACTCGGCGTAGAGCGCCCGGATGGTCCCTGCCTCGGCCTCCGCAGGGTCAGTGGCCCCGATCACCTCCCGGAGCGTCCTGACTGCGTCGTCGCGCTCCAGCAGGACGGGGATGCACGGGCCGCTGGTCATGAACGAGACCAGCGAGCCGTAGAACGGCCGCTCACGGTGCACCTCGTAGAACGCGCCCGCCTGCGCCTCCGTCAGCCGCATCATCCGGATGGCCCGGATCCGGAACCCCTTCTCCTCCAGGTGCGCCAGCACCTTGCCCGCCTTCCCCGACGCCACCGCGTCAGGCTTCACGATCGCCAGTGTATGCTTCATATCCTCTCCCGGTCGTTAATCCCGCAGTTACCCGTAAACGTTCCCGTTCCCGTTCCGTTGAACGTTCACGATCCCGTCACCTTCCAAACAGCTTCCGTATGATGTCGCCCCGCGTCACAAACCCGACCAGCTTGCCTTCCCTCGTCACCGGGAACTGCTCGACGTCCTTGTTGATCATCATGTTCGCGGCCTCTTCCATGCCCATCTCCTCCGAGATGCACAGGACCGAGCGAGTCATGATGTCCTTTACACGTAGCGCCTCGGACGTGTCGGACGAACCGCTGTCCTGGCCGGCGCGGGGGACGTGCGGGACCAGGCCCTTCATGAGATCCCACTCGCCGATGACGCCCAGCACTTCCTGCTTCTCGCCGACGACGGGCAGCGCACGCATGCGTCGCTGAACCATGAGATCCACGGCTTCCCTGACCGGCGTATTGGGAGCGACGGTGGGCACGCCATGGATCATGATGTCGCGCACGGCGAGCTTGGGCTGGAGCCTCAGGTTGGCCAGTTCGGCAAGCTGGCGCACCTCGTCTGCGGACCCGGCGGCAACGAGTCGGCGAACGACGTCGTCATCGCGGAGCAGGCGTGCCAGCATGGACACGGTCTGGAGGTAGAGCGTGGCCGAGTGGCGCGGCGCCAGGATGAGCGCGACGAGCCTGGGCCGTACGTCCAGGCCATTGTCAAGGGCGTCGAGGCCGTCCGGCGCGATGCCCACCGCCACGAGCAACCGGTCTACGGCATCGGTCCTGTAGTGGGGCAGGACGACATCCGGCGAGGCGGCAACGATGTCCCGGGACCGCGGGCCCTGCAGCCCCTGGCGCACCGCGTCCACGTCGTGCACCGCGCCAGTGCGGTCCAGGCACTGGAGCAGTTCATCGAGGGCCGCCCGGAGCGTTGTCGCTTCGAGCGGCGCCACGATCTGTTCGCGGGGGAGCAGCTCGAGGAGCTGCATGCCTTCGTCCCGTCCTGCTAGAGAACGTTGCGAACGAGGTCCACCACGTCGGACGGCTTCTTCATCACGGCGATGCCGGCGTCCTGGAACGCCTGGATTTTCTCCTCGGCGGTACCGCTGGAGCCGCTGATGATGGCGCCGGCGTGGCCCATGCGGCGTCCCGGCGGTGCCGTCTGGCCGGCGATGAAGCCGACAACGGGCTTCGACATCCTGTCGGCGACGAACTGCGCCGCCTCCTGCTCGTCCGTTCCGCCGATCTCGCCGATCATGACGACGGCCTTCGTTTCCGGATCCGCCTCGAACGCCTCGAGGCAGTCGATGAAGGAAGTGCCGTTGATGGGGTCACCACCGATGCCGACGCACGTCGTCTGGCCGATGCCCGCCTGCGTAAGCAGGTACACGACCTCGTACGTCAGCGTGCCCGACCGGCTCACCACGCCCACCGGGCCCGGCGTTGCGATCTGGCCGGGCAGGATGCCCACCTTCGACTTGCCCGGCGAGAGCAGGCCCGGGCAGTTCGGCCCCAGCAGGCGCACGCCACGGTCCTTGACGAACTGGTACACGCGCGTCATGTCGAGGACGGGCACGCCCTCTGTGATGCAGACGATGAAGGGCAGGTCCGCGTCGGCGGCCTCCATCATGGCGTCCGCGGCGAACGGCGGCGGCACATAGATGACGGACGCGTTCGCGCCCGTCTCCCTGGCGGCCTCCTCGACAGTGTCGAAGATGGGCGCCGCCTTGCCGTTGGGCCCCTCGAACGACTGGCCGCCCTTGCCGGGCGTGACGCCGCCGACGACGTGCGTACCATACTCCATCATCTGGTACGCGTGGAACGAGCCATCCCGGCCCGTGATGCCCTGGACGAGCAGCTTTGTGTTCTGATCAATAAATATGGACATTCTCGTTCCCGGTCAGGCCTGACTGGCGAGTTCAACGGCCTTCTGCACGACGTCGTCCATGGACGTGGTCGCGCTGAAGCCGGCTTCATTCAGGATGCGGAGCGCCTGCTCCTCATTCGTGCCCGTGAGGCGAATTACGAGGGGCACGTCGATCTGGATCCGCTTCGTCGCCTCAACAATGCCGTTGGCGACGTCGTCGCAGCGGGTGATGCCGCCGAAGATGTTGAAGCAGATGACCTTGACGTTGGGGTCGCTGGTGATGATGCGCAGCGCGTTGACGACCTTCTCCGGGTTCGACGAACCGCCGATGTCCAGGAAGTTGGCCGGCTCGCCGCCATAGAACTTGATGACGTCCATCGTAGCCATGGCCAGGCCGGCGCCGTTGACGACGTTGCCGATGTCGCCGTCCAGCTTGATGAACGTCAGGTTCGCGTCCCGCGCCATGATCTCGGTCTCGGGCTCGCCCGCTGTGTCCCGCAGCGCCTCGATGTCCGGACGGCGGTCCAGCTCGTTGTCGTCGATGTTGAACTTGGCGTCCAGCGCCTTGACGGCGCCGTCCGGCGTGGTGACCAGCGGGTTGATCTCCGCCAGCGACGCGCCGCTGGCGATGAACGCCGCGTAGAGCTGCTGCAGGATCTTCGCCGTGGCACGCTGCTGCTTGACGTCATCATACAGTGCCGTGGCCAGCGAGTACGCCTGGAACGGCATGAGTCCGTAGCGCGGGTCCACGGCGAGGCGCCGGATGGCGTCGGGGTTCTTCTCCGCGACTTCCTCGATGTCAACGCCGCCCTCGCGGCTGACCATGAAGACCGCCCGCTTCGACGCGCGGTCCACGATGATGCCGACGTAGGCTTCGGACGCGATGTCCTCCGCCGGCGCGATGAGGACCTTTTCCACCGGCAGGTCCTTGATGGTCATGCCGATGATGCGGCTGGCATGCTCCTTCGCCTCCGCCGCGTCCTTCGCCAGCTTCACGCCGCCGGCCTTGCCCCGGCCCCCGGCATGGACCTGCGCCTTCACGACGACGGTGCCGCCGAACTCCGCCGCAATCCGCTCCGCCTCCTCCGGCGTCGTGGCAATCTTGCCGGGCGGCACGGGCACGCCGTGCGCGCTGAGTATGTCTCTCGCCTGGTACTCGTGGATGTTCATTGTTTTCTGATCCCTTGAACGCGAGCGCGGCCGGACCTCGCGGTGCCGGCCGACGTATTCAGAGCACTATGCTGGTGCCGGCCTCGCCGTGCACCGCAGCAAGCCCCTGGTCAAGTCGTCCGATGATGGCGCGCCGGCCGCCGCTCCTGATGAACGATACCGCCGCTTCCACCTTCGGTCCCATACTTCCCTTCCCCAGCTCGCCCGTGGCGAGCAGTGCATCCGCGTCCGCAACGCGGAGTTCGCGCAGCAGCTCCTGCTGCGGTGTGCCAAAGGCGCGGTACACGCCATCGACATTCGTCAGGATCATGAGCACCGCGGCGCCCACGTCCCTGGCCAGTACCTCCGCCGCCCGGTCCTTGTCCACCACCGCGTCCACGCCTTCCAGACGCAGCACCGGGTCCCGGTAGACGGGCGTCCCGCCACCCCCTGCGGCGACGACGATTACGTCGTCCTGCACCAGGTGCCGGATCTGTGCCGCCTCGACGATGGCCGTCGGCCGGGGCGATGGCACCAGCCGCCGCCAGCCGCTGGCGTCCCGGCCCACCGCCCAGCCCAGCTCGGCTTCCACCACCTTCGCCCGGGCCTCATCCATGGCCCGGCCGATGGGCTTCTCCGGCTCCGCCCGCGCCGCCTCGGCGCCCACGACGACCTGCGAGATCACCGTGACCACCTGTCGCTGCACGCCGGCGCTCTCCAGCGCGTTCTGCAGCGACTGCTGGATCATGTACCCGATCCAGCCTGCCGTTGCCGCCACGAGCACACCCAGAGGCAGGGGCGGCAGTTCCTCACGGGATACCTCGTTGCGCAGCAGCTCGTCACCGATCTGCGGCCCGTTGCCGTGCACGATGGCGATGCGCCAGCCGTTCGCCGCCAGCGCGACAATGGCGCCCATGCTCTCCCGCGTGTGGGCGAACTGCTCGTGGATCTCGCCCCTCTCGCGCGCCGGCTGCAGTGCGTTGCCACCCAGGGCGACGACGATGGTGCGCTCATCCCGCTCCATCACGACGTCAGGCACGGGACCCGCCTCAGCCGGCGGAATCATAAGGGCGCCCTCGGGCAGGGGCAAGCAAACGGATCACTGCGGGACCGGCCCCGCCGGCCGTTGCTCCAGGTGATTACGCAGCCGGTTCCACACGCGGCCGAATCCCTCCAGGTCGCCTGCCCTCAGGCGGTTGTCGGCCTCCCGCATGAGTTCCACCGCCTGACGCTGCCACGCATCGTCGAACGGCGGCCCCACCGCCGGTGCGTCCGCCGGCTCCGCGCGGTCTGCCGGCTGCTGCGACCGCGCCTGGTCCACAAGTTCCACGCCCAGTGCAGCAATGGCGTCGCGGAACTCCTCCGCCATGGCCACACTGCTGCCGTCACTCACGATGACGCGCTGCAACTGGGGAATGCCCCGGTCCTGGGCCGACAGGAACAACGGCTGGACGTACAGGATGGAACTGCCGGTAGGAATGATGCGCAGGCGCCCCATGTCCACGGTTCGCCCCGCCTGCCGCCACAGCGCCAGCTGCTGGGAAATCACCGGGTCCTGCTCGATGATGGCCTGCAGCTGCGACGGCCCGCGCACCTGCTCGTCCCGTGGCATCTCCAGCAGCGTGAGTTCGCCGTAATGCGGCATGTCACTGCGGGCGACCAGGATCGCCGTCATGTTCTGCCGTTCCCGGGCGATGAACGCACTGGACAGCAGGAACTCCGGCTCCGATTCGCCGGGCAGCGGCATCATCAGGTAGTTGGATTGCGCCCGTCGTCGCACCTGTGGCGACACCTCCAGGGGCAGCTGCCAGACGTCCTGGCCGGCGTAGAACGCCTCCGGCCGCTCCAGGTGGTACTGCTCCAGGACGTCCGCCTGCACGCGGAACAGCAGGCCGGGATAGCGCAGGTGAGCGCGGATGGGCTCCGGCATCTCGTCCCAGTCCCGGACGAGCGTAGGGAACACGCGACGGTAGGTTCGCAGGATCGGGTCGGGATCCGGCAGCGCGTACAACTCCAGCTCCCCGGTGACAGCATCCACCGTCGCCTTCACGCTGCTGCGCATGTAGCGCAGCGGCACCAGGTCCTGGATCTCGAACTCCCGGGACAGCGGATAGCTGGTGGAGACCGTGTAGCCGTCCAGCAGCCAGACGACGCGCCCGTCGAGCACCACCGGGTGGGGATCCGGGTCCCAGAGCAGGAACGGCGCTACCGCACGGGCCCGGTCCAGCACGCGGCGCCGGAACACGAGCCGGCTGGTGTCAGCAAGCTCCCGGGCGAACAGCAGGTTCTGGTCGCCAAAGCGCCAGGCGAACGCAATGACCCGCAGGTAGTTCGACAGCTCGACCCCCGTCGCCACCCGCGGAATGGACGTGAGACCGCGCTCGAGCTCCGGCGTTTCCGCCGTAAACCGTGCGCTGTGGCCGACGACGATGTAGTCATCGGTCATCGTCTCCCCGAAGAAGATGCTGGACTCCCGCAGGTCCAGCTCCGGCGGCGCCGTGAGGTGCCGCTGCACCGGGTTCAGGTCGCCCAGCCAGTAGATGGGATTACCCTGGCTCTTCTCGGCCGCAGGCGTCACCACCACCCCCACGCCGCGCGTGTAGATGGGATTGAGCCGGTAGTTCGACCACGTCCGGGCGTTCTCCGGAATGCCCTCACGGCTGACTTCCCGCACGGCAATCGCCACCTGCTGGCGGTCGCCCTCGGGGCCGTAGCGGTCGTAGTCGACATCGGGGAAATGGTAGTAGCGGAACCGGGTCTGCAACTCGTTGAACGCCGTCTGCAGCGGAGCGGCGTCCCACAGCGGCAGCCGCTCCAGCACGGGCGCCATCTCCGTCCACACGGCGGCGTCCGCCCGTCGGTACGAGAAGTTGCGGCGCTCGATGAGATCCAGGCCGTAGGCCCGGCGGGTGAACTCCATGTTCCAGCGGATGTAGTCCACTTCCCGCGCCAGCTGGTTCGGCTCCACCTGGACCTTCTGCACCACAGCCGGCCACACCATGCCCATCCCGATGCCAGCCAGGACCAGCACACCAAACGCAGCTGCGGGTGGCCCCCAGGAGCGGCGTCGGGCACCATGCACCACCGCAACTGCCGCGGCGATGCTCAGCACACCGATGAGCAGCCGGGCCGGTAGCCGGGCGTTCACGTCGGTGTAGCCGATGGCACCGCCGAAGCCGCTGCCCTCGAGGAGGAAATGGTAACGGCCGAGCAGGTACATGGCGGCGAACGTCAGCAGCATTGCCGCGCCCAGGATGCTGAAGTGCAGCCGCGGCCGCTCGTCCAGTTCCAGTCGCGAGCCACGCATTCGCACGGCGCCGATGAGTACGTAGCCGACACCGACCAGCAGGATTGACCAGACCTGGATGGTGAGCAGGAACTCCAGCATCCTGCTGTAGACCGGCAGGCTGAAGATGTAGAAGGACAGGTCGAGGCCGAACAGCGGGTCGACGATGCCCCAGTCCTCCCGTTGCAGCCACGCCATGATGGCTACCGGCACATTGCCACCGAACTGCAGAGATGCAAGCCACAGCCCCGCCAGCACCGAGACGAGCACGGCACCGCCCACCAGGTATGAGCGCGGGACCTGCTCGGCGAACTCCAGGTTGCCATACCGTCGGCGCAGGTGGACCGGCCCCAGCTGCCGCAGCACGTACCACAGGTTCAGCAGGATGACTGCGGCGCCCAGCGCGCCCATGATGGAGCGCGCGGTGACGACGGCGAGGAGCCTGCGCCAGAACACCGCCCCGTAACCGACGGCCTCGAACCAGAGCGCGTCCGTATAGAAGACGGACGCCGCCCGCCCGAAGACGAGCACGGCGATGAGGCTGCCCGCTACGATGGCCGCTATGCGCGCGGCACTGCGGCGCGGTCTCAGAGTGCTACGCCCCGGTCGCGAAGCCACTGCTCCATGATCTCCCGTATCTCCGCCAGCCGCTCGTCGGTGCGCGCCTCGCAGCGCATGACCAGCACCGGCTGGGTGTTGGACGCCCGCAGCAGGCCCCACCCGCCGTCGAACAGGACCCTGACACCGTCCACGTCGATGACGTCGTAGTCGCGCCGGAAGTGGGCCACCGCATCAGTGACGATGGCGAACTTCGTCTCCTCCGTGACGTCGATCCGGATCTCCGGTGTGGACACGTACTGCGGGAACTTCGCGACGCGGGCCGACAGCGGCTCCGCGTCCCGGGACACCAGCTGCATCAGTGCGCAGGCGCCGTACAGCGCGTCGTCAAAGCCGTAATAGTCCTCGCCGAAGCAGATATGGCCTGACAGTTCTCCGGCCACGGGCGCACCCACCTCCTTCATCTTCTCCTTGATGAGGGAGTGGCCGGTCTTCCACATGATGCTCTGGCCGCCTGCGGCGTCGTATACCTCCGGCACGGCCTGCGAGCACTTCACGTCGAACACCAGTGTCTGCGGCGCGCCCAGCCGCTCCAGCGCATCCAGCGCGAAGAGGAGCAGCAACAGGTCGCCCCGCACGATGTTGCCGTTCTCGTCCACGGCGCCGATCCGGTCTGCATCGCCGTCGAAGCCCACGCCCAGGTCCGCACCCTCCCGCCGCACGGTGGCGATGAGGTCCTGAATATACTCGTCCACCGTTGGGTCGGGATGGTGGTTCGGGAACGTACCGTCGGATTCGCAATACAGCGGGATCACCTGCGCGCCAGCGCGCTCGAGCAGTTCCACGGCGACGACGCTGCCTGTGCCGTTGCCGCAATCCACCACCACGCGGATGGGCCGCTCGAGGTGGAACCGGCCGCCCACATCCTCCACGTACGTGCCCAGGATGTCCCGGGCCTCGTACGCACCGGCGCCACTGGCGTAGTCCGACGTTTCCATCCGCCCACGGATGCGCTGGATGGCGTCACCGTAGACCGACCGGCCGCCGGCAATCATCTTGAAGCCGTTGTACTCCGGCGGATTGTGCGACCCGGTGATCTGCAGCCCGCCGTCCGTGCCCTCCCGGGCCGCGGCGTAGTACAGCACCGGTGTCGGGACGGTGCCGAAGTCCAGCACGTGCACGCCCGCCGCGCGGATGCCGCGGGTGACCTGCTCCGCCAGGCCCGGTGACGTTGGTCGGTTGTCCCGCCCCACGGCCACCACCAGGCCGTCCCGGCCGCCGTGCAGCGCCCGCAGTTCACTGGCGTACGCCCGGCCGATCCGCTCCGGCACGTCCCCCGTGAAATCGGCAGCAACTATGCCGCGTATGTCGTACTCGCGGAAAATATGCGTATTCAGCGACATCTCTCTCCAATGCCCGTGTACGCGCCGAAGGGCGCCTGCCGGCACAGTTTACCTGCCGGCCCGCGCCGGGGCAACGAGCGATGTGCGTGCGGAAGTGCGTGGACTGGCGCCCCGGGGGGCACGCACGGATGGGATGGGACGGTGCGACAGGCGCGACGCCTCCCCGGCGCCGCGCCTGGTGACCTGCCGTCAGCGGCTCATGCCGATGAGCGACACGGGAACCTGGAGCAGACCCGCCGCGCTGCGCTCCGCGGCGTCCAGCAGAATGCCCGGGAAAACGCCGAGCAGTACGGTGCCGGCTGCGGCAACGACGAGGGCGACGAGCATGGCCGGGGCCAGCCCTGTCGGCTCCGCCGTGCGGCCATGGACCGGATCCCGGAACCACATATACCACGCGACCCGCAGGTAATAGTAGTAGGAAACCAGTGAAGCCATCACCAGCACCACGGCCAGCATGACGAGCCCGCGCTCCACCGCTGCCCTGACGATGAAGACCTTGCCGATGAAGCCGCCCGTGAACGGGAACCCGGCCAGCGACAGCAGGAATATCGTCATGACCACGCCGAGGAACGGGCGCGTCCAGCCAAGTCCGCTGTACGAGTCCAGGTCCAGCCCCTCCTCGCCGCGCCGCGCCACAGACATGACCACGGCGAACGCGCCCATGGTCATCAGTGTGTACGACACCGCGTAGAACAGGAACGAGGCGGCGCCGATGGCCGATGCTGCCGCCAGTGCCACCAGCAGGTAACCCGCATGCGCGATGCTGGAGTACGCCAGCATGCGCTTCACGTTGCCCTGCACCAGCGCGATGAGGTTCGCGCTGATCATGGTCAGCACCGCCAGCCAGATGGCGATGGCGTCCCATGTGCCGTACAGCCCGGGGAACGCCGTGAGGAAGACCCGCAGGAACGCCGCGAACGCCGCGGCCTTCACCGCTGCGGCCATGAAGCCCGTCACGGGCGCCGGCGCACCCTCGTACGCATCCGGCGTCCACATATGGAACGGCACCGCGGCGACCTTGAAGCCGAAGCCCACCGCCAGCATCGCCGTCGCGGCCACGAGCAGCGGGCTCGCCCCGATGCCGTCCACACCCACGGCCTGGCCGATGAGCTCCAGGTTGGTCGTGCCGGAGCCGCCGTACGCCAGCGCGATGCCCATGAGCATGAACGCGCTTGAGAAGGCGCCCAGCAGGAAGTACTTGAGTGCGCCCTCCGCCCCTCGCAGGTCACGCCGGTTGACTGCCGTCAGCACGTAGATGGGCAGCGACATCAGCTCCAGCGCGATGAACAGCACCATCAGGTCGGTGGCACCGGCGAAGACCATCATCCCGACGGTGGCGAACATGATCAGGACGTACAGCTCGCCGAGGCGCAGATTCTCCTCATCGATGTAGCGCGTCGAGATCAGCACGAAGAGCGCTGCCGCCAGCAGGAACACGTAGTTGGAGAAGATGCGGAACGCGTCCACTGCGATCATGCCCGGCGCACCGGCATTGCTCAGGCCGGCGATCCAGGTGTTGGCGAGGGCGGCCAGGGCGATGCCGCCCAGCGTCAGCCACGGCATCATCGGCGATGACGGCTCGCTCCGGGAGCCCTTCTGGAAGACGTCCAGCATCAGCACGAGCATCGCCCATGCCGACAGCACGATCTCCGGCAGGAGCACCAGCCCGTAGTGGGCCGAGTTTGACATATCTACAGGCATGCTTGCGCAGTCCCCGGTTATTCGCCGTCAGGCTGGTTGGCCACGATGAGGACGGGTGCCCCCGGCGCGGCATCGATGCCGAAGGTGGGCACGGCCGACGTGGTGCGTCGTTCCACCGATTCGATGAGTTCATTCAGCGACGTGTGCGCCCGGTCCAGGAACGGCTTCGGATAGACACCCATCCACAGCATGCCGGCCACCAGCGGCATGAGGACCACCAGTTCGCGCCGCGACAGGTCAGGCAGCCGCTGGTTCTCCGGCCGGTCCAGCGCGTTGAACAGGATCTTCTGCACCATGGGCAGCATGTAGTAGGCGGCGAAGATGACGCCCGTCGCGCCGATCACCGCGACCCACGGATACCGCTCGAACGTGCCGATCAGTGCCAGGAACTCGCCCACGAACCCGCTCGTCCCCGGGAGCCCGATACTGGCCAGTGCGGTGAACACGAAGACCGCCGCGAAGCCCGGTGCCACGGCAGCGAGCCCGCCGAAGTCCGCGATGTTCCGCGTGTGGCGGCGCTCGTACAGCATGCCGAGCAGGAGGAACATGGCGCCCGTGGACAGGCCGTGGGACAGCATCACGATCATGGCGCCCTGCGCCCCCTGCAACGTCAGCGCGAACACCCCCATGACCACGAAGCCCATATGGGCGACCGACGTGTAGGCAATCAGCTTCTTCGCGTCCGGCTGCACGGCCGCTACCCAGGCTCCGTAGATGATGCCCACCAGCGCCAGGGCCATCATGATGCCGACGATGGTCGCATTCGTGGACGCAACCGGGAACAGCGGCAGCAGGAACCGCAGGAACCCGTAGGCGCCCAGCTTGAGGAGCACCGCCGCCAGGATCACGGACCCGGGCGTCGGCGCCTCCACGTGGGCGTCCGGCAGCCAGGTATGGAATGGGAAGATGGGCACCTTGATGGCGAACGCCAGCACGAACGCGCCGAACAGCCAGTACTGCTCGGTGAACGTCAGTGGCAGCTGCGTCAGGGCCAGGTACGAGAAGGTAAGGTCGCCGGTCAGCGCCCGGTACTTGAACGCCAGGTAGACGATACCCACCAGCATGAGCAGTGAGCCCACCGCCGTGTACAGGAAGAACTTGATGGCCGCGTAGACCCGGCGGTCGCCGCCCCAGATGCCGATGATGAAGTACATCGGCACCAGCATGATTTCCCAGAACATGAAGAACAGGAAAAGGTCCAGCGCCATGAACACGCCCAGCACGCCTGTCTGGAGCATGAGCATCATGGCGTAGAACGACTTGTCCCTGCGGGCGATGTAGTTGTACGAGCCCAGGATGGCCAGTGGCCAGATGGCTGTGGTCAGCAGTACCAGCAGCACGCTGATGCCGTCCACTCCCACCATGTACTGGATGCCCCATTGCGGAATCCACTGCGCCCGCACACCGAACTGGAAGGCTGCGGTGCCAGGGTTGAACGCGACCCATAGCGGCGCGGAGATGATGAACGTCAGCAGTGCGAACCCGAGGGCCACGTACTTCGCATGTTCGTCGCGCCCGAGGAGCACCGCTGCCATGCCGATGGCGGGCAGTGCGATGAGGGTGCTCAGCACCCAGCCGGCGTATCCGATGGATTCGAGCATATTAGATCACCCGCCCCGGGTCACGATGGCCAGCAGCAGCAGCGCGCCGATCACGACCGCGAACGCATACGTATTCAGGTAGCCGGTCTGCAGCCGGGAACCGACCCAGCCGAATGCCCGGGATGCATAGCCCAGCCCGTTCACGGCGCCATCGATGAGGCCGCGGTCTATGTACCGCCAGAAACCCCGGGACATGCCGACGATAGGCCGGACGACAGTGGCGTCATACGCCTCGTCCACGTACCACTTGTTGTAGAGCACCTTCGCGAAGCCGCGGTGCGGCGGAGTCTCGGCCGCCGGCACGTACTTCCGGCGCAGCAGCACGAAGCTGGTCAGGGCGATCACTGCCGTCGCGATCAGGAACGAGACAGCTGCCCAGAACGCCTCGCCGCCACCGAGCGGCGCCGCCGGGGCCAGCTCACCCACGTTCGCCGCGAAGATGCCCTCCGCGCTCTCCGTTATGGGGTGCAGCCAGTCGTGCAGCCAGTGGGAATGGGGCAGCCAGCCGAACACGGGCAGTTCCGCGATGGGCGTCGGCACGTTGATCCAGCCGCCCACCACCGACAGGAACGCCAGGATGACCAGCGGCACCCACATGACAGGCGAGACCTCGTGCAGGAAACCGCGCTCCCGCTCGCCCGTCCTGTTCGGCCCGTGGAACGTCATGATCATCATGCGCGTCATGTAGAACGCCGTCATCAGCGCCGCCGCGAACGCCATGATCCAGAACGCCCGGAACCACGGCTCATAGATGCCCACGGCGTGCGCGGCCGTCAGCCAGATGATCTCGTCCTTGGAGAAGAAGCCGGCGAACGGCCAGACCCCCGAGATGGCCAGCGTCGCAATCCACATCACGGCAAACGTGATGGGCATGTAGCGCCGCAGCCCGCCCATGTTGCGCATGTCCTGCGCGTCCTCATGACTGTGCGTCGCGTGATACGCGTGGTGCATGGCGTGGATGACCGCGCCGGAGCCGAGGAACAGCAGCGCCTTGAAGAAGGCATGGGTCATCAGGTGGAACACGCCCGCCACATAGGCGCCGGTGCCGACGCCGATGAACATGTAGCCGAGCTGCGACACGGTGGAGTACGCCAGCACCTTCTTGATGTCCGTCTGCACCAGCGCAATGGACGCGGCGAACAGGGCGGTCAGCGCGCCGATCCCCGCCACCGTAATGGAGGACACGGGCGCCAGCGCGAACAGCACGCTGGAACGGGCCACCAGGTAGACGCCCGCAGTGACCATGGTGGCGGCGTGGATCAGCGCCGACACGGGTGTGGGCCCTGCCATGGCGTCCGGCAGCCAGACATAGAGCGGGATCTGGGCGCTCTTGCCCGCCGCGCCCAGGAACAGGAACAGTGTTATGGCGGTGACGACGGCGCCACCGAAGGCGAACGTGGCCGGCGCGGCCTCGAAGACCGTGACGAAGTCCAGCGACCCCAGGTTCGCGAAGATCAGGAACATGGCGACCAGGAAGCCGAAGTCGCCGATGCGGTTCACGATGAAGGCCTTCTTGCCTGCATCTGCCTTCTCGCGGTCCTTGAACCAGAACCCGATGAGCAGGTAGCTGCACAGGCCGACTCCTTCCCAGCCCACGAACATGAGCGGGTAGTTCGCGCCCAGGACCAGCACCAGCATGAAGAAGACGAACAGGTTCAGGTACGCGAAGTAGCGGGCGTACCCGGGGTCCTCCTGCATGTAGCCGACGCTGAACACATGGATCAGTGTGCCCACGCCGGTGATGATGAGGACCATCAGCATGGACAGCTGGTCCAGCTGGAACGCCGCGTCCACCTGCAACGCGCCCACCGGCATCCACTGGAAGTACGTCTCGATGATGGGGTCGTGAAGGTCGGCGCCCATCATGCCGAAGAAGTTGATCAGCGCGATAACGAAGGCCAGGCCGACGGCACCCGGTCCGACGATGGTCGGGATGAGGCGGTTGCCGGTCGTCGCAGGCACCACGTCGTGGTGCGCGTGCACGTCCGGCTCCTCATCCAGGCCGTGGCCGTGGGCGTGGGCCGTGCCGTGGGCGTGGGCGCTGTCGTGACCGTGCGCGGCGGCGGAGGCGTGGGCCGCGTCGCCCGGATGCACGTGCGGTTGTCCAAGCTCGTGGGCCCGGGCATGGGCGTCATCATGGGCCGGCCGCGCCGTGCGCCAGGCGCCCAGCATGGCCACGGCGCCATTGATGACGAAGCCCAGCAGGGGCAGCAGCGCGATGGCCCAGAGCAGCGTTGGCTCGAAGTGGTGCACGCTACCACCGCAGCAGGTTGAAGTTCTTCATGTCCACCGTCTCGAGATGGCGGAAGATGGCGATGACCAGCGCCAGTCCCACCGCCGCCTCCGCGGCGGCCACGGTCATCACGAAGAAGACGAAGATCTGGCCATCGATGCCCTGCGTTCGCGAAAATGCGACGAACGCCAGGTTCACGGCGTTCAGCATCAGCTCGATGCACAGGAACAGGATGATGGCGTTCCGCCTGATGATGACACCGGCCACACCCAGCGCGAACAGCAGCGCCGAGAGTGCCAGGGACATGGTCGTCAGGTCCATCTGCGAAAGGGATTCCATGGCTCAGATCCTCCGCTTCGCGGCCACCACCGCTCCGATGATGGCGACGAGGAGCAGGATGCCCACCAGCTCGAAGGGCACGAGGTAGTTGCGGAAGAGGGGATAGGCGATGGCGCCCACGGCGTTCAGCTGCTCCACGTCCGCGGCGATCTGTGCGGCGCCGCCCCGGTCCACCACCGCGGCGGGATCCGCCACCGACTGCCATACCAGCCAGCCCAGCAGGCCGGCCGTGACGAATCCGGTCACGATCCACAGACCGCCCCGCAGGTCAGCCTGATAGTCGTGGCCCAGGTTCAGCAGCATGATCACGAAGAAGAACAGCACCATGATGGCGCCGGCATACACGATGATCTGAATAGCCGCGATGAAGTGCGCGCCCAGCAGCAGGTAGATGGCCGCCAGGCTGAAGAACGTCAGCACCAGGAACAGCAGGCTGGCGACCGGGTTCTTGCGCGTGACCATGCCCAGCGCGCCACCTACGGCCAGCGACGCGAACACCCACCACAGCAGAGAGACTACGGGAAAATCGATCATTGGCCGAGCGGGTCCTCCGGATCCCACAGCGCCGTGACCGGGTGGTCCTGGGCCATGAGACGGTCGAGGTCGTAAACGAAGCGTTCCCGCGTATACTCCGCGTTCTCGTAGTCCTGGCCCACGTGGATGGCCTCCACCGGGCAGACTTCCTGGCACATGCCGCAGAAGATGCAGCGGAACTCGTCGATCTCGTAGACTATGGGGTACCGGTTGCCCTGATCGTCCTCGCCGGGCACCAGTCGGATACAGTTCGACGGGCATATCGTCGGGCACAGCCCGCACGCCACACACTTCGGCCGGCCGTCCGCATGCACCGCCATCCGGTGCGTGCCACGCCAGCGAGGCGGCAGTTCCGGCTTCTCGTCCGGGTACTGCAACACGTTCTTCTTCGGGTCGACCAGGTGGCGGAACGTCAGTGCCATGCCGCGCAGCGTGGCGCGCAGGTACGACGTATTCGCCTCCGGACGACGGACCGTCCTCACACCTATGGCCATTCTGACCCCTGGGTCTCGGTTTCTGCAGTCGTGCCTGCGTAGTCGCGCCGGCCGGCCGTTACCGTGCCGCGTGCGGCCGGTGCCCCGGTGGAGGGGGACCACTCCCCCGCCCGCCGCTCGCTGCCGGCGATGACCCGGTCCCTGTCGATGACCATCAGGAAGAACAGTGTCGCCACGGCGTTGATGGCCGTCAGGATCAGGCCGTACACGAAGCCGAACGGCACGCCCAGCGTGTCCAGCACGAGGATGCTCGCAGCCATGAGCACCACGTACGCCAGTGCGCCCGGCAGCATCACCTTCCAGCCGAGGTGCATGATCTGGTCGTAGCGGAACCGGGGCACGGTCCACCGGACCCACATGAACAGGAAGACGAAGAAGCCCGTCTTGATGACGAACGCCAGCAGCGTAAGGATCGTCTTCCACCACGCCGGCTCGGCGCCGACCACGACGCCCGGCGCCACGACCCGCATGTTGTCGCCAGTCCAGAACGGGATGTCCCAGCCGCCCAGGAACAGTGTCGCCATGAGCGCCGACGCCGTGAGCATGTTCGCATACTCGGCGATGGGGAACATGGAGAACTTCATGGACGAGTACTCGGTGTGGTAGCCGGTCACCAGTTCCGACTCGGCCTCCGCCACGTCGAACGGCAGGCGGTTCGTCTCGGCGAACGCCGAGATGACGAAGAACAGGAACGCCAGGCCCAGCGGGAATGCCAGCCAGATGCCCAGCTCCTGCTGCTGGGTCCAGACGATCTGCGTGAGGGTCACGTTACCGGCCAGCATGAAGACCGGGATCAGGCTCAGGCCCAGGCCGACCTCGTAGCTGACCATCTGGGCGCCGGCCCGGAGACCGCCCAGGAACGAATACTTGTTGTTCGACGCCCAGCCGGCCATGACGATGCCGTACACGCCCAGGCTCGCGAACGCCAGGATGTACAGGATGCCGATGGGGATGTCGGCGACGATCATGTCCACCAGCCCCCACGGCGTGGGCAGCGGCGCGGCGAACGGGATCACCGCGAAGGTGACCAGCGCCGGCCCGATGGCAAGCATGGGCGCGAGGATGAAGAAGAACCGCGCCGATTTCGACGGATACAGTTCCTCCTTCAGGAAATTCTTGATGCCGTCAGCCAGCGGCTGCATGAGCCCGAACGGACCCACGCGGTTCGGGCCTAGCCGGTCCTGCATGAACGCCGAGATCTTGCGTTCCATGAGCGTCATCAGCGCCACGGTGACCATGGTCAGCGTGAAGACCGCCAGGACCTTGATGGCCGAAGCAATGACGAAGGACCACCCCTGAAGGGCCCCGACGTCGTGCATCAGGAGCCCCTTCCCGCCCCTGCGGGCAGCTGAACGGTGTCGTTGATGAGGGCGCCACGGGAGCCGATCACGTCGTAGCTGAGCCCGCTGAACTCCGTGTGCCAGTCGCCCAGCCGGAGGAACGCGTCGCCGGCGGTGGCCGGCGCGGTACCGCCCTCCTCCATGCCCGCCATGATCACGCCCAGCACCTGCCACGCCGGCCGCGCCAGCGGCGGCGGCTGCAGTGCCGGCCAGAACCGCTGGACCCGGCCCTCGTGGTTGGTGAACGTGCCCTCAGCCTCGGCGAACGTCGCGGCCGGCAGCACGAAGTCGGCGCCGCGCACCGTCGCCGTCATCTTCGGCGTGATGGCGATGAACAGGTCGGCGCTCACGGCAAAGTCTTCCGGCGCGCCGTCGAGCACGTCGCCCAGCGCGATGACGATGCCGCCCGCGCTTGCCGGCGCGCCATCGGCGCGGGAGAAACCCATGACTTCCAGGCCGCGGACGTTGGCGGCCAGGTCCCGGCGCCGGGCCAGCCGCGGGAAGCCCGGCATGACCACTTCCTCATCTGCCTGCTCCACCCGGAACGTCATGCTGCCGCCGCCGAGCATGGTGGCCAGTCGCGCCAGCATGCCGTTGTCCTCGTTGCCGTAGAACGGCGAGCCGATGACCGTGACCTCGGCACCACCGGCCTGGGCGGCGCGGACCTGCTCCAGCAGGGCGAGAATGGCCTTCTGCCAGCTCGTTGCCTGGAGCTGTCCGTTCTCGCCGCGTACGAGCGGCGCCTCCACGCGGTCGGCGACGTTGAGCCACTCGTAGCGGTGCCGACCGTAGTCGCACATCCAGTAGGAGTTCACGTCCGCGTTCGAGCGCGGCCGCAGCCGTACTGCCAGGTTGTCCCGGCTGTCGATCCGGATGTTGCAGCCCTGCGAGCAGTTCGGGCAGATGGAGGCGTTCCCGTCCAGGTCCCAGACCCGCGCCTTGTGCAGGAAGTCCTTGGACAGGAGCGCGCCCACCGGGCAGATATCAACGATGTTGCCCGCCCAGATGTTGCCCTCGACGCCGTGGTCGTAGAACGTGTCGATGACGGAACGGTGCCCGCGCTGCACGACGCACAGCCGGTCGTCCTGCGGCAGCTCACGCATGAAGCGGACGCAGCGCGTGCACATGATGCACCGGTCGCCGTCATACAGGATGTCGCCGCCGAAGTCGTCCTGCCCGTTGACGCGCTTGGGCTCGATGGAACGCCCGTGCTTGCGGCCCTCGGCGTGGGTGTAGTCCTGGAGCTTGCACTCGCCGGACTTGTCGCAGATGGGGCAGTCCAGCGGGTGGTTCAGCAGGTAGAACTCGAGGGTGCCCTCGCGCGCCTGCCGCGCCCGCTCGCTCTCCGTGTGGATGACCTGGCCCTCCGCCACCGGCGTCACGCACGCTGGCGCCAGCTTGGGCGCACCCTCGACCTCCACCAGGCACATGCGGCACATCGCCGGCGCCGACAGCCCGGGATGGTAGCAGTAGTGCGCGATGCCGACGCCGAGCTGCTCCGCGGCCTCGATGATCCGCAGGTTCTTCGGTACCGCCGCCTCCACGCCGTTCAGCGTGATGTTGACAGTGTCCTGTTGCTCGTTGGCCAACGTCGTCCTCCTCAGACCGCCACCGCAGCGGACTCGCCGCGGCGGATCAGGGCCAGATATTCGTCCTTGAACTTCGCAATGGAACTCGCCACCGGTGCGGCGGCGGAGTCACTGAGCACGCAGATCGTCGTGCCCGTCATGTTGGCGCCCAGCTCCAGCAGCTGGTCCAGGTCCTCCATGCGGCCGTAGCCGTTCTCTATCCGCCTGAGGATCCGCGCAAGCCATGCCGTCCCCTCCCGGCACGGCGTGCACTGGCCGCACGACTCGTGGGCGTAGAAGTCCACCATGCGGCGGACCTGCTTCACCATGTTCGTCCGGTCGTCCATGACGATGACCGACGCCGTGCCCAGCATGGTGCCGGCGGCGGCCACGCTCTCGTAGTCCATGGCGATGTCGATCTCGTCCGCCGCCAGAATCGGCACCGAACTGCCACCCGGGATGACGGCCTTCAGCGACCGGCCGTCGCGGATGCCGCCGCACACGTCATAGATCAGTTCCTTCAGGCTGAAGCCCAGCGGCAGCTCGTAGTTGCCCCGGCGGACCAGGTGCCCCGACATGTTGAACAGCTTGGTGCCAGGGCTCTTCTCCGTGCCCCACTGCCGGTACCAGTCGCCGCCGTGCTTCACGATGTGCGGCACTGCCGCCACGGTCTCCACGTTGTTGATGGTCGTCGGCTTGCCGAAGGCACCGACTACCGCCGGGAACGGCGGCTTGATGCGCGGCTGGCCGCGGCGGCCCTCCAGCGAATTCATCAGCGCCGTTTCCTCGCCGCAGATGTAGGCACCGGCGCCCAGGTGCAGCGTGATGTCGATGCCCACGCCCGAGCCCATCATGTCCGGGCCGGCAATGCCAGCGGCGTACACTTCCTCGATGGCACGACCGACGATCTGCGCCGGCTCGAAGAACTCGCCGCGCATGTAGATATAGACGTGCTTCGCGCGGATGGCGTGGGCGCCGATGAGCGCGCCCTCGATGACCTGGTGCGGTGTCCAGCGCAGCAGTTCCCGGTCCTTGAACGCGCCCGGCTCAGACTCGTCTGCGTTGATGAGCAGGTAGTGGGGCTGGCGGCTGTCATCCTTCGGCATGAATGACCACTTCACGCCCGTGGGGAAGCCAGCGCCGCCGCGGCCGCGCAGGCCGCTGCTCTTGACGACTTCCACCACCTCGTCGGGCGCCATGCCCAGCGCCTTGCGCAGCGCCTCGTAGCCGCCCCGGTTCTGCCAGCCGGCCAGCGTGCGGGCCTCGGGTTCGCCGAAGTGCGTGCTGAGGACACGCACCTCGCTGTCGTGAGCGTACGGATATGCCATCAGTCCTGGCCCTGGTCTGCCGGCTTGTCGCTGGCCGGCGGCCGCGCTGCCGCCGGCGGTGTCGAGTCCTCACCGGAGTAGGGGTTCGCCTCCGGCCCGATGGTCTCGCCGGGCGCGCCCGGGTCGTCCGGCACCTCGATGTGCTCGCCGGGCGACGGCGCGTCCGCGGCCTCGTCCCGGCCGTGCACCGTGACCGTGCGGCCGCCGGCGGCGTCACGCTCCGCGCGCAGGCGGTCAAGCAGCGCCGGCACGTCTGCGGCCTCGACGTTCTCGTAGTACCGCTCGTTGATCTGCACGGCCGTCGGGAATCCGCACGCGCCCAGACACTCCGCCTCCATCACCGTGAACAGCCCATCGGGCGTGATCTCACCCTGCTCGCTGTCCGTGGCGTCGAGGAACGCCTGCATCACCTCGTCGGCGCCGCACAGGTTGCACGCCACGTTGGTGCAGACCTGGATGAGGTAGTCTCCGACGGGCCGCTTGTTGTACATGGTGTAGAACGTGGCCACACCCCGCACGTACGTCGGTGACAGGCCGAGCGCCTCGGCGACCTGTGCCATGCTGTCGGCGCTGACGTGCCCGCGAATCTCCTGCGCCAGGCCGAGCGCAGGCAGCAGTGCGCCCTGCGGATTCGGGTAGCGCGAGATGATCTTGTCCAGCCGTTCCCGGTACGGACCCGTGAACAGCGGCCCCTCGGGGTCCCGCGCCACGACCTGGTACGGATACGAGCACGCACCGCCCGGGTGCCCGCCCTCCGTCGGCCGCTGGCCGACATAGGCCGTGCCCCGGACGTCGGCCTCCGTCAGGTGCTCGAACTGGCCCGTCTCGCCGGCATGCCCGGGATTGCCCCGGACCGGCGTGCGCGCCTCCGTGCTTCCTGCTGCTGCACTCACCGGTCGATCTCTCCCAGCACGATGTCGATACTGGCGTTGATGGTAATGACATCCGAGAGCAGGTGGCCCTCCACCATCTTCGGCAGCGTGGACAGGTTGATGAAGCTCGGGCCACGGACCCGCCAGCGGACCGGCTTCGAGCCACCGTCGCTGACCACGTACATGCCCAGCTCGCCCTTGGAGCTTTCCACCGTCGTATAGCTCTCACCCGCCGGCGCCTTGACGCCCTGCATGACCACCTTGAAGTGGTGGATCATGGACTCCATGTCTGCCATTGCGTCCGTCTTGCCCGGCAGGATGACCCGCGGGTCATCCACGTTGATGGGCCCACCGGGCAGCCGGTCCAGCGCCTGCTCCAGGATCCGCAGCGACTGGCGCATCTCCTCCATGCGGACGAGGTAACGGTCGTAGCAGTCGCCGTGGGTGCCGACGACGACGTCGAAGTCGTACGTCTCGTAGTCGTAGTACGGCCGGTTCTTGCGGACGTCATACGCGACGCCGGACGCCCGCAGGTTCGGGCCTGTCATGCCGTGGTTCAGCGCCTCCTCGCCGGAGATGGCGCCCACGTCACGGTTGCGGCCGATCCACAGGTTGTTGTTCGTCAGCAGCGTCTCCACCTCTTCCAGCGTCTTCGGGAACGTCTGCAGGAAGTGCCGCAGTGCGTCCGTCCAGCCGGGCGGCAGGTCCGCCATCATGCCGCCGATGCGCGTCGCCGACGTCGTGATACGCGCGCCGGTGAGCGCCTCGTGAAGATTGTAGATGCGCTCGCGTTCCTGGAACGTGTAGAGGAACACGGTGAACGCGCCGATGTCGATGGCCGTCGTGCCCAGCCACAGCAGGTGGCTGAAGATGCGGTCCATCTCCATGCAGATGACGCGCACGACCTTGCACCGCTCGGTGACCTCGATACCCATGAGGTTCTCCACCGCCATGGCATACGCGCAGTTGTAAATCAGCGGCGCCAGGTAGTCCATGCGGTCGGTGAGCGGGACGATCTGGTTCCACTGCCGGAACTCGCCCAGCTTCTCGAAGCTGGAGTGCAGGTAGCCGATGTGCGGCGTGCACTGCACGACGGTCTCGCCATCCAGCTCCAGCACCAGGCGCAGCACGCCGTGCGTCGCCGGGTGCTGCGGCCCGATGTTGATGAGCATGTGCTCGCCCGCCATTTCGGGCTCCATGCCCGCTGGCAGGACCGGCATTCGCCGCGGTCGCCCGTCCGGCCCCATCTCGGCGTTGCGGGTGACCATGTATTCGACGGTTCGCGTACTCACGCGCCTGCTCCCCCCGGACCGCCGGGTGCCGGCGCGCCACCTGCCGCCGAGCCCGAGGGTCCAGGCGTCCAGTCCTCGTCATTGGGGCGCCCCGTGGTCCCGTCGGCGTCGGCGGCGGCCCGTGCCGGATCCGGCGCCGGCGTCGTCACCGTCTCGTCCCGGGTCACCGCCGGCACCGGCGGTGGCGCCAGCTTGCCGACTTCCAGCTCATGGGGCGTGTAGAAGTCCTCCACCGCCATGGACAGGGCACGGCGGGTCTGTTCGGCCCGGCTGAACCGGCCGCGCAGCGGGAAGTCCTTCCGCAGCGGGTGGCCCTCCGCGTAGTTGTTCGGCATGAGGATGCGACGGAGGTCGGGGTGCCCGTTGAAGTGGATCCCGAACATGTCGTAGGCCTCACGCTCCAGCCAGTTCGCCGTCTGCCAGATGCCGGAGACGGTGTCCACCTCCAGCGCGTCCAGTGGCAGCGTCGCCTTCACGCGCAGCGTGCGGTCGTGCGTCACGGAGATGAGCTGGTAGACCAGCTCCAGCGGCCGGCCGCCGCCGAAGTCCACGGCCGTGACATCCAGCAGCAGCGCGTAGTCCTGCGCGGCGTCATCCCGCAGCCAGCCGAGGATCTCCACCACGCGCTCCGCCGGGATGTAGATGACGTGTTCCTCCACGCCCACCACCGTGTGGTGCACCACGGCGTCACCAAAACGTTCCCGCAGCGCCGCCACGCTCGGGTGCGACGACGCGTCGGCCGACTCGCCCCGGGGCGCGCCCGAGTCCTGCGCCTCCGTCGCGCCCGTTTCGAGCCCCTGCAGGGCCTCGTCGAATTGCCTGTCCGCCATGCTACGGCTGCCGGTCCGTCGGCCGGGCCACGGCCGTTGTGGAGACCAGGCCGCTGACGCGGTTCTGCTGCGTCGAGTTGCCGTACGGCAGGGCGATCTGGTCGATGACGTCAGGCGGCAGCTGCGGCAGTCCGACGGCACCCGGGTCCTCCTGGCGACGACTCGGATCCTTCAGCGCCTCGCCCCGGATCTTCTCCTGCAGCAGCAGGATCCCGTAGATGAGGCCCTCCGGCCGCGGCGGACAGCCCGGCACGTAGACGTCCACCGGGATGATGGTGTCAATGCCCTGCACCATGGAGTACACGTCGAACACGCCGCCCGACGAAGCGCACGCGCCCATGGAGATGGACCACTTCGGCTGCGGCATCTGGTCCCAGATCTTGCGCAGCACCGGCGCCATCTTGTACGTCACGCGCCCGGCGCAGATCAGCAGGTCCGCCTGCCGCGGCGAGAATGACATTCGCTCCATGCCGAAGCGTGCCATGTCATATTTCGTCGCGAACGAGGCCATCATCTCGATGGCGCAGCATGCGGTCCCGAAAGGCATGGGCCACAGCGAGTTGCGCCGCGCCCAGTTCACTACGTCGTCCACCCGCGTCGTCAGGAACGTCGCCTCGCCGCCACCCGCGGGCAGTGTCGGCAGATTGCCATGGCGCTCACTCACTCCCATTCGAGCGCTCCCTTCTTCCATTCGTAGATCATGCCCACTGTCAGCACGACAATGAAGATCATCGCCGCGATGAAGCCCTCCCATCCGAGGGCTCGCATTACTACCCCCCATGAGACGAGGAAGATCGTCTCCAGGTCGAAGACGATGAACAGGATGGCCACCATGTAGAACTTGACGGAGAACCGCTCCCGCGTGTCTCCCAGTGGCGTCATGCCCGACTCGTACGGGTCGGACTTCGCGGAGGTGGGCCGGAACGGGCTCACGAGGTGCGAGAGAATAACGATCCCCACTGCGTTGGCGAGGGAAACCGCCAGCAGAATGAGGATCGGTACGTAGGACTCGAGCATCCTGTCCCGTTTCTTGTGAAAACGTTCACGAATTTTGGCCGGCGGAAAGTAGACCACGGTAGAGGGGGGTGTCAAGCGGATGCGCCGGCTATTTCAGCGGCTGTTTTCCGCAGGTCCTGCGCGTAGCTCGAAGAGGGGGTCGGGAAGCCGTCGGGAGGACGTCCGGGCACCATGCCGGCGGGAGCGCGGCCAGGCGGCCTCTGCACCTTGCACGGGCCGGCGTGGCCCGCGCATAATCAGGCGCCGGCTGCCGGCCGGCAGCGTGCCGCGAGGCGGCGGCGCGGCGCACCCACCGGGAGGAAATGGCCCCATGACGATTCGCAGTGACCGCTGGATCCGGCAGATGGCCGAGGAGCATGGCATGATCGAGCCCTTCGAGGGTTCCCAGGTCCGGGACGGCGTCATCAGTTACGGCGTGTCGTCGTTTGGTTACGACGTCCGGGTAGCAGACGAATACAAGGTCTTCACGGACGTCTACAGCGTCGTCGTCGACCCCAAGAACTTCGATGCCCGTTCCTTTGTGGACGTCAAGGCGGATCATTGCATCATCCCGCCCCGGTCCTTTGCGCTGGCGCGGACGCTTGAGTATTTCCGGATCCCCAACGACGTGCTGGTGGTCTGCGTCGGCAAGTCCACGTACGCCCGCTGCGGCATCATCGTAAACGTCACGCCACTGGAGCCCGAGTGGCGCGGCTATCTGACGCTGGAGATCTCCAACACCACGCCGCTGCCGGCGAAGATATATTCCAATGAGGGGCTGGCGCAGCTGCTCTTCTTCAAGGGCGACCAGGTGCCGGAGCACACGTACGCGACCAAGAAGGGCAAGTACCAGGATCAGGTGGGAGTAACGCCTCCGCGGCTCTAGACCGCGCTGCCTGGGGCGGGTGAGGTGTTGTAGCGGATACCGGGGATGGCATCGAGGAGGGCACCCAGCCCCGGGAGCATTGACCATCGCCCGGTGCGTGCGGACGCCTGGTGTACGCCATCAAACGAGCCACGCTTCGCTGCCCCGCGCTGCCCGCCTGCCATCCGCCTGTGTTCCACGGTCAGTTTTGAAAGGCCACGTCGTCAACGGAGATTATGCGGTCCAGCCGAACCTGCGTGCCCGATGACAACAGCAGGTACTCTGCCCCGTCGCGGGTCTGGATATCGGCGATCGCAACGCGCTCCTCGACCTGTCCGCCATCCGCCGCCAGATAACATATGCGCACAGTCCGCTTCAGTGTTGCCGCGGCTTCGAGGCGGTCATGCAACGAGCAACTGAGCGACTGGTAGCGGTGATCGTCCATTCTCCCTCCTGAGTCAGTTTCCCGCGGACCAACCATGCATCGATCATTTCGCCTCTCGAGGTGTGGCCGGTCCGGTGTGCGCAGCGGCGATGGAGTTCCGGCAGGCCATGCACAGCCGGCGCGGTCGGCGGAGGCGGTGCGGCCACGACAGGTGCCGCGTCAGGGGCTGCATTTCGGGCAGCGCTCCAGCATCCCGGTCACCTCCGGCAGCCCCACCTTCAGCCATGCGCGCAGCGATGCCTTGGACGCCGAGCAGAGCTGGCGGCTACCCGCGGCGTTCATCCGGCCGGGGTGACGGTCCGGGTCGATGTCGTCGCAGCGGGCGCGGTGCAGCAGGGGCTCACGGCGTCGGCGCACGGCGAGGACGTAGCCGTGGGGATGCGTGTTGCGCCACCAGGAGTAGCCGGCGTCGTCGGACGCGAACTCCACCACGTCGCCGGCGGGATCGTCGCCCCTGCCGGTGCTGGATGGGCGGGTCACTGCTGGCCGGAGCCGCGCGGGCGGTGGGATCCGGCGACGTCGTCACCTGCGGCGTCGTCGGCGGCACGTCGTGCACTCGTGATGGCGACCTTCTCGCGGACGCTGAAGATGGCGCCGCACTGCGTGCAGATGAAATTGCCCGTGCGCACACCCAGGTCGTACTCCTTGGCGAAATCCGGGTGTTCGCACGGTCGGTCGCCCCATGCCTGCTGCAGTTCCAGCGCCTTCTTCCTCTTCACTTCCCTGCCTCCTCAACGGGCTGGATGGAGCTGTGTGTCTCGGTCGGCCGTTCGCTGGGCTGTCAGGTCGCGGGCGCCACGGCTGCCGGGCGATCCTGCCTGATCCTGCTGCCCACCCGTGTCGCCAGCCAGGCCATCGGCACGTAGGCGGCGACGAGGTCGAGTGCAATGAACCAGGCCGGCGCCGGGATCATGAACACGGCCGCCACCCCGCCCAGCAGGAAGAACCCGCCGACGGCGTACGCCATGCGCGCCCTGTGGGATCCCGCGGCGAGCCACGCCACCAGCGCGCCGGCAAAGGTGCCGAGCGCGTGGGCGAGGAACGGCATGACGAAGTGCCGGGGCTCGAACAGGTGCATGGCACTGCGCAGGCCCTCGGCGCTGGTCACGTCCACGCCAGCGGGCGGCGGGATCAGCGTAGGGCCCAGCGTGATCAGCGCCATGTTGACACTGCCGCCGATGACGATACCGGCGACCAGGGCGAGTACGTTCCGCAACAGCAGTGGCATGCGCGACTCTCCTCGGTCAGGGTCGAGCGAACCGCGCCTTCCTCATGTCGGCGTTGAGTCGGACGATGTAGTCCACCTGGATGTCCTTCGGGCAGGCCGTCTGACAGGCGCCGTGCATGGTGCAGTGGCCGAACCCCTCCTCGTCGTGCTGGAGCACCATCTCGACGACGCGCGTGAAGCGCTCCGGCTGGCCCTGGGGCAGCACGCCGAGGTGGGTGACCTTGGCGCCGGTGAAGAGCATGGCGGACGCGTTGGGGCATGCCGCAACGCAGGCGCCGCACTGGATGCACTCGGCGGCGTCCATGGCCAGGTCCGCGGCGTCCTTCGGCACCGGCGTCATGTTGGCTTCCTGCGCGCTGCCGGTGCGCACGGAGATGTAGCCGCCCGCCTGGATGATGCGGTCCAGCGGGGAGCGGTCCACCACGAGGTCCCGGATCACGGGGAACGCGGTGGCGCGCCACGGCTCGATCCACACCTCGTCGCCGTCCCTGTAGTGCCTCATGTGGAGCTGGCACACGGTGGTGGACGGGAGCGGGCCGTGGGGCTCGCCATTGATCATGAAGCCGCACGAGCCGCAGATGCCCTCGCGACAGTCGTGGTCGAAGGCGATGGGCTCGCCGCCGTCGGCGATGATGCGCTCGTTGACGGTGTCGAGCATCTCCAGGAAGGACATGTGCTCGGACACGTTCTCGGCGCGGTACGTCTCGAAGCGGCCCTTGTCGCCCTTGTCCGACTGCCGCCAGACGTGGAGTGTCAGGTTCATCCGTGTCTCCGTCTACTTGTAGCTGCGCTGGGCGAGGGCGACGTTCTCGAACGAGAGTTCCTCGCGGTGCTTCTTCGGCGCGCTCGAGTCGCCGGTGTATTCCCAGACCGAGGCGTGGGCGTACTGCTCGTCGTTGCGCTTCGCCTCGCCGTCGTCCGTCTGGTGCTCCACCCGGAAATGGCCGCCGCACGACTCATCGCGGTCCAGGGCATCGATGCACATCAGCTCGGCGAACTCCATGAAGTCCGCGACGCGGCCGGCCACCTCCAGCGACTGGTTCAGCGTCGCGGCGGCGCCGGGCACGCGGACCTCGCGCCAGAAGCGCTCGCGCAACTCGGGGATGCGCCGCAGCGCTTCCCTCAGGCCTTCCTCGCTCCGGGCCATGCCACAGTACTCCCACATGAGGGAGCCCAGTTCGCGATGGAAATCGGCGACGGTGCGGTTGCCGTTCACGGCCAGCAGCCTGCCGAGGCGGTCCGTGGCCTCCCGCTCCGCGTCCCTGAACGCTGCGTGGCTGGTGTCCAGCTTCTCCAGCTTGTTGCCGGCCAGGTAGTGGCCGACAGTGAGGGGGAGGATGAAGTAGCCGTCGGCCAGCCCCTGCATGAGGGCGGACGCGCCGAGGCGGTTCGCGCCGTGGTCGGAGAAGTTGGCCTCGCCCCCCACGTACAGGCCGGGGATGGTGCTCATGAGGTTGTAGTCCACCCACAGGCCGCCCATGGTGTAGTGCGGCGCGGGGTAGATGCGCATGGGCACCTGGTACGGGTCCTCACCCGTGATGTTGTGGTACATGTCGAACAGGTTGCCGTAGCGCTCGGCAATCACGTCCCGGCCCAGGCGCTGGATGGAGTCCCGGAAGTCCAGGTACACGCCCACGCCCGACGGGCCGACGCCCCTGCCCTGGTCCACGGCCTCCTTCGCCCGGCGAGACGAGATGTCCCGGGGCGCCAGGTTGCCGAAGCTCGGGTAGTAGCGCTCCAGGTAGTAGTCCCGGTCCTCCTCGGGAATCTCCGCCGGGTTGCGCGTGTCGCCGGCATTGACGGGCACCCAGATACGGCCGTCGTTGCGCAGCGACTCGGACATGAGCGTCAGCTTCGACTGGTAGTCGCCGCTGGGCGGGATGCACGTGGGATGGATCTGCGTGAAGCACGGGTTCGCCATGCCGGCGCCCTTCCGGTGCGCCCGCCAGATGGCCGTGACGTTGGAGCCCTTGGCATTGGTGGACAGGAAGAAGACGTTGGAGTAGCCACCTGTCGCCAGGACGACAGCGTCGGCAGCCCACGTCTCGATGGCCCCTGTCACCAGGTCACGGGTCACGATGCCGCGGGCCCGCCCGTCCACGAGGATCAGGTCCAGCATCTCGTGGCGGGTGTGCATCTTTACCTTGCCGGTACGCACTTCCTTCTCCAGCGCCTGGAACGCGCCGAGGAGGAGCTGCTGGCCGGTCTGGCCGCGGGCGTAGAAGGTGCGGGACACCTGCGCGCCGCCGAACGAGCGGTTCGCGAGGTAACCGCCGTACTCCCGGGCGAACGGCACGCCCTGCGCCACGCACTGGTCAATGATGTTCAGGCTCAGCTCGGCCAGGCGGTGCACGTTCGCCTCGCGGGCCCGGAAGTCACCGCCCTTGACCGTGTCATAGAACAGGCGATGTACGCTGTCGCCGTCGGCCTGGTAGTTCTTGGCCGCGTTGATGCCGCCCTGCGCCGCGATGCTGTGGGCGCGCCGGGGCGAGTCCTGGAAGCAGAAGTTGTGGACGTTGTAGCCCAGCTCCGCCATGGTCGCGGCGGCGGCGGCACCGGCCAGGCCGGAGCCGACAACGATGATGGTGTGCTTCCGCTTGTTGGCCGGGTTGACCAGCTTCAGTTCCGCACGGTGCCGGTCCCACTTCTCGTTGATCGGCCCCTCGGGTATCCTCGCATTCAGGTCCATACCGACCTCTACGACAAGATGCCGGTCAGGACGGCGACCGGAAATGAGATGTTGCCCACCACCACGATGATGGCGAGGAAGGCGGCGACAGGGCGGCGGAACCGGGCGTAGGCCGGGTTGTTGGCGCCCAGCGTCTGCAGCATGCTCCAGAACCCGTGGTACATGTGCAGCCCCAGCGGGATCATGGCGGCGATGTACGCCAGGGAGACGGGCACGCTCCGGAAGCCGACGACGAAGTTGTGGTACGCGTCGCCGTGGATGAAGTCCGGGTGCGCCGTGCCGAACGTAAGGTGCAGCAGGTGGTACAGCACGAAGAGCAGGATGATGACACCGCCCCAGACCATGGTACGGGACGCGTAGCTGAAGGCGAGGTCGTTGTCATACTTCGTGTAGCCGACGGCCCGGGCCGCCCGGCTGCGCCGGGTGAGCTGGAAGGCAGCGCTGATGTGCACCAGCAGCGCCGCCAGCAGCACCAGCCGGATGAGCCACAGCAGCTGGCTGTTCCCGAAGAACGGGTCGCCGAACGTGCGCAGGCCCTCAGCATAGTGGTTGAACGCGTCCGCGCCCTGGTAGACCTTCAGGTTGCCCACCATGTGACCGACGACGAAGCCGAGCAGGATGACGCCCGACACCGCCATCGCGATCTTCTTGCCTACTGTGGATCCCCAGAGGGAGAAATCCCGGGCCATGAGAAACTCCGCGCCTGTTCGTCGTGATCAGCTGAGGATCGCCATCGTCTCGCGGACGGCGTCGGCGGACTTGTTCAGTGCGGCCCGCTCGTCGTCCGTGAGTTCGACCTCGATGACCTTCTCCAGGCCGTTGCGGCCGAGCTTGCACGGCACGCCCAGGAACAGGTCGTTCATGCCGAACTCGCCCTGCAGGAACGCCGAGCACGGCAGGATCCGCTTCTTGTCCCGGACGATGGCCTCGACCATCTGGACGACGGCCGCGCCCGGCGCGTAGTACGCGCTGCCCGTCTTGAGCAGGCTCACGATCTCGGCGCCGCCGTGACGGGCCCGGTCCACCAGTGCGTCAATGCGGTCCTGCGGCAGCAGCTGCGAGAGGGGGATACCGCTCACCGTCGTGTAGGACGCCAGCGGCACCATGGTATCGCCGTGGCCACCCAGCACCAGCGCCTGGATGTCCTCGACGCTGATGTCCAGCTCCAGCGCGATGAACGAGCGATAGCGGGCGGTGTCCAGCACGCCGGCCATGCCGATGACGCGTTCACGGGGGAACCCCGTCGTCTGCATGGCCACGTGCGCCATCACGTCCAGTGGGTTCGAGACCATGATGACGATGGCGTCAGGCGAGCTGTTCTTCACCTGCTCGGCCACGGAGCGGACGATGCCGGCGTTGGTGTTCAGCAGGTCCTCGCGGCTCATGCCCGGCTTGCGGGCGATGCCGGCGGTGATCACGACGACGTCGGAGCCGGCGGTGTCGGCGTAGTCGTTGGTGCCGCGTACGCGGGCGTCCCAGCCCTCGATGGGCGCCGACTCCCACTGGTCCAGGCCCTTGCCCTGCGGCACGCCTTCCATGATGTCGATCATGATGACTTCGCGGCCCAGTTCCCGCCGCGCTATGCCCTGCGCCGCCGTTGCACCGACGTTGCCCGCCCCGACGACCGTAATCTTGTTGACCATGACCCTGATCCCGTTATTCCGCGATGTTCGCAAACAGACGCGGCAAAGTAGGCGCGACGAAAACCAGTGTCAAACGCGCCAAACCGCACCCGGAGGGGCCTGTTCAGCGCATGAAGGCGTCCGTTCAGCCGCCGATCTGGGAGAGGGCGAGCAGGCCACCGGAACCCGAGGCGCTGCCCTGCACGAGGTGGTGACGTTCCGGTTTGATGGCGAGGGTGTGCCTGATATGCGGCTCCAGGGCCTCGCCGGCCCGGAGCGGCGTGCGCAGGTCCGTCTCCAGGTCGCCGAACAGGCACGGGCGCAGCCGGCCATTGGCGGTGAGACGCATGCGGTTACAGCGGTCGCAGTAGTTGTGGCTCATGGGCGTGATGACGCCCACCGTGCCGGCGGCGCCGGGGAACCGGAAGTAGGTGGCGGGCCCGTTTCCGGGTGGGCCTGGCACCGGCTCCAGCTCGCCGATGGCGTGCAGCCGTTCCAGCATCTCCATGGCCGGCACGTACTCGGACATGCTCACGTCCAGGTTCTCGCCCACGGGCATGACCTCGATGAACCGGACGTGCCACGGCCGGTCCAGGGTGATGCGGGCGAAGTCGGCAAGCTCGTCGTCGTTGCGGCCGCGGAGGATGACGGCGTTCACCTTGATGGGCGCGAAACCAACCTCCTCCGCCGCCGCCAGGCCGTCCATGATGGCGGCGGCGGAGCCAGGCCGTCGGGCGATGGCGTCCATGCGGTCCGGCTTCAGGGAGTCCAGGGAGACGTTGATGCGGTCCACGCCGGCGTCCCTGAGGGCCGCCGCGTGCTGTCGCAGCAGTACCGCATTCGTGGAGAGCGAGATCTCTTCAATGCCGTCAATGGCGCGGAGCCCCGCCACCAGCCGGTCCAGGTCCCGGCGCACCAGTGGCTCGCCGCCCGTCAGCCGCACCCGCCGCAGGCCCATGCCCGCCATGGTGCGGACGATGTCGCAGATCTCCTCGTACGTGAGGATCTCGGAGCGACCCAGCCACGGCAGCCCCTCTTCGGGCATGCAGTAGACGCACCGCAGGTTGCACTTGTCAGTGACGGACACGCGCAGATACTCGACGCGGCGGCCGAAGCCGTCGCTCATGGCGCCCTCGGCCGCCGCCTGCACCGGGCGGCGGGCGGCGGTGGCCTCGTCCAGCAGCGTCCGCTTCACGGCTTAACCGTCCCGGGTGCCGGCACGGCTGCCGATTCGGCTGCCGGAGCAGGTGGTGTCGCGCCGTCGAGCCACTCGGCGCTGCCGTCGGTGTAGTGTTCATGCTTCCAGACGGGCAGGCGCAGCTTGATCTGCTCGATGACGTAGCGCGCGGCGTCGAACGCCTCGGCCCGGTGGGGCGAGCTCACGGCAATGGCGACGCTCACGTCGCCGATCTGCAGCTCACCTGTCCGGTGCACCACGCTGATCCGGTCCGTGCCGGCGCGCTCCCCTGCCTCACCGGCAATCTCACTCAGCACCGATGCCGCCATCCCGGCATATGCGTCATAGCGCATGCCCTGGACGGGACGGCCCTCATTCTGCTCCCGCACGGTGCCCAGGAACAGGAGCGCCGCGCCGTCGGCATCCGAGCCGACGGACGACAGCACATCAGACACGTCGATGGGCTCGTCGGTGATCCAGGTGCGCACGTCAGCCTCCGGCCACCGGCGGCAGCAGCGCCAGTTCGTCGCCGTCCGCGAGCGGGGCGTCCAGCAACGCGTACTCCCGGTTGATGGCGATCACCGGCCGCTCCGGCAGCCGACCAAAACGCGCGTCACGGGCCCGCAGGTCCGCCAGCGCCACGCCGGCCGTGGCGCCGTCCGGCACCTGGACGTCCAGCTCGCTGACGCCGGTGAGGTCCCGGTACAGGGCGAAAAGCAGGAGTTGTATGCGCATAGGGCGAAGCTACCGACAGGGGGGCTGCACATCAAGCGATTCGCACCCCTGGTGACGGCCGGGCAGCGCGGCAGCAGAAAAGTGGAGGGGCGGACGCCCTGGGCGCCACGCCGCTCCTCAGTCAACAGCGCCGGGTTCTGTCAGTTCCGCTGGCGCAACTGCCGTGAGATGATCTCTCGAACCTCGTCCTGGAAGCGAGCCCACTGGATGATGAAGTGCGCGCGCTGGCGCGGGTTCAGGATCCGTGCGAGTTCGTCCTGCTCCCGGGTCCACAGGTCATTTTCCCGCAGCCGCAGCGACTCCTGCTGCGCCAGCAGCCGCGTGAACTCGGAGTCGGTGGTGTCGTCGCTGCGCAGGGCGCGGATCATCTCGCCCCGCAGCTCGATGGATGCCCGGGCGAGCTGGCGGCGGCGATGAGCGCCCACTCGCAGCGTCCGCTCCATGGCGCGATGCTGGTCCCGCTCCAGCTTCAGCTCCTTGCTCAACTGATCCACGAACCGGTCCAGCACGGCAGCCTCGAGGGAGTCCCTGCGGGCCTCGAGCGCGGCACGGCGGTCCTGGTTCGACTGCTGGGCCTCAGCCAGCCCGGGCATCCCCAGCAGCAGGGCAAGCACCACCAGCATCAGGGGTCTCAAGAGTCCAGCTCCGCCAGCACGAGTTCCAGCTCTTCCAGGGACAGGTCCGGCAGTGCGGCGCCGCCGCCCAGCAACGGGTCGTCGCCCGTGGCCCAGCTCAGCGCCGGCGACATGTCCTCGAACACGAGGGTTACCGGCATCGGCTCGGGGCTGAAGTCGAAACCAGTCCGCTCCAGCACCAGCGCACCGCCGAGGAGGGCGGCGGCGACAGTCGCAGCCATGGCCAGCCGGCCCGGTGCCCAGCGACGGGGCGCCGGACGGCGCACCGCCATCAGCACCCGCTGCTGCAGTCCCGCCGGCACGGCCGGCGGCGCATCATGCAGCAGCCGCACCAGCGTCGCCTCGGCGGCACAATTCCCACAGTCGATCATATGACCTTCGACCGCTGACATCTCGTGGCTCAGGAGCTGGCCGCGCACATGCAGCGGCAGCAGGTCCCGCACGGACTCACAGTCGTATCTCATTTCAACAGCTCCCTCAAGCGCTTGACACCGAGGTGGTAATTCACGCGCGCTGCTCCCTCCGAGCAGTCCAGCGCAGCAGCGATCTCGGCGTAACTGAGCCCCTGCTGCACCCGCAGCGCCACGGCCATACGTTGCTTCCGCGGCAGGGTGGCCAGCACCCTCTCCACCCGTTCCACTTCCGTGGCATTCTCCGCCCGGGTAGCAGGATCCTGGCCCCGGCTGGGCTCATGATCCGCCAGCACCAGGTTGACTTCCCGACGCCGCACCTGCCGGCGGCCGATGGAACGCGCAGCGTTCACCGCAATGCGCAGCAGCCACGTACGGAAACTGGCATCGCCCCGGAACCTGTGGAGCGCGCCCAGTGCGTTGACGAATGCGTCCTGGGTCGCATCCTGGGCCAGATCCCGGTCCCCCAGTATACGGACCGTGAGGCGATAGACATCGTCCACATATCGACGGACGAGTAGCTCCCGCGCCTCCGGCTCACCGGCCCGGGCACGCTCCAGCAGCGCCGCCTCTTCGATGGCCGGCGGGCCGTCAGGCCGGACGTGCACGGGCTCATTCACCGGTAATTGGACGCGGATTATGGACAATGCGTTAAATCGGCGCGGCCCCATCCGTCAGCAGGATGGGGGCCCGAGCCGTATTGAACGTGAGTCCAGGTCAGAGGGCGGGAACGTGCGTTCCCTCGGATACCTGCACCCGCAGGTCCTTGGACGGCTTGAAGATCGGCACGGCACGGGCCGGCACTTCGACGGCGTCGCCCGTGCGCGGGTTGCGCGCCATTCGCGAACGCCGCTTGCGGACCTTGAACGTGCCGAAGCCGCGGATCTCGATGTGCTCGTGATCGGCCATCGCGTTCTTGATCGCGTTCAACAGGCCATCCACAACCAGGGCGCAATCCTTCTTGGTGATGCCCGGGCCGATCGCCTCTGCCACCTGCTCGACGAGGTCGGCTTTGGTCATGGGTTCCTCCCTACCTTGGGTAATGAGACTTTGCCGGCGCCCTCAGCGGCGGCGGCGGTACGTACGTTTACCATGGAACTACGTACTTCACGACGGGCGACACGGCGTCCAGCGGCGCCGCGAGGCGCGTCAATGCCGCCATGGACCCGCGCCCGAAGAGCAGGTCCAGCACCGTCACCCGGGGCTCGGGCGGCCGTATGGTCCGCGGGCTCCGACCGAGGCCGGCCATGACGCCGGCCGTGGCCAGGGCATCTTCCCGGTTGCCAAGGCGATCAACCAGCCGCGCCTGCAGCGCCTGGCGGCCGGACAGGATCCGGCCGTCCGCGTACCCCAGCACCGTGCTGCGCTCGAGCTGCCGCTGACCGGCAACCTCGTCCACGAACTGGTCGTAGACGTCCACCACCAGCGACTCGAGGATCTGCCGATCACCCTCGCCCAGCGGCCGGAACGGCGATCCCACATCCTTGTGCTCCGCACTGACCACCGTCTGCATGCGCACGCCTACCCGGCCCATGAGTTCGCTCACATCCGGGATCTCCATGATCACCCCAATGGAGCCCGTAATCGAGCCGGGCATGGCGAAGATGGAATCCGCCGCCAGCGCGATATAGTAGCCGCCGGACGCGCCCACGCTGCCGATCGCCGCCACGACGGGCACCCCATCCTCCTCGCGGGTCCGGCGCAGCTCCTGGTAGATGCTCTGCGACGGCGCGACGACACCCCCGGGCGAATTGATGTTGACGACGTAGCCCCGGACCGACCCGTTGTCCCGGAACCGGCGCAGATGCCGGAGAAACTCCTGGTCCTCCGTGATGATCCCGTCGATGTCCAGCACGGCTATGCGGCCGCCGCCCCCCATCCCGCCACGGCTGGAGGAGAGCACCGCCAGCACGATGCCCGTCAGGGTCATGAGCGAAACAACCGCTACGACGAGGGTTGTTACTACCGATCGCCGGGACACGCGTTATCACCACCGCAGAACTGCGTATGTCGTTTAGGTACGGGCACCTACGTTATGTGTACCCGCATGTAAAGTCAAGGATTCAGTCGGTGCCCCGGGCCGCGCCGGCGGCGCCGTTGCGCTGGCCGGCCATGGCCTCGACGAACCGGTCGAACAGGTACCGGGAGTCGTGCGGACCCGGCGCGGCCTCCGGATGATACTGTACGCTGAACACCGGCAACTCCCGGTGTTCCAGCCCTTCCATGGTCTGGTCGTTCAGGTTGACGTGCGTCACCCGCAGCGCCGGCGCGCCGTCCACTGCGTCCGGCGTGGCCCCGCGGCGCACGGCGAAGCCGTGATTCTGCGCGGTGATCTCGACGGCGCCGTCGCTCATCCGGCGTACCGGGTGGTTCCCCGCACGATGGCCGTAGAGCAGCTTGTACGTGGTTGCGCCGAAGGCCCGGGCAATGAGCTGGTGGCCCAGGCAGATGCCGAAGAGGGGCACGTTCCGCTCGGCCAGGGCGCGGATGGCGTGGAGCGCGTGCTCCACGGCTTCCGGGTCGCCGGGCCCGTTGGATACGAAGAACCCGTCGAACTCGTGCTCGAGGATCTCGTCTGCCGTGGTTGCGGCGGGCAGCGTGGTGATGCTGCAACCGCGCTCCGCCAGCAACTGGAGGGAATTGCGCTTGATGCCGAAGTCGTAGGCGAGGACGCGGAAGCGGGCGTCGCCCTGCGGCGCAACGTCGTAGGGCTCCGCGGTGGAAACCCCGCACGTCAGGTCCAGCCCCTCCATGCGCGGGTGGTCGAGCACGCGCTGCAGCAGTTCATCGCGGTCAGTGGAGGCGGGTGCGATGGCCGCGCGCATGGCGCCGGCGCTGCGCAGGTGCCGCGTCAGGGCGCGGGTATCCACGCCGTCGAGCGCCACCACGCCGGCCTGCTTCAGGTAGTCCTGCATGGGACCACCGGAGCGCCAGTTGCTGTGGATGCGCGACGCCTCCCGCACGATGAAGCCGGCCACCTGCACGCCACCGGACTCGGCGTCCTCCGCGTTGACGCCATAGTTGCCGATGAGCGGGTACGTCATGGCAACGATCTGGCCTGCGTATGACGGATCGGTGAGGACTTCCTGGTATCCCGTCATGGACGTGTTGAACACGGCTTCGCCGAGGGCGACGCCGTCCGCGCCGATCATCTCGCCGGGAAACGTCCGGCCGTCTTCCAGCAGCAGGAAACCAGGGTCCTTCACGCAGCCTCGCGGATTCGTGCAATTGTCAGGGCGGGGCGAATTTACGTCGTGCCGTTCCGGTGTCAAGCCAGCTTGCGTGCCGGGCCGCCGCCGGCCACCTTCCTGGCCCATGGACACCGTACACATCTACGCCGACGAATCGTGCCTCGGCAACCAGTTCATTGACCGGGACTCCCCCGGCGGCGCCGGCGGGCTGGTGGAACTCTGGCGCGGCGACGGCTGGGTCCGGCGGGATTACTGGTCATCGGCGCCGGGGACCACGAACAACCGCATGGCCCTCATCGGCGCCCGGGACCTGCTGCTGGCGCTGACGCGCCCGTGCCAGGTCATCTTCACGTCCGACTCACAGTACCTGGTGACAGGCATGAAGGAGTGGGTTCACGGCTGGGCCCGGCGCGGCTGGAAGCGGAAGGCCGGTCCCATCGAGAACGTGGAGCTGTGGCAGGAGCTGTGTCGCGCGGCGACACGGCACCAGGTGGACTGGCGCTGGGTGCGCGGCCACGCCGGCCACCCGCAGAACGAGTACGTGAACCACCTGGCCATCCGGGCGGCAAAGAAGCAGGACGCGTCCGGCGGCCTGGTGCCCTCGGAGTTCACGGCGTGGCTGGAGCAGGAGCGGGAGAAGCGGCAGCGCTACCTGGACTTCTTCGAGTTCGCGGAACCGTCAGGCGAACCGTTCCGGGCCGCCTCACCGCCGCCGCAGGCGTAGCCGCCGGCGGTGCTGCGCGGAGGCCGGCACCGCGGGACCGTGGCTACGCCTCCAGCGCGGCGTTGAAGACGTCGCAGAAGGCGTCCACTACGGCCGCCTCCACATCCGCCATCGGTGGCGCCCCGCCCATCAGCCGCTCCATGGACGTCACGCCGAAGCTGGTGATGCCGCAGGGGATGATGCTGCCGAAGTACGACAGGTCGGTGGTGACGTTCAGGGCAAAGCCATGGGACGTGATCCAGCCGCTGGACACGCGCACGCCGATGGCCGCGACCTTCTCCGCGCCGACCCACGCGCCCGTCATGCCGTCCTTGCGGCCGGCGGCGATGCCGAAGGCCGACAGCCCGCGAATGAGCACCTCCTCCAGGTCCCGCACGTAGCGGTGCAGGTCGCAGCGGTCCGGCTTCAGGTCCAGGATGGGGTAGCCCACGAGCTGGCCGGGGCCGTGGTAGGTGACATCGCCGCCGCGGCCCGTCTCGAACACGTCAATGCCCAGGAGCCGGCCTTCCGCGTCATCAATGAGGATGTTCTCCCGGTGCGCGGACGTGCCCAGGGTGATGACGTGGGGATGCTCCAGCAGCAGCAGCGTGTCCGGGACCTCACCGCTGCGACGTCGCTCAACCAGCCGACGCTGGAGTTCCAGGCCTTCCGCGTAGGGGATGGTGCCCGGCCGCTCCACGCGGAGTGGCCGGGCCGTGTCGGTGCGGTGCGTCGCGTGGGGGCCGGACGACGCGCCGCCGGCCAACGCGCGATCCGGCACCGGCTCGCTACCGGACGACGCCCGGCCCGTCATCTCGGCACCGGGCGTCGCCTCCATCTACGCGTCCTCGGGGAAGTTCTCGAGGACGTCCTTGAGCCGGGCCAGGAAGCGGGCTGCGTCGGCGCCGTCCACGATCCGGTGGTCGTAGCCGAGTGAGAAGAAGGAGCGCTTGCGGATGGCGATGACGTCGGTGCCGTCCGCCTCGATGACAACCGCCCGCTTCTCGATGGAACCGGTGCCCAGGATGGCCGCCGTGCCCTCGGGGATCACGGGCATGCCCACCATCGTCCCGAGCACGCCGGGGTTGGTGATGGAGAAGGTCGCCCCCTGGATCTCCTCCGGCTTGAGCTTCTTGCCCCGGGCGCGCTCGGCCAGGTCGTTGATGCGCTTGCTGATGCCCACGAGGTTCAGGTCGTCGGCCTCGCGGATGACGGGCACGATGAGGCCCGGGTTCAGGTCCACGGCAATGCCGATGTTCACGTCGCCCCGGAAGATCATGTTGTCGCCGGAGACGGTGGCGTTGACCATGGGGAACTCGGGCAGCACGCGGGCGATGGCCCACGCCACGAAGCCCGTGTAGCTGACCTTCACGCCCGCCTGCTGCCACGCGGCCTTCTTCGCGGCGCGGACCCGGTCGATCTGCGTGAAGTCGATCTCGATGAACGAGTGGACATGCGGCGCGATGCGCTTGGCCCGGACCATGTGCGCGGCCGTCAGGCGGCGCATGCGGTCCATGGGCTCCACGTCGTCGTTGTCCCGGACCGGGAACTCCGGGTGGACAACCTGCGAGTGGAAGATGTCCCAGAACGCGTCAGCCGTCACCGAGGCACCGGCGCCAGCCTGCTTCACCGGCTGCTTCGCCTGGTCCTTCGCCGGCGCAGCGGCGGCCTTCCCGGCGGCCGGCTTCGCTTCCGCACCACCCTTCTCGATGAAGGCCATGATGTCCTGCTTGGTCACCCGGCCGGCATGACCGGTGCCCTCCACCTGCGCGATGTCCACGCCGTGCTCCTCGGCGATGCGCCGCACCAGCGGCGTGGACTTGCGACGCAGGCGGTCCTCGGCCGTCTCGTCGCCGGGCTCCGGCGCGCTGCTGTCGCCGCCCGCCTCACCGGCGGCCACCGGTTCCTCGGCCTGGGCCGGATCCGCCGCGGGCGCCGGTGCTTCAGCGTCCTGCTTCGGCTCCGCCGGCGCCGCCGCGGCGGCCGCGCCCTTCTCCGTCTCGATGGTGGCGACGATGGTGCCGACCTCCACCGTCTCGCCTTCCTGCACCTTGATCTCAACCAGGGTGCCGGCATTGGGCGACGGGATCTCGGCATCCACCTTGTCAGTGGAGATCTCGAGGAGCGGCTCGTCACGGCCCACCTCGTCACCCACCTGCTTCAGCCACTTCGAGACCGTCCCTTCCGCAATGGATTCGCCCATCTGCGGCATCGGAACTTCAATTCGCGCCATTCCCGTCTCCGATTCCAGTCGAGTATAGAGTAGGGTGTACCGTGTATCGTGTATCGTGTATCGTGTATGGTTCAGTACTTCGCCAGGTACTTTGCTGCCGTGACGATGTCGCTGACCTGCGGGAGGAAGTAATCCTCCAGCGGCGGCGAGTACGGCACGGGTGTATCGATGGCCGTCACGCGCAGGACGGGCGCGTCGAGCCATTCGAACGCCTTCTCGCTGATGCGCATGGCGATCTCGCCGGCGATGCCGCCGGTGCGCGTGTCCTCGTGCACGATGAGGACGCGGTTTGTCTTCTTCACCGACTCGACGATGGCGTCCTCGTCCATGGGCAGCAGCGTGCGCAGGTCCAGGATCTCCACGTCGAGGCCCATCTCCTCGTGCAACTGGTCCGCCGCCTTCTGGCTCTCGTGGACCATCATGCCGTACGTCACGATGGTCAGGTCCTTCCCTTCCCGGTGCTTCCGGGCGACGCCCAGCGGGACGGGGTCCGCGTCCGGCTCCAGCACCTCGCGCAGGAACGGTGCCCGGTAGAGCTTCTTGTGCTCGAAATACAGGACCGGGTCGTCGTCGCGGATGGCGGCCTTCATGAGGCCCTTGGCATCGGCGGCCGTCGAGGGGTAGACGATCTTGAGTCCGGGCGTATGGAAGAACGCGGCTTCGGGGTTCTGCGAATGGAACGGCCCGCCGCGGACGCCGCCGCCCACGGGGCCGCGCACGACCATGGGCACCGGGCCGCTGCCCCGCCACCGTGACGTGGCGATGTAGTTCGTGAGAGGCTCATAGGCGCAGCTCACGAAGTCCATGAACTGCATCTCAACCACCGGCCGCATGCCCATATGAGCAGCGCCCGCCGCCGCGCCGGTGAAGCCGGCCTCACTGATGGGCGTGTCGATGATGCGCCTGTCGCCGAAGAAGTCGAGGAAGCCCTCGGTCACCTTGAACGCACCGCCATACGCGCCGATGTCCTCGCCGATGACGAAGACACTGGGGTCCCGCTCCATCTCCTCCCAGAGGGCCTCGCGGATGGCCTCCAGCATGGTGACCGGCTTGCCGAGCTCGGTGTTGCGCACGTGCTCCGGCTTCTCGCGGCTCATCTCGTCGCTGACCTTCTGTTCTGCCGTCGCCATGCTCGTTACGCCTCGTGCGGGTCGGGGTTCTGCAGTCGGGTCCAGGGCGCCCGGGCCGGGCTGCCGCCGTAGACCTCGGCCAGGGCCTCCTCCGCCTGGGGCAGCGGCGAGGCCTCGGCCTGTTCGCGGGCGGCGTCCACCTCACGGCGGACGCGCTCGTCCACTTCGTCGAGGTCCTTCCGGTCCACCCACCCTTCGTCCGTGATCCGTGCGACGTAGCGATCCACCGGGTCCCGGGCGACCCATTCGTCGAGTTCGCCTGCGGGCACGTACGCCTGCGCGTCGTGCTCCGCGTGGCCCTTGCGGCGGTAGGTCATGACCTCCAGCAGCGCGGCGCCATTGCCGGCGCGGGCGTGCGCCACGGCCTTGCGCGTCATCTCCAGCACGGCGAAGACGTCGTTGCCGTCGCACTTGTCGCCGTACACGCCGTAGCCGGCGGCCTTCGCCACGAACGACTCCGCCGCCGTCTGCCTCGCCACGGGCGTCGAATACGCGTACCCGTTGTTCTCGACGATGACCACCAGCGGCGCACGCTTGACCGCGGCCAGGTTGAAGCCCTCGTGGAACGCGCCGGTGGAGGATGCGCCGTCGCCGATCCACGTCAGTGCCACCCGATCCTCGCCCCGCAGCCGGAACGTCATGGCCACGCCGCACATGATCTCGATCATGACGCCGAGGTGCGAGATGAGGCCGATGTAGCCCTTGTCGTAGTCGGTGAAGTGGACGTTCTGCTCCCGGCCCCAGGTGGGTGAGTCGCCCTTCGCCATGTACTGGCGCATCACCTCAACGGGTGTCGCACCCATCATCATGAGGGAGCCCAGGTTGCGGATGGCCGGCGCAATCATGTCGCCCGTGCCGTCGCTGCGGCGCCGCAGGGCATAGGCGCTGCCCACGGCCGTGGCCTCCTGGCCCAGTGAACGGTACAGCCCGCCAATGACCTTGTTCTGGCGGTAAAGGTTCACCAGCACCTGCTCCACCTCGCGTGTCATGCGCAGGTGGTAGTACAGCTCGATGAGCTGGTCGCGGCTCAGGCCCAGCGGGATGGTGCCCTGGGTTGCGCCGATGGTTTCTGCCATGGTCCTCTCTGCTGCTGCGGTGCGCGCCGTTCCGCGCGAAAAACGTGTGATAATGGACGCACTGACAGGGAGCGTCAAGCGCCCGCAACACCCGGCGGACGCCTGTCGGCGCGCATCAGGCGTGCCTGCCGGGCTTGTTCCGGCCAAGTCGCGCCGTTACCATTGAAGTGCTGCCCGGCCGCAATGACATGCGACGGGTGGCGCGATGAAGCCTGATTCCCGATTCCGGGGGTCGGGCTTTTTTTGTCCGCCCGAATACCGGAGGCAGGATGAACCGCACCAGGACACGCCAGCGTACCCGGCGCCATCTGGGCCGAAGCCGTGAGACCGCTGGCCCAAGCCCCTCCGTGACACCTGCTGTGGTCCCTGACCGCCCGGGCCAGCGTGCGGATGGTCGCCTCGACGAACCCGGCACGCACGCGTACGAGACGTCCTACTCCATCTCCACCGGCTATACGACGGATCGGACCATCGTCCTGCCCTGACCTGCCCGGGGAGGCGTGAAAACGAAAGCCCGGCCCGCTGACTCAAGCAGCGCGCCGGGCTTTGTGCATCCCGCTGGCGACTGGCGATCCTGCCCCCGTACTACGGCGTGCCGTCCGGCGGGGTGGTGCCCGGAGCCGGCGTCGTGCCCGGAGCCGGCGTGGCCCCTGCGGGATCCGTCGTGGCCGGCGCGTCCGTACCCGGCAGGACGGGGGTGGGAGCGACCGCCGGCGCCTGGAACTGGTCGCGCAGGATCGAGCCCTCGGGACCTGCCTGCCGCGACGAAATCACCGACAGCACCAGCGCCAGGAAGAGGAACGCTCCTCCGCTGACCCATGTGGACTTCGTCAGCAGCGTCGCCGCCTGACGGCCGCCTATGACGCCGTCAGCGGCCGTGCCACCGGCGCCGCCCATGGCGGCGAGGCCGCCACCCTTGCCGGCCTGCAGCAGCACCACAACGGTCATGAACAGGCCCACCAGCAACAGAACGACGAGCAGGAATCCGAACAAGGCAGTACTCCGGTTATTATACGATCGAATGCCAGCAGGTTAAGGTCGCGAACGGCTCGCCTTCCCGCAAGGGGGCATGGCCACGGGCCCGGGCGACAGGCCCGCGCCCCGTCTGCGAGGGCGCCATCCTACGCCCGGCAGATCGCGGCGAACGCCGCGGCGTCCAGGCTGGCGCCGCCCACCAGCAGCCCATCAACGCCGGGGGCCGCCAGCAACTCCGCTGCGTTGTCCGGCTTGACGGAGCCGCCATAGAGGATGGGCAAGGCGGCAGCGGCATCCTCGCCAAAGCGGCCGGCCACGCGTTCCCGCAGGATGCCATGGGCCTCCGAGGCATCGGCGGGCGTGGCTGTCTTGCCGGTGCCGATGGCCCAGACGGGCTCATACGCCAGGAGCAGCGAGTCGGCGGCGTCGCCTGGCAACGCATCGATGATGGCATCGAGCTGGCGCTGCAGCACCTGCTGGAGTCGACCGGCCTCGCGTTCATCGAGTGTCTCGCCGACGCACGCGACGGGGGTTAGTCCGGCGCCCAGAGCGGCGGCCACCTTCCGTCCCACCTCCGCGTCTGTCTCACCGAAGGTGTGGCGCCGCTCGGAGTGCCCGGCGAGGGCGAAGGCGGCGCCGGCCTGCGCGGCCATGCCGGCAGCTACCTCGCCGGTGAACGCGCCGGCGGGCTCCCAGTGGATGTTCTGCACGCCCAGGGCGACGTCTTCCCTGCCGTGCAGTGCCTGGCGGGCCGCGGTGAGGGAGATGGCCGGCGGGAAGAAGATGACGGTGGCGTCAGTGCGGGCGTGGTGCCGCGCCAGGAAGTCGGCAAGGAACGACGTCGCTTCCTTCGGCCCCTTGTGCATCTTCCAGTTGCCGGCGAGGACGGGCTTCATGACGCTCATGCGGCCTCCGCATCATCGAGGATGGCGACGCCGGGCAGGACCCGGCCTTCGAGGAATTCCAGCGACGCGCCGCCACCGGTGGAAACGTGGGTCACGGCGTCAGCCAGGCCTGCGGTCTCCACGGCGGCCGCGGTGTCACCACCGCCGACGACGGTTACGGCGCCCTTCGTCGTGGCATCGGCCACCGCCCGGGCCACGCCCATGGTGCCGTCGGCGAAGTCGGCGATCTCGAACAGGCCCATGGGCCCGTTCCAGAGGATGGTCCGGGAGCGCTCGATGTAGTCCCGGAACGTGGCCACGCTCTTGGGGCCGATGTCGAGGATGGAGCCCTCGGGGGGCACGTCGTCCCGGTCCAGCAGCCAGGTACGTGCGCCGGCCTTCACCTCACCGGCAACGACGCAATCCACGGGCAGCACGATCTTCTCGCCGGCACGCTCGAGGAGCGTCCGCGCCATGTCCACCCGCTCCTCCTCCACGAGTGACTTGCCCGTCTCCAGGCCCAGCGCCCGGAAGAAGGTGTTGGCCATGGCGCCGCCGATGAGCAGGTGGTCCACCCGGGGCAGCAGGTTCTCGATGACGTCGATCTTGCCGGAGATCTTGGCACCGCCGAGGATGGCGGTGAACGGCCGGTCGGGCTTCTCCATGGTGTCGCCGAGGAAGCGCAGTTCCTTCTCCAGCAGCAGCCCGGCGACGGCGGGGCGGCCGGCGGCCTTCATGACCTCCGCCACGCCGCAGGTGGAAGCGTGGGCCCGGTGCGCCGTACCGAAGGCGTCATTCACGTAGACGTCGGCGAAGCCGGCCAGCGCTTCCGACAGCTTCGTGTCGTTTGTCTCCTCGCCCGCCAGGAAGCGGACATTCTCCAGCAGCAGTACCTCCCCGGGCTTCAAGCCGTCAATGGCGGCGTGGGCGTCCGCGCCCACCACGTCCCTGACGAACCGGACCGGCCGTTCCAGCAGCTGCTCAAGCCGCGCGGCGGCAGGCGCCAGCGTCATGTCATCGTTCCACCTGCCTTTGGGGCGCCCCAGGTGCGAGACGAGGGCGACCCGGGCGCCGGCGTCCAGCAGGTGACGGAGGGTCGGCAGTGTGGCACGGATGCGGGTGTCGTCGGTCACCGCGCCGTCCTCCACGGGGACGTTATAGTCCACCCGTGCCAGGACCCGCCGGCCCTTCAGCTCGGCGGACGGGAGGTCATTCAGAGTCTTCTTAGGCATATGCCCTTTCCGGTGCATAGTCGTGCATCGAGCCGCTTCCTGCGCAGCCGGCGACATAGTAGACCCGGGCGGCTGGCGAATCAATCAGCGGCAAGGAGAGCCAGCAGGGCCTGGCTCACGGCGTCCGGCGTCTCCCAGTTGGGAGAGTGGCCAGCGTCGTCCAGGAGCGTGAAGCGCGAGCGGTGGCAGTGCCGGGCGGCCGCCTGGCCGTGGGCGACGGGCAGGAACCGGTCCAGCGCTCCCCAGGCCACATGGACCGGCTGAGCCAGTGCCGCCAGTTCCGCGGGCGACAGTACCTCGCGCTGCCCCATGGGGCCGCAGAAGAGGCGCAGCGTCTCCGCCAGGTACGGAGTACCGGCCCGGCGGGCGCTCAGGTAGAGGTAGTCCACCAGCGCGTCTGACTGTTCGTCAGTGAGGGAGGCGCGGTTCGCGGTGAGGAGATTGCGGAACACGGTGGCGGTGCCGGCGCGGGTGGGACGTACGCCCAGCCGCGTGAGGCCGGGCACTGTGGCCAGGCGGACCAGCGGGTGCAGTTCACGGCCCAGGCCTGCGCTGTCCAGCAGGAACACTGATGCCACCCGCTCCGAAGCCTGCTGCGCAAGCCTCAGCGCTGCGAGCCCGCCGAATGAGGTCCCGGCGATGACGGCGTCCGTCAGGCCCAGCGCGGCCATCCACTGCGCCAGCGTATCGGCTGCCGTGGTACCGAGGGGCGAGCGGGGCCGGCCCGGGTCCGACAGGCCGAAACCCGGCAGGTCCGGCGCCAGCACGCGGGCGTGGGTGGACAGGCGCGGTATGATCCGGAACCAGTTGGCCCCGCCTCCGCTGCCGCCGTGGAGCAGCACCATCGGCCTGCCCCGGCCGGACTCCAGATGGTGCAGCGCCGCACCAGCCACGGCCGTGACGACACTGGTCGTCACGGCACCATCGGCGGCGGCCAACCGCTCGGTGGCCTCGCGCATCACCTGACGCTCCAGCCGTCGCTCTCCTGCCACGTCCCCCCTGCAACGGAAGGCGGCCGCGGTGAATCACCGCGGCCGCCGTTACCGGTCTGCCGTTGTCTGTCCTGATCGGTCAGCCGTGCATCGGCTCCTCAGCGACCTTCACCGAAAAACGCACCGAATCCGGTCCTCGTGCCATCACTTCCAGCGGCGTGCTGCAGTAACTGCATTCCAGCACGCGCGACGGCTCATCGATTTCCAGTTCCGCCGCATCCCGATGGCCGCAGACGGGACACCGATAGGTCCCGTACAGCTGCTCACTCTGTGAGGCCATCATCCATACCTCCAGCGCCGGCGTGAACGCCTCCGGGATTCCAGAAGTGCGAGATACGTGCCAGAGGCCGCCATCCCGAACGCCTGGAGCGCCCGCCCGCTGAGTCTAGGGTAACACCGCGGCCTTCCGGCCGTCAATGAGCAGGTCGGCCGCAGCAAGCTGACGCGACGGAGCAGCCGACCTGCCGTAAAGACTTGCCAGTACAGGACCTGGCGCACCCCAGCTAAAGGGCCTCCTAAAGTGACTTCGCGATGTATGCGGCCAGGTCTACACACCGTGCGGAGTAGCCCCACTCATTGTCGTACCAGCTCATCACCTTCACCATCCGGCCCTCGATGACGAACGTGGAGAGCAGGTCCACGACGGAGCTGTGAGGGTTGCCGGTGTAGTCGATGGACACGAGCGGCTCGTCGGACACGCCGAGGATGCCCTTCAGGCCACCGTCGGCGGCACTGCGGAACGCATCCTTGAGGGAGTCCAGCGTTACGTCCTTCTCGAGTTCTGCCGTGAGGTCCACGATGGATACGTCGGGCGTTGGTACGCGCATGGCCATGCCGTCGATCCTGCCCTTCACCTCCGGCAGCACCAGCGAAGTTGCCTTGGCGGCGCCCGTGGTGGTGGGGATGATGGACATGCCCGCGGCCCGGGCCCGGCGCAGGTCCTTGTGGGGCAGGTCCAGGATGTTCTGGTCGTTGGTGTAGGCGTGGACGGTGGTCATGAGCCCACGCTTGAAGCCGAAGCTGTCGAGGAGGACCTTGACCACGGGCGCCAGGCAGTTGGTCGTGCAGCTGGCGTTGCTGATGACGTCATGCGACGCTGCGTCATACTTCTCGTGGTTGACGCCCATGACGACGGTGATATCCTCGTTCTTCGCCGGCGCAGTGATGATGACCTTGCGAGCACCGGCCTCGATGTGCTTTGCGGCGGCCGCACGGTCGGTGAAAATGCCGGTGCCCTCGAACACGATGTCTACGCCCAGGTCCTTCCACGGCAGAGCGCCGGGGTCCTTCTGGCTGACGACGCGGATCTCGTCGCCGTCCACCACCAGGCCGTTGTCGCTGAGCTCAACGGTTCCGGGGTAGGCACCATGCACGGAGTCGTACTTCAGCAGGTGGGCCAGCGTCTTGTTGTCAGTGAGGTCATTGACCGCCACGAAGTCAAGGTCCGAATTGTACTTCTTCGCCGCCCGCAGGATGTTGCGGCCGATGCGGCCGAAACCGTTGATGGCGACGCGGGTGCGTCCCGAGTTCCCTGCCATGTCCACCCCCATCATGTGTCTGGAAGCCCGCGCAGCTCGAAGGCGCGGGCGAATGTCAGCAACCGGATGCAGCAGGCGCCGGCGTCGCTCAGGACACGGGCGCACTCGGCCGCCGTGGCGCCGGTGGTGAGCACGTCATCCACCAGGATGACATGGGCACCGGCGACGCCGACCTCCGCCGGGGCAAATGCCCCGGCCACGTTAGCCGCACGTGCCGCCGGCTGCAAGGCTGTCTGCGTGCGCGTCCCGCTCACACGGCTCAGCAGCGGCCGCACTTCGCGTTCCGTGATGCGACCCAGCGCGAGTGCCAGTTG
>DATHVP010000126.1:0-3037 GCA_035461245.1 Longimicrobiales bacterium | reverse complement strand
GCGTGCAGGCAGAAGTAGTACTTGAACTGCGGTGTCACCGAGTTCAGCATGCTGATGTTGGCGCCGGCGCAGAAGAACTTGTCGCCGTTGCCCACGATAAGGATGACGTGGACGCTCTCGTCCATCCGCGCCTGCAGGATGCAGCGGTCGAGGTCCTGCATCATCTCGTACGTGTACGTGTTGGCCGGCGGGTCGTCCAGCGTCAGGATGCCGACGCCGTCCTTCGCCTCATAATGGACCAGCGACTTCTTCTGTGCGTCCTGCTCAATGACAGCCATTCCTGCCTCCGTCTTTCAGAAAAGTTGCGCGCCCCGCCGTTCGCAGGATCCGCCTGGCGTGTAGGGATGTGCCGTGCACAATTGTGCATTTGCGCAGTTGTGCAATTGTGTACCATCAGTGCCGCCCGGATTGCCGCCCGGATTGCCGTCCCGACCGCCGTCCCGACCGCCGTCCTGGGCTGCACCTCGCATGCCGTCGGTAGCATAGACCTGTGTCCGGGACCGGTCAAGCGAGCCTGGCCCGCCGGGCCAGCGCACTCCGCTCGACGGATCGGCCCGCGACCTGACTTGCCCCGGCCAAACCGCCTTGGCGGACCAGCCCCCCCGGCTTGGCGGACCAGCCCCCCCGGCTTGGCGGACCAGCCCCCGGTCCTGGCGGACCAGCCCCCGGATGTCGGATATGACGCGGATCACCATGCGTTATCCACAGGGGTCCGCCGCCAGAACGGCTGGATGGATAGGTAGGCGTGACAGTCTGAGTGTCGTTGGCCCCGCATTCGGCCGAACGGGGTCCAAGCTAGGCTGGCCGACGGGGCGTTTCCATGTCCTGTTGCGTCATTGCCGACAACCGGCGGCAGGTCCGCTGTCACAGTATGGCGGCCGCCAGCCGATTTCCATTAGGTTAGCTGCATGAGAAGACGCATTGCGACGGTGCTGCTGGCGCTGGGTGTCGTGGCTGGGGCCGCGGGCATCGTGACGTCGTTCGGCCAGTCGGGCGCGGCGGGTCCGGATCAGGCGCCGGCCGCGCAGGTCTACCGGATCCCGGTGAGTGGCGTCATCGAGCTGGGCCTGGCGCCATTTATCGAGCGCACCATCCGCGAGGCAGAGCAGGCGGGTGCGAGCGCGATAGTCCTGGACATCGAGACCCCGGGCGGCCGGGTGGACGCGGCGCAGCGCATCACGACGGCGGTGCAGAACACGAGCATGCCGGTTTACGCGTACGTGAACATGCATGCCCATTCTGCCGGAGCCATGATCGCGCTGTCAGCGGATGAAATTTTCATGCGGCCGGGCTCGGTCATTGGGGCGGCCACGCCGGTGACGGGCGAGGGTGAGACGGCGCCGGAGAAGATCGTCAGCGCCATGCGCGCCGAGATGCGGGCGCTGGCGGAGCGGCGAGACCTGGACCCCCGGGTCGCCGAGGCCATGGTGGACGACCAGATCGAGATCGAGGGCGTCATCGCCGCCGGGCAGCTGCTCACGCTGACGGCCAGCGAGGCCATAGCCCTGGGTTACGCCCGTGACGCCGGCGACTGGAACGCCCTCATGGCCGATCTGGACCTGGCCGGCGCGCAGGTTTACACGGCGGAGACGAACTGGGCGGAGCGGACCGTCCGGTTCCTGACGCATCCCGCCGTCGCCCCGATGCTCCTGTCCCTGGGCTTCCTGGGGCTCATCATCGAAGTGAAGACGGCCGGTCTCGGTATTGCCGGCCTCATCGGTGCGTCGGCGCTCACCGCGTTCTTCGGCAGCCACCTGCTGCTGGGGCTGGCCGGCTGGGAGGAGATCATCCTGCTGGGCGTCGGTGTAACACTGCTGGTCGTGGAGATGTTCGTCATCCCCGGCTTCGGCATCGCCGGGATCATCGGTGCGCTGGCGATCCTGGCTGCGTTCTACCTCAGCATGGTTGGCCATATGGCAACAAATGCCGATTACGCGCAGGCGTTCGGCTTGCTATCGCTGTCGCTCATCGTCGTCATCGTCGCTGGATGGGCGCTGCTCAGGCATCTGGGGCGGTCCCGGGCCGCCGGCCGGTCCGGGCTGATGCTGTCCGATGCGACGACGCGGGAAACCGGCTACCTTTCCGCCGAGGTGCGGGCTGAACTGGTGGGCACGGTGGGCGTCGCGTTGACGGACCTCAGGCCCGCCGGCGCAGGCCGCTTCGGCAGCGAACGCGTGGACGTGGTGTCCGATGCCAACTGGATCGGCGCAGGCACGCCCATCCGCATCGTGCGGTCGGATGGGTACAGGCATGTCGTTGAGCCGGTAGAGCCCGGCGCGTTGCCGAAGGAGTCCGGGGCTTCGCCGGTGGAGCCCGGTGCGTCAGCCGACGAAGAATAATTGACGGTTCAATCAACCGAGAGGAATCCGATGGCGGATCAGACGTATCTACTGGCCCAGGCAGGGCCCGACGTGCAGAGTTTCCTGCCCGTCTTCATCCTGGCCATTGTCGTCGTGCTGCTGCTCATCCTGACATGGGCCGTGCCGGTCCGGCTCTGGATCGAGGCGGTGTTCTCCGGCGTGAAAGTCAGCCTGGGCGACCTCATCGGCATGCGGCTGCGGAAGGTGAGTCCCGGCGCCGTCGTGCGGCCCCTCATCGCCGCCACCAAGGCCGGTCTGTCCATCGGCACCCGGCCGCTGGAGGCGCACTACCTGGCCGGCGGCCAGGTGGACCGGGTGGTCAAGGCCCTCATCTCCGCGGACAAGGCCAATCTCGGCCTGTCCTTCGAGCAGGCCGCCGCCATCGACCTGGCCGGCCGTGACGTGCTCGAGGCCGTGAAGGTCTCCGTCAACCCGAAGGTCATTGATACGCCCCGTGTGGCCGCGATGGCCCGGGACGGCATCCAGATGATTGCGACAGCGCGTGTCACCGTCCGCGCCAACATCAACCGGCTGGTGGGCGGCGCCGGCGAGGACACCATCCTGGCCCGCGTCGGTGAGGGCATCGTCTCGACCATCGGTTCGGCGGACAGCCACAAGGCCGTGCTGGAGAACCCCGACAAGATCTCCAAGACGGTGCTGTCCAAGGGCCTCGACGC
>DATHVP010000125.1:0-7296 GCA_035461245.1 Longimicrobiales bacterium | reverse complement strand
GGGCGCCGCTTTCGCGGCGCCCCATTCGCAATGGCCAACAACTGATTCTGATTTAAGCCTGGTCGGCTTCCACCCCGTCACGGCGGCGACGAATCCGCACTGCACCGACGCCCAGCAGGCCGGATGCCAGAAGCACCATGGTCATGGGCTCGGGTACTGAAGTGGTGGGGCCTCCGCACCGCTCGTTGACCTCGGTTACGCCGTCAACCAGATTGCCCGGCAGCCTGCTGTCAGGCTTGATGGAACAGCTCTCCGGGCCGAGGCTCTGCACGTGGCTCCGGGCGAAAAGGTCTTCCATGTTGTACGTCGCGAGGTTGGTTGACGTGAACCGGACAACCACCGACTCACCGACGCCGAGACCGTCCGTCACGCCCGAACCCGAGTTGGAGGCAACTTCAAAGGTGACGGCACCGCCACCCGACAAGCCGCCGGAACCGACAACCCACGTCAGAGGCGAAATGACGACGACGTCGGAAACGTCCAGGTCCGGCGACGCGCTCATCCTGTAGATACCCGCTGCCGTCATAACGCCTTCCTCGCCGGGCCCGCCCATGGAGCTAACGAACGTCACCGTAAGCTGGTAGTCGTTGGTAGCTCCGTCACGGAGCAGGTCGAAGTCCATGCAGACCTCGAAGCTGTTCTGTGTACAGAAATTCCAGTTGTGGAATGCCGAGAAGGCGGACGCTGGCGAGGCCAGCGCGAGGCCCGCCAGGGCGATGGGTACTGCGACGATCTTTCTCATGTTTTCGCTTCCGATCCGGGGTACTTGTGAAGGCCACTGCGACCACCAGTCATTTGGAGCACACTCCATACCGATCCAGAACAGCGTGGGACAGGGGCCCCGCTCGGGGTCGGACCTACCTGTAACCGGTTCATATTATTCAACTTAGCCCGGCGATGCGCCGCCGACGTACAGGTACCGGCCTCGTCGTCGGTCTTCCACAGCTGATGCGCCGGCGCGTCAGTTTTCGCACAGCAATCAGCTGGTTGGGCGTCGGGCTCGGAGCAGCGCGACGACGGCGCCGAAGAGATAGATCAGACCGAATCCCACACCGGAAAGGGTAGTCCGGGCAACGGTCTGGCGCATCACGCCGCCCGTCGGCCCCGGGGCGCTTTGCAGTGCGAGCGGCACAACCGACCAGAAGACGAAGAGGGCGGCGGCTGTGAGGATGAGCAGCACTGTCAGCACGGCCGCGGATGTGAGCAGTGCGGGCCGGGACCGCCCGGCCACGGCCGCGGCCAACACGGCAGCGAGCCCCATCGTTGTCAGGGGCAGAGATCCCAGCACCTGGGCCATGGCGCCGAACTTCCATTCGGGAGATGCGAAGCTGGCGGGATAGAGGTAAATCGCCATCTGGCCTGCCCCGATGACGGCGAGTGCAGCGCCAAAATAGCCCAGCGTTCGCCATGCGCTGGAAGCAGAGGCCGAGTCAGGGCGGTCCGCCGAGACGCTGCGCTTTTCAGCAATGAATACCGGGGTGTTCATGGTCATCCGCTCCTTTAAACGGGGTGCCGGGGGGCCGGGTCGTACCGGCCGTGGCGCACGGGACAAAACGTTGGCTTAGTGAGGCACGGCACGAAACTGGGAACCGTCATTGGCGTTGTGCCCGCCATCATGGCCGCCCCGCTCATGGCGCCGTGACGCTGACGTCGCCCAGCGTCCGGGGCTTGACCAGCCAGGTGGTGCCGGACGTCTCCGGGACTAGGACGCCGCGAGCCTGGACGGTGGCGCCCACGACGTAGTTGCCGGCGGCGTAGCCCAGGCTCTGGTCGAGGAAGACGAAGACGTTGCCGGAGCCGTCGGAGACGGTGAGGCGGAGCCCGCCGGACACGTTGGTCACGGCGGAGATGGTGCCGCTGATGGCCACCAGCCAGGCATCCCTGTCGCCGGCGTCGGCGCTGGCGGCGTCCTCGGTGCTCAGCGAGTCCGGCGCTGGCAGGCCGACGCCGCTCAGCAGCACGGAGCCACTGGCGTTGATGAGGACGGGCTGGCCGTTGCGCATGGCCACGGTGCCGAGCACGCGTACGCTGTCCCCGGCGAACATGGCGGCCGATGCCGGCAGGTTGAGGACGCGAATGGCGTCGCTGCGGTCGAACACGTGGACGGCGCCATCGCTGTAAGCCGACCGGGCGTTGAGGGCCAGGCCGTGGACGTACACGGTCTTGCCGGCGGGCAGTTGCCTGGCGTCGGCGATGGTGACCGTGGGCCATGTGGCGGACAGGTCGGCGCTGGAGCGGGGCTTGAGCTGCCAGGTGCCGGTGCCGGTGCCGGTGGGCACGAGGACGCCGGTGGCGGTGAGGATGACGCCGGTATTGTAGGACGGGAAGCTGACGTCCCTGTCCAGCAGCACGACCAGGGCGCCCGAGCCGTCGTTCACTGTCAGTGCGACGTCGCCATTCCCCATCGCCTGCGTGCCCACGACCTCGCCTGCCACCTTCACGTGGTACGCGTCCAGCGCGCCGGCATTGGCGGAGGCCGCGGCGGACGTGCTCACGGAGTCGGGCTCGGCGGCGCCCACGCCGCGGAGCAGGAGCGACGCGGTGGCGGCCGTGATGACCGGCTGGCCGTTGCGGGTGCCGATGGTGCCGAGGAGGCGGATGCTGTCGCCGGCGATGATGGTGCCGGACGTGACGGTAACGCGGACGGCGCGCATGGCGCCGGTGGCGTCCACCACGTGGAGGGTGGAGTCCCCGAAGGTGACCCAGTTGTTCAGGGCGACGGCCTCGACGACCACGCGGCGGCCGGCCTCGGCGGCTCGCGCTGCCGCGATGCTGATGCTGGGGAACGTGACGGCGGCCTCGTTGCGGTCCCGGGGCCGGAGGCGCCAGTGATCGCCCGACGGCGGCGGCACGAGTACGCCGGCGCCGGCGAAGGTGCCGCCGGGCACGTACGGCCCGGGGTTGAAGGAGACGGCCTGGTCGAGGACGACCTCGAGGCGGCCGGAGCCGTCGTCCACACCGAGGATGCGGTGCCCGGCGACGGTGGCGGTGTCGAGGATGATGGCGCCGGCAATGCGGACCTGGCCATCGGCCCGGGTGCCACCAGCCGCGGTGGCGGCGGCGCCGGTGCCCACGGAGTCCACGGGCGGCAGGCCCCGGGCGCTGGCGGCGATGTGGGCCAGCGCGTCGGCGAGGACGGGCCGGCCGCTGCTGACGCCGGCTGTGCCCAGGACGCGGACGCTGTCGCCGGACTGGGCGGCAGTACCGAGTACGCGGATGGCGCGGAGGCTGCCCGTGCCGTCGGCGACGTGCAGCGTGGCATCGCCGTAGGTGGACCAGCCGGTGAGGGCGATGCCCTCGACGACGTAGCGCCGGCCGGCGGCAGCGGTCCGGAACTCGGCAGCGGAGATGACGGGGTAGCCGATGCGGATGGAGCGCACGGCGGTATCGGCCACGGTAATGGTCACGCTGGCGCTGTCGATCTTCTGGACCTGCAGTGTGTCGCCCAGTGCGCCCAGCGCGGCGACCAGGCGGTACCGGCCGACGGGCACGTTGGTCATGACGAAGGTGCCGTCATTGCGGGTGGTGGCCTGGGCGACGGTGTCGCCGGAGGCCTCCCGCAGGAGCGCCGCCCTGACGCCGACGGCGACGACGTCGGGCCCGGAGAGGCGGGCATCGGCGTCGCGGTCCACGTAGGCGATACCGGCGAGGACGCCGTTGCGGTCGGTGTCAATGATGCCGGTGCCGGGGTCGTCGCAGGCGGCGAGGGCGATGAGTCCGAGGATGATGAGTCTGCGCATGAGTCCTACCAGTTCAGCGCCACGCCGAGGCGCAGCATGCGGCCGGCATGTCGCTGCGGGAGCGGCTGGCCGAAATCGGGGTTTGCCATCAGGGGCAGGTGGACGGTCCGGGCGGCGGCGTCGTGCACGAGATCGCCGTCCGGGTCAATGAGGTACAGGGCGGTGTCCGGCGCCCGGTGCCGTGACTCCAGCAGGTCGAACAGTTCCAGTCGGACGGCGGCGGAGCGGCCGCCCCTGCGGAACACCTCCATGCCCACGCCCAGGTCCAGCGAATGGACGGCGCCGGTCCGGCATGTGTTGCGGCCGATGACGCGGCCGGCGGCGGTGCCCAGGCAGGACCAGTCGGCGATGATCTCGGCCATGCCGGGCAGGTCGGGGTCCACGAAGGCCGCCTCGTTGCCGGCAAAGCCGTCGCCATCGGCGTCCACGCCGGCGCGGAACCCGGGCGTGAACGGCAGCCCCGACTCGAAGCGGTAGAGGCCCTGGACGAGGATGCCGCCGGGGGCGGTGTAGGTGGCGGCGGTCACCAGGCGGTGGGGCACGTCGAAGTCGGACGTGCCGTCCACCCAGCCGGCGCTGCCCTCGAAGCCCCTGGGCGGGGCGACGGTCCAGCCACCGGACCGGGCGCCCATCCAGTTGTCGCGGGTGTCGCTGAAGGAGTAGCGGCCGGTGATGGCGAGCGCGGTGATGATCTCGTGTTCGACGCCCACGTCAATGCCCCAGTGCTCGGACCAGCCGTCGCCGGTGATGCCGGCCACCTCGTCGTACGTGTCGAAGCTGCGGCTGGAGCCCGGCTCGGCGACCACGAGGCCGCCATGCTGGACGAGCGTGCCGAAGACGCCGCTGCCGTACTGGTCCCGGGTGGCCGGGACAGGCAGCAGGTTCAGGTCCCTGCGCCGGGGCAGGTTCACGGTCCGGCGGGCGGTCCCGCCCAGGGAAACCGTGGTCACCGGCGATGCGGCGTAGCTGATGCCGCCGGCGGCCCGTGTGGTCCGGGGCGGGACGAAGCCGGGGGCCAGGACGGTGAGCCGGGTGGCGGTGGTGCCGCCGATGGTGCCGGGCTCGGCCCAGGTCACGTCGCCCACGGCACGGCGGACCGTGGCGGCGCCGTTGTCCATCTGCCACTCGGCCAGCAGCAGCGGGTCCACACGATCGTACCAGAGGCCGCCCGCGGCGGAGACAATGAAGCGACCGTCCTGCTGCACGTCCCACCGCATGCCCACCCTGGGGCTGAGCAGCCAGTCGCTGGCCGGCGCCCCGGCGTTGGAGATACCGGTGAGGCGCAGCCACGCGGTGTCGGGACGGACGTCGTCCGGCAGGGTCTCCCGTTCGGCCCGGCCACCCAGCAGGACCTCGAGGCCGCCGCCCGCGTTGATGACGGCCTGGATGAAGCCCGCGGGCCGGGGCGTGCCCCAGGCGGCGCGGCCGGCGGCGCCCTCGGTGCGCATGAACGCGCCGTTCCCGGCCAGCAGGTCGGCGGCGCTGCCATACCAGTAGCGGCCGCCAGCGCCGGCGCGGTACTCGTGGGTGTGCGACGAGCGGCTGAGTTCCACGCCCAGCTTCCCGCTGACGGCGCCGCGCTGCAGGTGCAGGGCGTCGGATACCGTCACCACTGATTCGGAGGACCGGGCGGCGCTGTTGTTGCCGCCCAGCGCCAGGCCGTCGAAGGCCAGGTACGTGGCGGGGAGGGTGGATGCGACGTCGGTGTCCCGCTCGCTCCACGTGTACGAGACCCGCAACTCGTTGTCCATGGATCGCGAGAGCCGGGAACGGAGGGCGGTGCCGCCCACCAGGTCCGTGGCTGACGAGGCGGCGAACGTGCCGCCGGTGAACAGGCCGCTGCCGTACGCGCCGGCGGCCAGGCCGCTCCCGGCGATGCTGCCGGCACCCGGCGCGACGGCCGCGCCGCCGGCGGCGGGAACGGTGGTGGCCGAGCCGAGGTGCAGGCTGCCGGACAGGGCGTGGGACGCGTTGATGCGCCAGTCGAAGCTGGCAAAGCCGGCGACGGCGTTTTCCGGCGCGGGCTCCGGGCTGGCGTGGGCGCCCACGTCACCGTTATAGGCCTCGGTCAGAGGTATGCCGGCGTCGGACCCGTTCCATGCGGCGGTCATGGGCATCTCCAGCCGACGGAACGTCACGCCGACGGCCGCCCGGGCACTGTCGCCCAGGACAGGGCCGGACCACGCGACGCTGCCCAGCAGCGAGGTGCCCGACCCGCCGTCAATGGCGCCGGAGGGGCTGATGGCGCCGCTGCCGAAGGACGCCTGGCCCTCGAGGACGGGGCTCGTCCCGCCGGTCCGGGACGTGGTGGTCAGGAACGCGCCGCCCGCACGGCCCCACTCCACGTCCGTGGCACTGCTGACGACGTCGGCGGTAGCAATGCCCTGCAGCGGCAGCGGCGATGTCGCCAGGCCACCTGCGGGGAACAGCGGGTGCCGGGCCGGGCGGAAGACGGTGCCGTCCACGGTGACGGCGCTGAAGGAGCCGGGCAGGCCGTCGGCTGCGCCGTCGCCGGCCATGCGGGAACTGCGGACCGCCAGGTCCGGCAGCGCGTGGCGCAGGGCCGGGGCGGAGGTGGCAGGCGTGCGGTAGGCGGCCGCCGCCACCTGCTCGGCCGTGCCGAAGCCCGTGGCGGGCGGCAGCGCCAGCATCATGGTGTCCACGGTCATGGCCGCGCCGCCGGACGATGCCAGCGTCGTCACCAGCCGGACGTTGCCGCCAGCGCCCAGGCGCACACCCTCCACCTGCGCCGGCGTGTAGCCGATGCGCTCGATGAAGAGGTGGTACTCGCCGGGCTGCGCGAAGGCGAAACGATAGCTGCCGTCCCGATCCGTCGTGGCCTGGCGGCTGAGACCGGTGCCGGCGGACGTCATGGTCACCAGCGCGTCGCTGAGTGGCTCGCCGCCGGCCTCCGTCACTACGCCCGCCAGCACGCCCGTCGCCGGGGACTGGGCGGCCGCCGGCGCCGCTGTCACACTGAGAATGCAGACCATCAGGAGGAGCGTCGCGGCCCGGACTGCGGGGCCGGTTCGGCGCCGGGGTGTCGTCATCAGCTGTCCCTGTCGTGTACGGATGCGGTCATTGTTGAGGGGTCGCCATAGCGGACCCGTCCGCCGCAGGCACGGGGCACTTGTCGTGCCCTGTCAGGCCACGCGGGACGCTGCGGCCGCAACACGTTGCTGGAGCGATGTTTGGGGACCATTCGATGCGCGGCTGCCACGGGTATGCCGGCTCGAGTATGTTGCAGACACGCAACAGGGGAGGGCGGGGAGACGACCGCTTTGCCGGCGAACGGGGAGCCGGGGCTGGTTCGCGAGTCGGGGGCGGCGGAGTGGTGCCGGTTTCGCCGGGTGATGCATCGGTGCAACAGGTCCGCGGGGCCGCTCGCTGCGCTCGCGGGTGGTGGATGGTGCGCGCTCGCTTCGCTTGCGCGGGGCCGCTCGCTGCACTCGCGGATGGTGGGCGGTGCGCGCTGGGCTTCGCTTGCGCGGGTTGGCTGGGGGCTCGGGTGTTCTGGATCCATGCACAATTGCACAATTGCACAATTGCACAATTG
>DATHVP010000124.1:0-6064 GCA_035461245.1 Longimicrobiales bacterium | reverse complement strand
GATTATTCGACAAAAGTCGCAATTTGTCCTGACCATTTTTTCCTGATTTTCGGAAATCGGTTTTTGCCTCCAAACGGATTTGGGACGTTCTGTCATATCCGTCGGAATGCGTTGGTGTACATCACTATATGACATGACAGCGACTTCCGCTGCAGCCCCGCCACGAGTGTTGCGCCGGCACCACAAATGCGCCAGTATTACTACACAACTCTTCCCCACAAATGCGGACGAATGAGACACGGTGGCCAGGCCTGCCGTGCGGCGGCCGCGCATTCCCCGAGGTGAGGCATGATTCGAAACTGGCGGATGGGAGTCGTGGCAGTGGCGCTGACGGCCGCGGCATGCGGAGACGCTGCCGTGACGGACAACCCGGAGGTATTCGAAGAAGCGAACGTGCAGATGACGCTGGTGTCCGGGTCGGACCAGGTGGGGGTGCCGGGGGAGCAGCTGCCGGATCCGCTGGTGGTGAGGGTAGTGAACAACAACGGGTCGCCGTTGAGGAACCGGTTGGTGAACTGGCGGGTCACGGTGGGAGGCGGGTCGGTATTCGCAGGCTCGAGCATGACGAACGGGGAGGGGATCGCGCAGGAGTGGTGGACACTGGGTCCGGCGGCGGGGCTGCAGGAGCTGGAGGTGCGCTGGGTCAACCCGAACAACGGGAGCCGCGTGGTCTACGGGACCTTCACGGCGCAGGCGGGGTCGGCGCCGCCGCCGCCCGCACCGGTGCTGACATCGGTGGTGGTGACGCCGGACAGCGTGCTGCTGGCGGCCGCGGGCGCGACGGCGCAACTCGCTGCGCAGGCGTATGACCAGAATGGTGGCGTCCTGGGCGCCACGTTCGCGTGGACGTCGTCGAATGCGGCAGTGGCCACGGTGACGTCGGCGGGGCTGGTGACAGCAGTGGCCAACGGCACCGTGGCGATCGTGGCGGGCACGGGGGGACGTGCTGACACGGCATGGGTCACGGTGCAGGTGGCGGCAACGGTGCCACCGGCGCAGCCCGGATCGGAGCCGGTGTTCGGGAGCGGAGACCGCTCCTATTTCCATGACGATTTCGAGGCGTACACGAGCACGACGCAGTTGCTGACGTTCCAGGCGGTGCAGCCGAACCGGTGGATCAAGAACACGACGAGCGGTATCGACCTGTGGACGGGCGGGTCGCGGTCGGGGTCGAAGGGGGTGCGGTTCACGTACCAGGCGGGTCTGCAGCAGCAGAGCCGGCTGATCGAGGCGATGCCATCGGGCGTGGACGCCACCGAGCTGATGACGACGTTCTGGATCCGGACCATGCCGGGATACGAGTGGATCAATGCGAGTGGCAATACCCACAAGATGTTCCTGGCGAACATCGGCAGCGCGGACCGCTGGGGCCTGATGTTCGGCAGCGAGCCGCTGACGCCGGCGATGGCGGCGTACGGCCGGCTGGAGGAGACACGCCCCAACGTCTCCATCGGCGCGAACAACTACAACCAGAACCTGAACTTCCCTGCCCTGCGGGTGGATACGCACGTCAACGACGGCGCCTGGCACCGGATCACGATCCGGCTGACCACGTCCACGAGCCGGCCGGCGGCGGACCGGGGCAATGGCCGCGTCGAGATGTGGATCGACGGGACCAAGGTGATCGAGTATCTGGGCGACGTCTCGTCGCGTCCCGAGTATGGCCTGGTCAACGTGCCGACCGGCTCGCTCGCGCCGAATTTCCACTTCCCGTCCGTGATGAACGCGGCGCCGAGCAGTACCCAGTGGATCGAGTACGACGACGTTCGCCTGTGGTCGAGGTGAGGTAGCGCGGGGGCCGGCTGCCGACGCGGGCGGCCGGCCCCCGTGCAGGACCGGGGGTGCGACGGTATGACGCATGCAAAGCCCGGCGCCCATGAACACGGCGACGCTCGTCCTGCTGCTGGCGACGTGGGCGGTCTCGATGCCCGCATGCCGCCGCTCGCCCACCGGCCAGGACCCGCTCGCCGCGGCGCCCGAGGCCCGGGAGCCCCTCTTCGCCGACGGTGATGAGCAGTTCTTCTTCGACGATTTCGAGGGCTATACCGCTACGGCGCAGCTGCTCGCATGGGGGGCGGTGCAGCCTGGACGCTGGTTGTCGAATGCGAAGAGCGCCATCGTCCTGACGGAAATCGGTGCGCGCTCCGGCCGTCATGCGGTGCGCTTCACGTACGCGGCCGGCCAGCCCCAGCAGGACCGCCTCCTCGAGGCGCAGCCCGCCGGTGCCCGGCGCGACGTCCTGATCACCACGTTCTGGATCCGCACCCTGCCCGGCTACGAGTGGATCAACGCCAGCGGCAACACGCACAAGATCTTCCTGGCCAACATCGGCGAAGCAGACCGGTGGGGCCTGATGTTCGGCAGCGAGCCGCTGACGCCCGCCATGTCGGCGTACGGCCGCCTCGAGGAGTTGCGCCCCAACCTCTCCATCGGCCTCTACAACTACAACCAGAACCGCAACTTCAACCGGATGCGCGTGGGCCGTGACGTGAACGACGGCGCCTGGCACCGCATCACGCTCCGGCTGACCGCCGCCTCCGCGCCGGGCGCCGGCCGCATCGAGGCGTGGATCGACGGCATCCTGGTGATCGACTACCGCGGCGACACGGCCGGCCGCCCCGAACGGGGGCAGGTGCACATTCCCGCTGTCCTGCGCGCGGCCGACTTCCACTTCCCTTCCGTCATGAACGCTGCGCCGCCGCGTGCGCAGTGGATCGAGTACGACGACATCCGCATCTGGACTCGCTGAGCGGTGTGGCGGCCGCGCCACACGCGGCGCGGCAAACGTCGTGCGCATCCCACGGAATCGAGGCCGTTCACAGCCTGAAAATGCCCCTCCGCGCCACCCGGTGGAGGGCATGCCGATTGCCCCCACCGGTTCCATGATCCAGCCGCGCCGAATCTGAACCGACGGAACCGGATGTCCGCTGCGGAGCGGGTATACAGGGGCTCACCGCCATGGCTGCAGACGGTGCTGCTCAACGCCCATGCACTGCGCATCGAGCGGCACCGCTATGGCCCGCGCTGCAGCCACGCGCTGGACGCACTGCTGGAGCAGGACCGCTGGCCGGCCGAACGGCTGCGCGCGCTCCAGGACAGCCGCCTGCGGGCCATCATCCGGCACGCGTACGCACACAGCCCGTGGTACCGCCGCACGCTCGACGAGGCCGGTGTGCGGCCCGCGATGATCCGCGGCATCGCCGACCTGCCGCTGCTGCCGCTCCTGCGCAGGGCGGACGTGCGGGAACACGCCGCCGCGCTGGCGACCGGCGGGTCACGGCGCGGCTGGCTGCATGGTGGTACCAGCGGCACCACCGGGTCGCCGCTGTCGCTGTGGTACGACCGCGCCACCTGCGTGATGACCAATGCCGTCGACCTGCGGCAGAAGCGCTGGGCGGGCGTCGGGCCCGGTGAGTGGATCGGTGTGCTGCTCGGCCGCATCGTCGTCCCGACCGACCACGAACGGCCGCCGTTCTGGCGCACGAACGCGGTGCAGCGCCAGCTGTGGCTGTCCAGCTTCCACATGAGCCCGGACACGCTGCCGCTGTACGTCGAGGAACTGCGGCGCCGCCGCATCGCCGTGCTGGAGGGCTATCCTTCCGCCATCTACACCCTGGCCCGCTTCCTCGCGCAGCGCGGGGCGGTACTGCCCATGAAGGCGGTCTTCACATCGTCGGAGACGCTCCACGGCGTCCAGCGCGAGGTGATGGAGCGCGCCTTCGGCTGCCCGGTCTTCGACTACTACGGTCTCGCCGAGCGCGTCGTGTTCGCGACCGAATGCGAGTACCACTACAAGCACATAGCCGAGGAATACGGCCACGCCGAGATCACCGACAGCGCCGGCCGGCCGGTGCCGGATGGACAGCCGGGTTTCCTCACGGGCACGAGCCTGCACAACACGGCAATGCCGATGATCCGCTATGTCACCAGCGACATCACGCGGATCGAGCCGGGGACCTGCCCGTGCGGCCGCACCCTGCGCCGCATGGCCGACGTGACCACCCGGGCGGAGGACGCGGTCCTGCGTCCGGACGGACGCGTCATTCCGCCGCCGGCCCTGACCCACGCGTTCAAGCCATATCCCGGGATCCTGCGCTCTCAGTTGATCCAGGAGACCGCCACGCGGGTGCGGGTGAAGGTCGTGGCCGATGCCACGTTCGGCGCACCGGAGGAACGCGGCGTCGTCGAACTGCTGCGCGAGCGGCTCGGTCCCGACATGGCCATCGAGATCGAGCATGTCGCCGAGATCCCGGCCGGGCCCGGCGGCAAGTTCCGCTGGGTCGTGTCGAACGTGGCGCATGAGGGCTGCATGCCGCCGGCGGGAGGGCCGTGATGCGGCAGCGGCTGCTCTTCCTGGCGCACACCCTGCCCTGGCCGCCGGACGGCGGGGCGCAGATCCGTACGTACAACCTGCTGCGTCAGCTGGCGCGGGGCTTCGACGTGACCGCGCTGCTGTTCGTGCGGGGCAAGGAGGGGCTCCGGCAGACGGCCGCCACAGCCGACCCGCTGCGCGAGTTCGCGCACGTCTGGACGGCGCCACTGCCGCAGGAGCACAGCCGCTCGCGCCTGTGGTGGGACCATGCCCGTGCGCTGGCCACCGGCCGGGCCTACACCCACTACCGCTACGACTCGCGGCAGTACGGCGAGCACCTGGGCCGCCTGCTCGCCGGCAGCCGGTTCGACATCGTGCACGTGGACAGCCTGGACCTGGCGCGCTGGCTGCCCCTGCTGGCCGGGCTGCCGGTGGCGTGCGGCCACCACAACGTGGAGTCGGCACTGATGCACAGGCGCGCCCAGGCCCGGGAGAACCCCGTCATGAGACGCTACCTCGCCCAGCAGGCGCGCAGGCTCGAGGATACGGAGCGCCGGTGGGCGCCGCGCGTCGCCCTGAACGTGGCCGTCTCGGCGGCGGACCGTGACGCGCTGCTGCGCATCGCCGAAGGTGCCCGCTGCGAGGTCGCGCCCAACGGCGTGGACCTCGACACCTTCGCGCCCGGTCCCGGCCGCGACGACGGCATCGTCTTCGTGGGCGGCACCACCTGGTTCCCCAACCTGGATGCCCTCCACCATTTCGGCGACGACATCCTGCCGCTGCTGCGCGCGGCCGGTGTGGACGTGCCGGTGCGGTGGGTGGGACGGGCCACGCCACCGCAGCGTGATGCGGCCGCGCGGGACTACGGCATCGAGATGCCCGGCTACGTCACCGACGTGCGCCCCTGGCTGCGCGATGCGGCCTGCTTCGTGGCGCCGCTGCGGGTGGGAGGTGGCACGCGCCTCAAGATCCTGGACGCGTGGGCCATGGGGAAGCCCGTGGTGAGCACGTCCATCGGCTGCGAGGGCCTCGCTGCCCGTGACGGCGAGAACATCCTGGTCCGCGACACACCGGCCGGCTTTGCCGACGCCATACGCACGGTGCTGGGCGACCCTGCCCTGCGCGCGCGGCTCGGCACCGCTGCACGGCGCACCGTGGAGCGCCACTACGGCTGGACGGCCAGCGGCGACGTCCTCATCGAACAGTACCGCGAGTTGGCGGGTGCGCCAGCCGCGGTCGGGAGCGTTCCATGATCGGGCCGGTCCGGCACAGCGCCGAGGCGATCCTGTCCGCCACCACCGTCCTCGCGGCGGTTCGGCGGCGCGCGTATGGGGGCGTGCTCGTCCTGGCCTACCACAACATCGTGCCGGACGGTGCCGTGGTGAGCGGGGACCCGTCACTGCACCTGAGGCAGTCCGATTTCGCCCGGCAGCTGGATGCGCTGATGGCCCTCTGCGACGTGGTGCCGCTGGACCGGGTGCTGGAACGCACGACGTCGCTCCGCCCGCGCGCCGCCCTCACCTTCGACGACGGCTACCGCGGCGCCCTGACGGTCGGCGCCGCGGAACTGCGTGCGCGCCGGCTCCCGGCCACCTACTTCATCTCACCCGGGTTGCTGGGAGGATCCTTCTGGTGGGACGAGGTCGCCGGGGGAGCCACATTGCCGGACAGCGTGCGCGACCACGCACTCGGCGCACTCAGGGGGCGCGGCCGGGCCGTGCGGGCCTGGGCGCTGGCCACGGGCAGGGCGCT
>DATHVP010000123.1:0-85905 GCA_035461245.1 Longimicrobiales bacterium | reverse complement strand
GCCGACGTGCTGCGGCCGACGCGCTGCGGCCGACGTGCTGCGGCCGACGTGCTGCGGCCGACGAGCTGCGGGCGACGTGCTGCGGGCGACGGGCCGGGCGCGGCCAAGCTGCGTGGGGGTGTGCTGCTGGCGCAGGCAATGGTAGCCGCCATGCCTGCCGCAGGGGGCCGCCATCCCTGCCGCAGAGTCGACAATCTACAGCCGCATACGGCTACTTTGTCGACTCTGCGGCAGTTCTGCAGCGTATCTCCGCCCGATTCTGCCGCAGAGTCGACAAACTACCGCGAGGACCGTCTGGATTGTCGACTCTGCGGCAGCACGGACCCGCCGATGTCGGTCCGGCGGCTGCCCGACGTCGTCCATCACCTCGCAGCCCACGTTTTCCCGAACCACCGCCCGGCGTAGGCGCCGTCATAGGTCGCCCGGCGTAAGCGCCGTCATCAGTCGCCCGGCGTAGGCGCCGTCATAAGTCGCCCGTTTCATGTCGCCCGTCGCCCGAAGTTCTGGCGCAGTCTCCTGCGCCACTGTATACATTCCTCCATCACCCGAGTATCGCCCACGGCATCACCTGCCACCGTGCCACCGTTCGCCCGGCCCTCGACGCCGGCGACCGGCGCAACCGGCAGGACCCCGACACCGCTTCCAGCGAGGCCCGCCATGGTCGTCAGCTTCACGGTCAACGGTCGTCCCGTCACCGTCGATGTCCCCCCGGAGAAGCCGCTCCTCTGGGTGCTCCGCGACGAGCTCGACCTGAAGGGCACGAAGTTCGGCTGCGGCGTCGCCCAGTGCGGCGCGTGCACGGTGCACCGTGACGGGCAGGCCATCCGCGCGTGCATCACGCAGGTGCGGGCAGTGGAGGGCGCCGACATCCGCACCATCGAGGGGCTTTCGCCCGACGGCACGCACGCGTTACAGCGGGCGTGGCAGGAACTGGACGTGGCCCAGTGCGGCTACTGCCAGGCGGGCCAGATCATGAACGCGGCGGCCCTGCTGGAGCGCACGCCTCGTCCCAGTGACGACGAGATCGACGACGCCATGAACGGCAACCTGTGCCGGTGCGCCACGTACCTGCGCATCCGCGAAGCCATCCATCACGCCGCCGGCAGGCCTCGCGCCGCCGCCGGCTCCAGCGACGACCGGTAGGGGGCATCATGGCGACAGTAGAGCGACATGACCTGGCACCTGAAACGGCGGCCGCAGTGGCGGCCGAGGGCGCAGCTGTCGGGGTGCCGGGTGGGGCGGTCGGCCGGCGCAAGGGCGCCGTCGGGGCGCGGGAACACTCGAACGCCGTGGGCCGGCGCCAGTTCCTCCGCGTCAGCGCCGTCGCCGGCGGCGGCTTCATGCTGGGTACCTGGTTCGACTGGCTGGGCGCCGGCGAGGCGGCGGGCGCCGTGGGCGGCCCCGAGGCGGGTGTCAGGCTGGCCGGCGCAATGGATGACGCCGCCCTGGAAGCGGCCCTCAACGCCTTCATCCGCATCACCCCCGACGGCATCGTCACGCTCATCGCGAAGAACCCGGAGATCGGCCAGGGCGTGAAGACCATGCTGCCCATGATCATCGCCGACGAGCTGGACGTGCAGTGGGAGTCGGTCCGGGTGGAGCAGGCGTCGTTCGACCCGGAACAGTACTCGGGGCAGTCGGCGGGCGGCAGCAACGCCACGCCCACGTCGTGGCTGCCCATGCGGCGGGTGGGCGCGGCGGGCAGGCAGATGCTGCTGGCGGCGGCAGCCCAGCAGTGGAACGTGCCGGTGGGTGCGTTGACGACGTCGCCCGGCGTCGTTCATCATCGTGCCTCCGGCCGCCAGGCGTCCTACGGCGAGCTGGCGACGACGGCGGGGGCCATGCCGGCGCCGGACCTGGAGACGGTGCCACTGAAGGATCCGGCGGACTTCCGCATCATCGGTACGGACGTGCGCAACGTGGACGCCGGCGCCATCGTCACCGGCACGCAGGTCTACGGCATCGACTTCACGGTGCCGGGCATGCTGTGGGCGGTCTACGTGAAGTGCCCGGTCTTCGGCGGGAAGTTCGTCAGCGGCAACCTGGACGAGGTGCGCGCGCAACCGGGCGTGCGCCACGTCTTTGCCGTGGAGGGCGGCACGGCGCTGAACGGGCTGCTGGACGGCGTCGCCATCGTGGCGGACACGTGGTGGCAGGCGCGCACGGCGCAGCGCGTGCTGGACGTGACGTGGGACGAGGGCGAGACTGCGCAGCACGGCAGCGAGGCGTTTGCCGCCCGGGCCGCATCACTGAAGGGGCAGGCGCCCGGCTTCACGGTGCGCAGCGACGGGGATCCCGACGCCGCACTTTCGTCCGCTACGCGTGTCGTGGAAGCGAGCTACCACTACCCGTTCCTGTCCCACGCGCCGCTGGAGCCGCAGAACTGCACGGCGCAGTGGCGCGATGGCAGGCTGGAGATCTGGGCGCCGACGCAGACGCCGCAGAGCGGCCGCCGCCTCGTCGCCAGCACGCTGGACATGGACGAGGCAGACATCACGCTGCACCTCATGCGCATCGGCGGCGGCTTCGGCCGGCGTCTCTCCAACGACTACGTGGTGGAGGCCGCCCGCGTCGCCCGGGAACTGGACGGCGTACCGGTGAAGGTGCTGTGGTCCCGGGAGCAGGACGTGCAGCACGACTTCTACCGCCCCGCCGGCTGGCACCACCTCACCGGCGGCGTGGACGCCAGCGGCCGGCTGGTGGCGTGGAAGAACCACTTCGTCAGCTTCGGCGAGGGGGAACGGTTCGGGTCGAGCGCGGGAATCAATGCGACGGAGTTTCCCGCCGGCTTCGTGGGTGACTTCGAGACGGCGGCGTCGCTCATCACGGCGGGCATCCCCACAGGCGCACTGCGGGCGCCGGGCAGCAACGGCCTGTGCTTCGTCATGCAGTCGTTCCTGGACGAGCTGGCCCATGCCGGCGGCGTGGACCCGCTGGCGTTCCGGCTGGAGCTGCTGTCGCGCACGCCTGAGCGTGGGGGCTTCGACCCCGAGCGCATGCGCGGCGTGCTGGAACTGGTGGCGGAGAAGGCGGAGTGGGGCCGTGAGCTGCCGCGTGGCACCGGCCGCGGCATCGCCTTCCACTTCAGCCATCGCGGCTACTTCGCCGAGGTTGTGCAGGCCACGGTCAGCCAGGCCGGCGAGCTGACCATCGACAGGGTCTGGGCCGCCGGCGACGTGGGCAGCCAGATCATCAACCCGCTGAACGCCGTGTCCAACGTGCAGGGCGGCGTGCTGGACGGGCTCAGCGAGGCGCTGGGGCAGGAGATCACCATCGCCAATGGCCGCACGGTGCAGACGAACTTCCACAACTTCCCGCTCATCCGCATGCGGCAGGCGCCGCCCGTGGAGGTGCACTTCCGGGTCACCGACAACCCGCCCACCGGCCTGGGCGAGCCCATGCTGCCGCCGGCGATCCCGGCCCTGTGCAGTGCGATCTTCGCTGCGACGGGCAGGCGTATCCGTGAGCTGCCGCTGTCGAAGAATGACCTGAGCTGGAGCTGAGGCAGATAATCCACGCCTGACACCAGGCAACAGCGAGAGGAGGCAGCATGCAGCGCAGGGCCTTCGTCCGTCGCAGTCTTGCCGTGACTCTCGCAGCGCCGGCAGCGCTGCACCTGGACCGGGCGACGCTGTCTGCCACATCCCCGGCGCGCTCACCCGACTCGCTTGGCGTCGTACCATTTCAACGGGGGCCGGCCCGCCTCGCCTCAAACGAGAACCCGCTGGGCGTGCCGGATTCGGCGCGTCAGGCCATTGTGGAGGCCATTGCCGAGGGCAACCGTTATCCACGACTGAACGCCAGGGTTGCGGAGGCACTGGCACGGCGTAACGGCGTGCAGCTGGATAACGTGGTGCTGGGCAACGGCTCGGCGGAGATCCTGCAGATGACGGTGCAGGCGGCGAGTGCCGGCGGCACAGACGTCCGCGTCATAGTCGCCGACCCGACATTCGAGCAGGTGGAGCGCTACGCCACGGCCATGCACGCCCGGATTGTGAAGGTACCGCTGCTGGCCAACTGGTCCCATGACCTGGACGGCATGCGCGCCGCCGCGCTGGCGTCGGCCGGGCCCACGCTCGTGTTCATCTGCAACCCGAACAACCCCACCGGCACACTGACTTCCTGCGACGACATCGCCGTCCTGCTGCGCTCCCTTCCCGACGACACCTGGTTCCTCATTGACGAGGCATACCTCGAGTACGCGCATGACCCGGGCTACCGCCCGTTCATTGCGGAAGCGACATCGCGTCCGAACACCGTTGTCAGCAGGACGTTCTCCAAGATCTATGGACTGGCGGGCATTCGGCTGGGCTACGCCATCGGCACGGCAGATACCATCGCCCGGGTCAGTGACCATGCTGCCGCAACCAACATCAATCACCTCGCCACTGCAGCCGCCCTCGCCTGCCTTGATGACGATGCCTACGTGGACCGCAGCCTGGACGTGAACCGGCAGGGCATGACGTTCGCCGCGCGAACTCTGGACGAGCTCGGCATCGAGTACCTGCCCAGCCACGCGAACTTCGTCATGCACCGCATACGCGGCGAACTGCGTGACTACATCGACGGCATGCGTGAGAACAATGTCAACGTGGGGCGCGCATTCCCGCCCATGCTCGGGTGGAACCGCGTGTCCATCGGCCTGCCGTGGGAAATGCAGGCGTGGGCAACAGCCCTGGGCCGGATGCGTATCCGCGGGCTGGCGTGATCGCGTGGCGGTGCTGCGACGTCGTCGGGCACACGCTCTGCGCGCGAGTCAGGCGTTGTCCATCAGAACGGCGCCCAGGTGAATGACCGACCGGGCAGGTCCCGCCGCATCCACACGAACGTTGCACCGCAGACGACGCGGTTCTCGTATTGCGGTGGTACGGCCGTCCGCGACGTGTAGATCTCAACGCCCTCCACGTGCTCGGGGTTGATGACGTCCATCTCCCTGGCACTGGCGGGCATGCCGTCAATGAAGAAGGCCATCGGGCAGCCGCGCCGGACGGGCACGGCGAGGAGCAGATGTCGCATCTCGCGATAGTTGCCTTCCTCGATGTTCTCGCGGGTGAAGATGCGGCCGGTGCCGCCGCGCACACCGCGCTCGACACGGTCGAAGTATTCGGCAAGGACGCCGGTGCGCATGGTCCCCTCGGCCAGTACCCGGACGGGGTCCAGCGGCAGCGCCTCGTGGTCCATGAGGACCTCGACCTGCAGGATCCCGGCATTGGGCAGGGCGAGTGGCTCGCTTACGACGGGGGCGTAGCCGATCATCGTCGCCTGCAGCGTGTACCGGCCGCCCGCCGAGGCACGGAGGCGGAAGACACCGGCGCTGTCCGTCACCACGCTCCGGTGAACGCCACCGGTGGAGTCCACCAGTTGCACGGCCACGCCTGCCACCGGCGCCCGGCCGGTGCTGGTGATGGTCCGGCCGATGATGGACTGGGCCTCTGCAGCGCCCGGCCATAACAGGAGAATCGCCGCCACTGACGCCAGCCTGTACCGCATGTCCGCCTACCCTCCCTGGCGCTCCGCGCCCTGTATGTTCTGGTCTCAGCGACCCATCAGCTGTCCAGCCAGCCACAGGCTGGCCAGGGCAGCACCGGCGGCGGCAGCAGTACGTCGCCAGGAAAAAGACCGGCCCGGCAGGTCATTGCGCATCCAGACCATGGCCGCACCACACTGGACGCGCCGCGCGTATTCCGGAGGCACCGAACTCGGGCCGCTGTAGATCTCGACACCTTCGACGTGCTCGGGATTGATACCGTCCACTTCGTTCCATGCTGCCGGATGACCGTCAATGAAGAGTTGCTGCGCGCATCCGGCCCTGGGCGGCGCGCTCAGGAACACGTGCCGCATCTCGGTGAATCCGCCGGCCTCGAGCTCGGCCCGCGTGTAGATCCGGCCCAGACCTGCCCGGGCCCCACGCTCGGCGCGGTCGTAGAACTCGGCGAGGCGCCCGGTGCGCAGGCTGCTGACCGCCACAACCGTTACCGGCTCGAGCGCCACGGCAGCGCGGCCCATCACCACCTGCAGCTGTACGACACTGGCAACGGCCAGCTCGAGCGGCTCGCTGGTCGTCTCGGCGTAACCCAGCATACTCGTCCGGAGGCGGTAGTCGCCAGGCAGCGGCGCCCGCATCAGGAACGTGCCGAGGCTATCCGTCACGGCCTGCCTGGCCTCGGCGCCGGCTGCGTCCACCAGCACGACCTGCGCGCCACCCACGGGCTCGCCGGTTTCCGACATCACGCGTCCCGAAACCGTCTGTCCGGCCACCGGCATGGCCGCGAGGCAGAGGGCGGCGGCGCCGGCAAGGATGCCCGCTGCCGAAACGCCGGCTCGATTCCTACCCATGTTCCACCTGCCTGTCCATGTGTGGCGCCGCCGTCCAGCGGTTCGCCAGTCCGTACATCAGCCACAGCACGCCGGCCACCACGAGCAGCAGCATGAGCCAGCGCATGGCAGCGGCGAGGAACAGCATGTCCAGCGCCGGCGTCGTGAAGCTGTACTCCCTGAGGTCGGCGAAGCGGTCGGACATCCAGTGCCAGGCCGTGTGCGCCACGAGCGCTGACAGCAGGATGCTGCCCACCCTCTCTCGTACCACGTGACGGAACAGAAGGTTCAGCAGCGGCACCGCCAGGAGCAGGACGGCGACCTGGCCGATCTCGACGCCGACGTTGAACGCCAGCAGCGACATGGCCAGGTGGCCACCGGCAAACTGGAGCGACTCGCTGAGCAGGAACGAGAAGCCGAAACCGTGCACGAGGCCGAACCCGAACGCCACCAGCCAGCGTCGCTCGAGCTTCGGCCCGACAATGTTCTCGAACGCCATCCACACGATGGACAGCGCGATGAGCACCTCAATGAGGGGCGGGAACCAGAGCGCCGTCGGCGCAAACCCCAGGGCTGCCGCTGCGAGGGTGATGGAATGGGCGATCGTGAATGACGTCACGATCACGATGAGCGACCGGACCCGCCTGAACGGGATGACCAGGCACAGCAGGAACAGCAGGTGGTCGATACCTTCGAGGATGTGGGAGAAACCCAGCCGGGTGAACATCGCCGCCGACTGGTACCAGCGCGGATCCAGGCGCAGCAGGCCGGGATCACCGTTGTAGTGCAGCACGCGCTCCGTCCCGCCCGGCGGCAGGAACCGCAACACCGTCGTCGTACGGATGCCCAGATGCGCCCAGGACGGCTCGATGTCGAACCGGGATCCGGCTGCGGCGACGTCGTACTCCAGCAGCACGTCGAGCATGGCATGCCGCCAGTGCAGCCGCGTGTCAGACGGGAGCGGCGCGGCGGTGGCCCTGGCAACGGCGTCCTCGTAGCGGGTGAAGGCGCCATCACCGGGCAACGCGACCCGGGCGGCCACCACCCGCGGTCCGCCCAGGTCCTGGCCGTCGGCGTACACCCGGGTGTAGTCGGCGATCCACATGCGCGCCGCCGTCTGCAGCAGCGGGTCCAGTCCGTCGAAGCCGAGGTAGCCGTCCGTGTCCAGCGGGAAGCTCAGGTCGCGCATGGACTCCAGTGGCACGCGCAGCACCAGGCGGAAGACATTGCCGTCCGGCTTCGCGAAGGCGTGCACCGTCACGCTTTCGGGGATCTCGTGGGCGGAAGCCACCCGTGCGCCGGCGGCGAGCGAGACGGCGGCGGCCAGCAGTGTCAGGGACAGCCGTGGCACCAGGCGCCGCCCGCAGAGGTGGGTTCTCACCATGTCTCGTCTGCTGAACTGAAGGTATGGACGGGATCGGGGCGAAGCGCGTAGAATGGGGGCACACCCCTGACCTGATTCTGCAAGATACCGCTGCCCGGTGCAAGGCGCACCCGGGCGCTTTCGTACGGAGGAGCGGATGCACCGCAGGCGCAAGCTCGTCACAGCAGGATCCCTCGTCGCGGCCATATGCGCGCTGGGCATCGGCCAGGCCGCGCTGGACGCCGCCGGTCAGGCGAACGCCGTCGAGGTGCCCCTCTTCGAGGTAGACCCGTTCTGGCCGCAGCCGCTGCCCAACAGCTGGACACTGGGCATGGCCATTGGCGTCGGCGTCGATTCCCGGGACCACGTCTACGTGGTGCACCGGCCGGAGACGCTGCAGCCAGCGGAGTCCGGACTGGCGCGTGGCACCTCGGGGTGCTGTGCGCCCGCGCCGAACCTCCTCGTCTTCGACCCGGACGGCAACCTGGTCTCTCACTGGGGCGGCCCGTCCGACGAGTACGACTGGCCACAGTCGAACCATGGCGTCGGCATTGATGCAAAGGACAACATCTGGATAGGCGGTAACGGCGCCCGCGACTCGCATATCCTGAAGTTCACCCGCGACGGCCGGTTCCTGCTCCAGGTCGGCGACATCGGGCAGCCCGTGAACAGCCACTCCACCGAGCACTTCGGTCGCGTCGCCAAGATCGCCTTCGACAACGCGAGCAACGAGGCATACCTGGCGGACGGCTACGGCAACCGTCGCGTGGCGGTGGTGGACATGGACGACGGCACCGTGAAGCGGTTCTGGGGCGCCTATGGCAATGCACCCGACGACACGAACCCCGGCCCGTACGACCCGGACGCGCCGCCGGCGCAGCAGTTCCGGACACCGGTCCACTGCGCGGAGCCGTCCCACGACGGGCTGATCTACGTGTGCGACCGGCAGAACAACCGGATCCAGGTCTTCCGCCGGGACGGCACGTTCGTGCAGGAAGCGTTCTATGCGCGCCGCACCCTCGGCGACGGCGCCGTATGGGACATCGCGTTCTCCCGGGACCCGGAGCAGCGCTTCATATACATGGCCGACGGCAAGAACCAGCGGATCTATGTCATCGAGCGCAGCACACTGGAGGTGCTTACGACCTTCGGCGATGGTGGACGCCAGCCCGGCCAGTTCTTCGCCGTCCACAGCATTGCCACCGACAGCAGGGGCAACATCTACACAACAGAGACGTACGAGGGGAAGCGCATCCAGAAGTTCGTGTACCGGGGCATGGGCACCGTTACGAGGCGTGACCAGGGCACCGTGTGGCCTGCGCAGGGAGGCAACCGATGAAGAGGTTGATCACTGGTTCAGCGGCGCGCCGCGCGAGCCGCGCCGGGACGAGGGGCTCACTGGTCACCGTGGCCGGCGCGCTCTGCATCATCGCCGTCGCCATTGCCGCTGCCACCACACTGCCAGGGGGCGCCGCCGGCAGCCAGGCGCAGCAGGTGCCGCTCTTCGAAGTGGACCCGTTCTGGCCGAAGCCCTTGCCGGATCACTGGCTCATCGGCTCCGCCGTTGGCGTGACCGTTGATGCCCAGGACCGCGTCTGGGTGGTGCATCGGACGGACAGCTTCAACCGGCGCACGGAGATCGGCGCGGCCACCGATCCGCCCACCGGCGACTGCTGCCGGCCGGCACCGGCCGTCCTCGTCTTCCATGCCGATGGCAGCCTGGCCGCACACTGGGGCGGCCCCGACGAGGTGTCCCAATGGCCGGTGGCCAGCCACCGCATCGCGCTAGATCCTTCCGGTGCCGTCTGGATCGGCGGGGTGGACGAGAGCGACGTCGGGTTCCGCAGGTTCGCCGCGGAGGGCCGCTTCGTCGATGTGGTCACCGGCATAGGCCGGCCGACGGGCGTCGCGTTCCACCGCGCTGCCGAAGAGATGTTCATCGCCGATGGGCCGGGGCGGCAGATTGTCGTGCTGAACCTGGCTGACGGCAGCGTGCGGCGGAGCTGGGGCGCGTACGGCCGGCCAGCCGATGCCAGCGTCCAGCCCCCGGCGCACGCGCCCGGCGCGGCGCCAGCGCAGCAGTTCCGCAACCCGTTCTGCGTGAAGGTCTCCGCCGACGATCACGTCTACGTCTGCGACCGCGAGAGCAACCGAATCCAGGTCTTCCGCACGGACGGCACGTTCGTCACCGAGAAGGTCATCGCATCGGAAACGCTGGGCGAGGGCTCGGTGTGGGACGTGGCGTTCTCGGCGGATGACGCGCAGCAGTTCCTTTACGTTGCCGACGGCTCCAACATGCGCGTCCACGTGCTGGACCGCAGTACGCTGGACCTGCTCACGTCCTTCGGCAGCGGCGGCCGGCAGCCCGGCCAGTTCTACGCGGTGCACAGCATCGCGGTGGACAGCCACGGCAACGTCTACACCGCGGAGACGTATGAGGGCAAGCGCGTCCAGAAGTTCAACTTCCGCGGTCTCGGTCCGGCTCCTGCCGCGGACCAGGGCACCGTCTGGCCCCGCCGGTAGGCCGCGCTCAGGCATGACGCAGGCGCGGGGGAACTTGTAACCCGGTGATCGCTGTCATACAGGACGTCCACCTGACGTGGACGAAGGAGTCCCGCAGCGGACCCCGGGCCCGGGTTCGGAACGCGGCGCCAGGCAGGTACGTCCTGCCGGCACTGCCACCTGCCGGCAGGGGCCTCACCGTGGTGCTGCACGCCGTGGGACTGGACGAGGCGTCCGGCTACACGCCGACACATGACATGGAGGTGATGGCCTGGAGTCCCGGCCAGGTCCACCGCATCCCCGGCCTCGCCATCCGTGTAGCCGAAGACAGTGTCACTGCGGAGTTCGCGTGGGAGTGGGAGGTCGGCGCGCCGGAGCGCAGCAGGGAACGCCGTCGCGTCCTGACCGTCAGGCCGGGCACATGGTGCAGCGCCGCATGGAACGGCCGCTACACGACGCTCCTCGGCCTGGACGGCTGGAAGTACCACCAGCGCGTGGTGAACATCGCGCTGCTGGAGAAGCCCTCGCTGGAGCCGTTCGCGGGCGAGCCGACCCGGTCGTTCAGCTCCATGGCCGACCTCCGCTGATGGGGCCGGCCGCGCAGAGCCCTATGATGACGTCGCGTTGCGCGCGCCGATGACGGCCATGCACTCGATCTCCACCGCCGCATCACCGAACATGCCGGCCACCGCCACGGTGCTGCGGGCCGGACGATGCTTCTCGAAGTATGGCGCGTAAACGGCGTTCATGGCGTTGAAGTCGCCGAAGTCGCCCAGGAACACCGTGCACTTGACGACGTCGTCCATGGTGGCGCCGTTGGCCTCCAGCAGTGACTTGATGCTCTCCATCGTCGCGCGCGTCTCCGGCTCGATGCCGCGCTCGCCCCGCAGGCCGAGCTGACCCGACAGGTACAGCGTGTTACCGACCCGCACCACGCTGGAGAGGTTCCGGCCGACGCCGATGAACTCGATGTCCGATTGGGCGGCAGGCGCCTGCTGCAGCGTTGCGGCAGTGACCAGTGTGGTGACGACGCCGAGGGCGAAGACGGCGAGGACGGGAATCAGTCGCATGGTGCTCTCCGGTCAGGTATCGGCACGCCGTGCAGGCAGCGCGACGGGCGCCCGCCCGGCCACCCGGCCGGGCTCGTGCGATCAGGCGTGTGCAGGATCAGGTAATAGTACGCTGCCGCCGGCCTCCGCTCCAGCCCCACATGCTCGTATGCCGCCGCTGGAGGCCGGCCCCCCGTCCTGATGCGCCCCCACCGTTCCCGCAGCAGAGCCCCAGAAGGTGCCGCCTGGCCGGTACCCATCTTGCCTCCCGTTCCGGCAGCACGTTCACGCATCATCAGGAGCAGGAGGAGGCCCACATGGCGGACGACCGCACGCCCACGCCGGAGCAGCAGGACACGGACAAGACCCGGGCGCTGGACGCCCACGCCGAGAACGGTGAGGGCGAGTACCTGACCACGAACCAGGGTGTCCGCATCAACCACACCGACGACTCGCTGAAGGCGGGACCCCGCGGGCCGACGCTCATGGAGGACTTCCATCTCCGTGAAAAGATGACCCACTTCGACCACGAGCGGATCCCGGAGCGCGTGGTCCACGCCCGCGGCTCCGCGGCCCACGGCCACTTTCAGGTCTACGAGTCCATGGCCGAGTTCACGAAGGCGAAATTCCTGACGGACCCGTCCCTGAAGACACCCGTCTTCGTCCGCTTCTCCACCGTCGTCGGGTTCCGCGGCTCCGCCGACACCGTGCGGGACGTCCGGGGATTCGCCACCAAGTTCTACACGCCCGAGGGCAACTTTGACCTGGTGGGCAACAATATGCCGCCCTTCTTCATCCAGGACGGCATCAAGTTTCCCGACCTGGTGCACTCCATCAAGCCGGAGCCCCACAACGAGATGCCGCAGGCCTCGGCAGCCCACGACACGTTCTGGGACTTCATCTCGCTGATGCCCGAGTCCGCCCACATGATCATGTGGGTCCTGTCCGACCGCGCGCTGCCCCGCAGTTACCGGACTATGGAGGGATTCGGCGTACACACGTTCCGCTGGATCAACGACCAGGGCCAGGCCCGCTTCATCAAGTGGCACTGGCGACCCACCCTCGGGACGGCCTCGCTGGTCTGGGACGAGACGCAGAAGATTGCCGGCAAGGACCCGGACTTCAACCGTCGGGATCTCTGGGAAGCCATTGAGATGGGGGACTATCCGGAGTTCGAGCTGTGCGTGCAGATGATCGAGGAGGAGGACGAGCACGCCTTCGACTTCGATATCCTCGACGCGACGAAGCTCTGGCCGGAGGCGCAGGTGCCGCTGCGGAAGGTGGGCAGGATGACGCTGACCCGGAACCCGGACAATTTCTTCGCCGAGACCGAGCAGGTGGCGTTCCATCCCGGGCACGTGGTTCCCGGCATCGATTTCACGAACGACCCGTTGCTCCAGGCCCGCCTCTTCTCTTACATAGATACGCAGCTTATTCGCCTGGGTGGCCCGAACTTCAGCGAGATCCCCATCAATCGCCCGCTGGCGCCGGTGCACAACAACCAGCGGGACGGTTTCATGCGGCAGACCATCAACAAGGGCCGCGTCGCATACTTCCCCAACTCCCTGGCAAAGGGGTGCCCCATGATGGCGCCGGAGTCGGCTGGCGGCTACGTGCACCACATGGAGAAGGTGGACGGCGCCAAGGTCCGGAACCGCAGCGACAAGTTCCGCGACTTCTTCAGCCAGGCCACCATGTTCTGGCACAGCATCACGCCAGGCGAGCAGCAGCGCCTGGTGGAGGCCGCCCACTTTGAGCTGAGCAAGGTGGAGACGGTGGAGGTCCGGGAGCGCATGGTCAACGAATTCTTCAACAACATCGACCATGACCTGGCGGTTCGCATCGCCGAGGGCATCGGCGTGGCTACGCCTCCGAGGAAGGAGATCGCGAAGCCGAAGGTGCTGGTGCCGGAAGTCGGCGTGGAGCACCAGAAGAAGCCGAGCCCGAAGACGAAGAAGATCGCGGTCCTGGCGGCAGATGGCGTGGACGCCGCCTCCCTAATGCAGGTAAAGGATGCGTTAATGAACGCGGGCGCCCGGGTTGAGATTGTGTCGAAGCTGCTTGGTGAGCTGAAGCCCACCAGCGGCGACCCGGTGAAGGTTGACAGGAATTACGTCACGGCCGCATCCGTCATGTACGATGCCGTGCTCGTCGCCGGCGGCGCAGACAATGCCACCGCGGTGAAGCAGCATGGCGATGCCATCCACTGGATCAACGAGACGTTCAAGCACTGCAAGACGGTGGGCGCCTTTGGTGAGGGCGTGGACGTGCTGAGGGCGGCCCAGCTCAAGGGTGTCCGCCTCGCCGATGGCGACGACGTCACCAATGATGCCGGCGTGGTAACCAGCCGCTCCGCCGGCGGCGACTTTGCCGACACGTTCCTGAATGCGGTTGCGGAGTACAGGCACTGGGACCGACAGGAGAAGGACATGGTCCCGGCATAACGCAGGGTCAGGCGTACGGCTGGCGGGGCAGCATCCGGCGTTGCTGCCCCGCCAGCCGCGCCCTGATGTGCTACCGGGCTGGCACCAGTGTCGCGGGCGCCGCCTCCAGCAAGACCTCCACCAGCTCCAGGAACTCATTGTGGGAGACGGACACGCCACGGCCCGGCGCCGTCTTATGGGTGACGACCAGATCGAGGGCCGGCATCACCAGGATGTGCTGGCCGACGGCACCCAGCCCGACGTACGCGCCGCGGTAAGCCTCCGGCAGGTCCGGGTTGTCGAACACCCACCACAGGTAGCCGTATCCCCAGGGACCGGTGCGACGCCGCTCCGGGTTCATCTCCGTGCGGGGCGTGTACGCCCGCGTGCTCTCCCGCACGTAGTCCGCTGGCACGATCTGCCGGTCGTGCCAGCGCCCTTCCCGCAGCATCAGGTAGCCGATGCGGGCCATGTCCCGGGTGGAGAGGTTGATGTGGTAGGCTGGATGCCGCGAGATGCTCAGGTTCCCCGACTTGCGGTGGCTGGACCGATCAAAGTCCTGGAAGCCGAGGGGGATGGCCAGCTCCTGCTCGAGGGCGTCATAGATATTCACGCCCGTCTGCGTTTCGAACGCCGTCCCCAGCGCGTTGAAGTCCCAGTTGCTGTACAGGTAGTACGTGCCCGGCGCCTGTGAGCCGCGCTCCGGGGCGCTGGCCAGGTCATCGCCGCTGTTGGACGCAGGATGATAGACGCCCGATCGGGCCGTGAGCAGGTGCAGCATCGTCGCCTGCTTCTCGGCGTCCGTCAGGCCCTGGTGATCATCGATGCCCATGTCCGCGAGGGTGCGGTCCAGGTCAATGACGCCGCGCTCGCGGTAGATCCCCACCAGCATGGACAGGATGCTCTTCCGCACCGACGCCAGGTAACTGACCGTGTCTACGTTGCCGTACTCGAAGAGGACCCGGCCACCGACGACGGCCATGAGGCCCGTGGATGGCATGTCACTGAGCCGCTCGTGCACCCGGGCCAGGCCCTCGGTGGACCAGCCCACGGCCTCCGGAGCGGAATGCCGCTCCCACTCGGTCGCCGGGTAGACGTGCTGTGCAGCCGCCGCCAGCGGCAGCAGCAGGGTCAGGATGACGGCAGCGCGTACGGACTTCAGCATGATCGCTCCTGCGGGCTGACTGCTGTTGTTGCTTGTGCCACCAGCGCGGCACCGGAGGGGAGTGAATTGTATGCTAATGGCGCGGACACGGCAACCAGCGCGGACGCCCGCCGCGAGGGATACCCCCTGGTCGCCTGACGCCACCCGGTCAGATGGCGTAGCGGTCGGGGCGGCGGTCGCGGAGGACGGGGAACTCGGCGCGCCACGCAGCGACGGCGGCGGCGTCCAACTGAACGACGTCAATGACGCCGGCCGTGGCGACGACGGGCAGCGGGCGACCCATGGCGTCGAACGCCAGCGAACTGCGGGGATACACGATGCCGTTGCCATCGCTGCCGGTTCGATTCACGCCGATAACGGAGCACTGTCCTTCGATGGCGCGGGCACGCAGCAGTGTCTCCCAGTGCTGGATACGTTGCCCGGGCCAGTTGGCGATGACCAGAAGGGCGTCGCAGCGGGGCGCCAGTTCGGCGAACATGCCGGGGAACCGGAGGTCGTAACAGACGGCGAGGCCGAATGCGACATCGTCGAGGCGAGCGACGGCGAGCGTCTCACCCGCCTCGTAGATCGCGTCCTCGCCGGCGTAGCTGAACGGGTGCAGCTTGGCGTAGCGTGCGACCTCCCGACCGGCGCTGTCCACCAGCACCATGGTGTTGGTGGGCCTGTCCCTGCCATCGAGGATGACACCGAAGGCGCAGGCCATGGACAGGTCGGCGGCGATATCGGAGAAGGCCGCGATTGCGGGTGACGCCTCGGGCGGTTCGGAGAACGACGTCGCGTTCATCGTGAACCCGGTGAGCGTCATCTCCGGGAACACGGCCAGGTCCGCACCCATGGAGCGCGCGGTGGCGGCGAGTTCCCGGCAAGCCACCAGGTTCGCCTCCGGCTGCTCCCACCGCTGGTCCATGGAAACGAGTGCGATGCGCATGTCTCAAGTTAGGGCTGCAGGACAGCCGGCGCACCGGGACGCATGACGGGGCGCCACAATCGCTGCGACGCCCCGTCGTTTTCTGCCCGCCGAACGCTGTGTCCAGGTTCGGTGGCGTTAGGGCTCGACGACCTTCGTCGGGAGGCCCTGCGCCTGCATCAGCTTGAAGATGGGCACCAGCGGCGGGCCCTGTTGCTGGCCGAAGCCACCGCCCTGGCCGCCGGCCTGCGTGCCTTCCGGCCGGGGCCGGGGCAGCCAGGCGTCCATGGTGTTCCAGTATACGACGTTGTCGTCGGTTTCCGGCTCCAGCATGTGCGCCACGACGCGACCCAGCACCTGGCCCGTGGGCACCACGTAGGTGCCCCGGGGGAACAGCCGGGTCGTGGTAATGACCTCGCCCACGGTGACCTGGACGGTGGCGGCGTGATTGTACTGCGGCGAGTGCTGCACATCGGCCACCGTGTACGCCTGGACTTCCAGGCGGGCCGAGTCCTGCAGCTGCTCGACGACGATGCCGTGGCGCTGGAGCATGGCCACGGCGTCCACCGCGTCCCGGGGCAGGACGTAGGCGTAGGGCCGGGCCCGTGTCTTCGTGGCGACCGGCTTGCTCATGAGCAGGGCGTTGGTCACGGGAACGGCCCGGCGATCGGCGCCCTGGCCGACACCGATCTCATAGTTCACGCGACGGTCCTGCGGTCCGTACTCCATCTCCACCGCCACCTCACCCTGCGCCGCCAGGCCCATGGCGATGGTCTCGCGACGGGCGCGGTTCACCGTGGTGATGAGGCGGTCGGGGTTCTGCTGCACGTAGTCGAGCACTGCACGCAGCGCGATCTCGCCCGCGCGCACGCCGGGCTCACGCTCCTGCCAGCCCGGCGACTCGAACAGGATGGCCACGGTATTCGCGAAGCCACCGTAGTTGCGGCCGATACGGGCCTGGTTGCCGCCCACAGGCCAGCGCTCCTCGTCCGGGGAACCGACGTTGTAGTACCAGGACTTGTAGTTGCCCGCCTCGAGGGCACGGTCAATGGCCGGGAAGATCTCGTTGTCGCACAGTTCAGTGATGCGCTGGTCGGGGCTGGCGTGGCTCGGGCACTGGTACGTCACGTTGTACGGGAACACGCCGCCGTTGTGGCCGTCCACGTACAGGTGCGGGTTCCAGTGGTTGATGAGGTTGCCGATGTAGTTGGCAATCTCCGGGTGCTCCAGCTTGATGTAGTCGCGGTTCAGGTCAATCCCCCACGCATTGCCGCGCTGACCGTTCGGCGTCGCCTCGAAACCGTCCGGATTGATCTGCGGCGCCGCGATGATGACCATGTCGTCCAGCAGCCGGTTCGCAGACGTGCCCGGCGTCGCGATCTCCCGCATCAGGATCAGCAGCGATTCCCGGAACGTGCGCTCGCCACCATGTACGTTCGCCGCCAGCACAACCACCGGCTTGCCCAGCAGCACGGCCTCGTGGGGCGTCGAGATCAGCGGGCGACTGAAGATGGCGTACGGCAGCTCCCTGCCCTCGCGCGTCTCGCCATAACTGCCCAGCCGCATGTCCGTGCTCCGCGAGCGCAGCGCCAGCAGGTAGTCCCACATCTCGTCATGGCTGGTATGCCGCTGGAAGCCGGACACCTCCATGGGGGTCCGCAGGTTCTGGATCGGCTGCGCCGCCGCCGGCGACAGGGGCAGCACCAGCGCGCCCAGCAGCGCGAGGGTGCCCGTCAGGCGCGGCGCGAACGTGGAGCGCACGAGCATGTACTTCTCCGTGGTGTCAGTTTGTCGATTGCGTACAATCGGAAAGATAGTTGGGAGGGGCGGTTCCTGCAAAAGCGGGGACGATGCGGGATGGGGATCGTGACGTAAACGTTCAACGTAAACGTTTACGATCACCTGAAACGTCCCGGCGGCCGTCCGGCGGCTTGGGTTCCGGACTGCCGAAGGGACGGCGCCAGCGGCGGCCTGGCGGGGATTCCCCGCCAGGCCGGCCAACTGCCCGTTGAACGTTTACGATCCCGATCCCGAGTCCGTTCCGTTCACCGAATCCCGGCCGCCGTGTTCGGCTCCTGCCCCTGCCAGTAGAAGCGCGGCGCCTCCCGCACCCTCGGCCACATCTCGGCGAGGGTATCAGCGTTGTACAGCCGCCCGTTCATCATCACGTACCGGACCGTATTCGTGTTGCGCAGGTTGTCGAGGGGGTTCCCGTCCAGCACGACCAGGTCGGCGAGCTTGCCGGGCTCGATGGAGCCCAGGTCCGTGCCCAGCCCGATGCCCTCGGCACCCATGATGGTGGCGACGCGCAGCGCGTCGTGGTTGGACAGCCCACCGGAGGCCATGGCCCAGAGTTCCCAGTGCCAGGCGATGCCCTGGAGCTGGCCGTGGCTGCCCACACCGGCCTTGCCGCCGGCGGCGACGAAGTCGGCGACCTGCTCGCCGATGTGGGTGAACACGTGCTCGTCGGGGTGGAACCAGCCGACGTCGCGGCGGCGGGCCTTGCCGGCCAGTTCCTCGTGGGGCGTGAACCGGGCGAGCTTCGCGTCGCCGAGCACGTCCTCGGTGGCGTAGAAGTAGTTCTCCGCCCAAGGCCCGCCGTACGCCACCAGGATCGTCGGTGTGTAGACGACGCCGGAGAACGCGAACATCCGGGTCAGGTCGCTGTAGTGGGGGAACGCCGGCCAGTTGTGCTCATGACCGGAGTAGCCGTCGATGGCCTCGGTGATGCCCTTCTCGATGTCGAGTGAGCCCTCCGTCGTCGGCATGAGCCCCAGTTCCTGCGCGGCCATGATGACCCACTGCCGCTGCTGCCGGTTGCCGGTGACGTACTGCTTGATGGTCTTGGTGTCGTAGTACTCGCTGTAGCGCTTCAGCACACGCCGGGCGTGGTCCAGGTTCTGGATGTTCTCGCCGCTGAAAACGCCGGGCCCCGTGGAGTAGATGCGCGGCCCCAGCACCTCGCCGGTGCGCACCCGGTCCTCGTACGAGAGCACGTCAGTGTTGCCCGTCTGCGGGTCCCGGGTGGTGGTCACGCCGAAGGCGAGGTTCGCTGCATAGGCCCAGATCTCGTCGCGCGGCAGTCCCCGGGCGCGGAGATGGGCATGGGTATCCACGAATCCCGGCATCACGGTCCTGCCTGCGACGTCGATGACGCTGGCGTCGTCGGGTACGTCCACCGTGCCCCTGCGTCCTACGGCGACGATGCGGTTGTTGCGAACGACGATGTCAGCATCCTCGATGACCTCGTCGCCGCGCATGGTGATGGCGCGGCCGCCGCGCAGCACCGCCGTGCCCTGCGGGATGTCCCGCTGCGCGGTGATGACCACGCGTGTCTCCACCGGTTCATAGCGGGGCTCGTCGCTGCGACCGGCGCGCGCGGTGTCGCCGGCCGCCTGCGCCGTGTCGGTGCGGATGGAATCCGGCTGAACGGGATCTGCGGGTGTCGTGTCCGCTGGAGCCGCGGCCCGCGCAGCGCGCACACTGTCCTCAAATGCCTTCGCCCGGTCCAGGTCATAGGCGAAGTGTGCGTTGCCGATAGTCCAGTGCACGGTGCGGCCGTCGGCGCTCCACGCGGGGAACTGCCCGCCGATGTCCGTCAGCTTGCGCGCCGGGAAGGGCGCATTGTTCGGGTTGGTCACCGAGACCTGCGGCGCCGGCCCGCCGATCATGGGCACGGTGACGGCATAGATATCGGCGCCCACCTGGGCCAGCGCCTGGTCGCCATGCGGCGCCATCACGATGAGGGATGCGTTCTGCGTGCCCGCGCCGCTGCCGCCGATGCGGAGCACGTCACGCATCTCGGTCCCGTCCCAGCGCATTGTTGCGAGGCGTCCACCGCCGTAGACGTAGATACGGTCCGGCGTGTCCGCCCGGAAATGCGGACGGCCGCGGCCCGACGTTGGTGCCATGAACGTGGCGTCGCCGCCCGTCGCCGGGACCCACACGAATTCGGAGCCACCCCGGGATGTGTCGTCCAGGTACTGTTGTGCATACGCCCGCGTTGCGACGATACGCGAGCCGTCCAGGTTGTACGCCAGGTCGCCGTAGACCGCCGGCGACGTCGTCAGCCGCTGCCCCCGCGAGCCCGGCGTCGCCCGCACCCGCTGGATGTGGCCCTCACCGGTGGCATCGCTCCACGTGGCGTACGCCAGCCACTGCCCGTCCGGCGACCAGGTGGGTGCGTACTCCAGCATGCTGTCGTCCGTCGTGACGCGCCGGGGCGTGCCCCCCGGGTAGTCCATGAGGTAGAGCCGGTCGAGGGCGACGAACGCCAGCCGGCGACCGTCGGGCGAGGGCACCGCGTCGCGTACCTGACGCACGGTGAACGTCGGGTCATCCTCAACGCGGTACTGGAAGTGAACGGCGGGCCCCATGTGCTTCACCACGTCCACCTCGAAAGGGATGTTCGCCGGCGCGGAGCCGTCTACCGGGATGCGCCACAGCTTGCCGCCGTAGAACGCGATGAGGTGCCTGGAGTCCGGCGTGAACGTCATGCCGGGGTACACGTCCAGGGTCGCCCGGGACTCCTGGTCATCCCGCTGCACCGGGTACGCCAGCCAGCGCTCGTCACCGGTCTGCAGGTCCCGGATGCGCAGGCCCGTCTCGGCGTTGTAGCGCGTACCGAACACCAGCCACCGGCCATCGGGGGAGAGTGTCGGCCGGAACGCCGAGCCGCCCCGTGACGTGCGCTGCGTGATGTCGCCGGTCTCCCTGTTGTAGACGACGAGCTGGTAGTCCGGCAGTGCAGTGTTGTACTGCCACTGGCCGGTCCTCCGCGCCGCCCAGATCTCGCGGCCGTCGGGCGTCACGGTCGCGCCCATGAACCGCTGGTTCGCCGCGGCACCCACGTCCGTGCGGGTGAGCGCGGTGCCCGTCCCACCATCCACGTGGTACATGTGAAGTTGCGTGCCGCGCGTGACGATGATGTAGTTGCCGTCGGGCGTCCAGGTGGGAGAGTCGTACTTCACCTCCCGCCCGCGCGTTACCTGCACCGTGTCCTGCATGTCCAGCGACATGATCCACACGCCCTCGCCGCCGTTGCGGTCGGACGTGAAGACGACCCGCGTGCCGTCAGGACTGATCCGCGGCTGTGCATCCACGGCCATGCCCCGTGTCAGCGGCGTGGCCCTGCCACCCGTGGCCGGCATCGTGTAGAGGTCGCCGAGCAGGTCGAACACCAGCGTACCGCCGTCGGGTGTGATGTCCACCGAGATCCAGGACCCCTCCGTTGTGGTGAACTCCAGTGTCCGCGTCGGCGCCAGGGGCAGCCCGTTCTGGATGGCATTACGCGCAGCGCGCGTGGTGTCCGCCGGTTGCAGCGCCGCGGCGCTGGCGGGCATCAGCATGAGCAGCAGGACCGGGAACAGCAGCCGGGGGCGGGGGCACAGGGTTGCGGGCAGTACCATGGACGGACTCCGGTTGGGGATGCGAAGCGGGCGCGCCATGGCGCCGGGACTGATATCAGGGCTGTTGCAGAATGCGGCGACGCAGCGGGCGCCTCGGGGAACATAAGACGAGGCGCGACGCAGGTCCAACCGTGCCCGTCTCCGGCCAGCGTCAGCCGGGACGCTTCTTTCGCCGCAGGGAGGTTGCGCCGGCGGCCCGGATGTCGTGACATTGAGACATCCAGCAGGCAGCCGGATCGCACCCGCACCGCTGAGGCCACTCTGTCACCCGACGCCGCCGACGGCTCCGTCCCTCCGAGTACCGAGGATCTGGCCATCGCACGCCAGCGCTATCTGGACGTGCTGCGCGGCGTGGCGGCCATCGTCTGGGAATGGGACGTGACAGCCAGGCGTTTTACGTTCGTGAGTGAGGCCATGGAACGGCTTCTCGGCTATCCGGCGAGCCTCTTCCTGGTTGACCGACACGCATGGCGGCGCATCGTCCATCCGGACGACCGTGACCGCGTCCTGGCGTTGCGGCAGCGGATGACGGACCATCTCATTGTCGAGTACCGCGCCGTTGCGCACAACGGTGCGGTCCGGTGGCTGCGCGACGAGGTCCGCCGCGTCACCGACGCCGATGGCGCACTGCTGCGTGGCGTGGCCACGGATATCACCGACCTGAAGCGGGCGGAGGAGGCGTTGCGGGATTCCCGCGACTTCTACTTCTCCCTGTTCGACGACTTTCCAACCATGGTCTGGCGCAGCCGGGCGGACGGCTACTGCGACTACTTCAACCAGGCGTGGCTCCGCTTCTCCGGCACCAGCCTGGCCGACGAACTGGGGGACGGCTGGACGCGGCGCGTGCACGACGCTGATCGGGAGTACGCCCTGCGCGAGTGGCGCGAGGCCGTGGCCAGCCGACAGCCGTTCCGCTGCGAGTACCGGCTGCTGCACCGATCGGGAGAGTACCGCCCCGTGCTGGACATGGGCCGACCGTTCCATGGCCCTGATGGCACCTATCTCGGCTACGCTGGCACCGCCCTCGACCTGAGCGAACAGCGCGCTCTCGAGCAGCAGCTCAGGCAGGCCCAGAAGATGGAGGCCGTCGGTCAGCTCGCCGGCGGCATCGCCCACGACTTCAACAACATCCTCACGGCCATCCAGGGCCATGCGGAGTTGGCACTGGAACAATGCGGGCCCGGCGATCCAGTGGGCCGGGAGATCCGGGAGATCCGCCAGTCCGCGAGCCGGGCTGCCGGCCTGACCCGGCAGCTGCTGGCATTCGGCCGCAAACAGGTGCTCCAGCCCACTGTCTTTGCAGTCGCCGATGTCGTCACCGAGATGACCGGCATGCTGAAGCGGCTCACGCCCGAGAACATCGAGTTCCGGGTCACTCGCCAGGCGCGCAACGTCCGCGTGCACGCGGACCGCAGCCAGTTCGAGCAGGTGCTCATGAACCTCGTGGTGAACGCCCGTGATGCCATGCCCGACGGCGGCGCCCTCACCATTGGCGTCGATACCCTCGTCGTGGACGGCCGTGGGCATCCTGTCCATTCGTTCATCCCGGCGGGTGAGTACGCTCGCCTCACCGTGAGCGACACCGGTACCGGCATGGACGAGCACACGCTGAGCCGCATATTCGAGCCCTTCTTCACCACGAAGGAACCCGGCCGCGGCACCGGCCTGGGGCTCGCCATGGCCTACGGCATCGTGAAGCAGAGCGGCGGCTTCATCCTCGCCGAGAGCGAGCCCGGCGAGGGGTCCACCTTCGAAGTGCTGCTTGCCCGCGCCACGGCGCCCGAAGCGCCGGAACGCGAACGCTCCGTACCGGCTGATTCGCTGCATGGCGCCGAGTCCGTGCTCGTCGTGGAGGACGAGCATGCCGTGCGACGCCTCATGACGCGCACGCTCCGCAGCCGCGGCTATACTGTCTTCGAGGCCGAGAACGCCGAGACCGCGGCCCGTCTCATCCACCTGGCGCGCACCCCCAGTGCACTGGTTACCGATGTCGTGCTGCCCGGCACCAGCGGCGTCGAGCTCGCCCGGCAACTCACCGCGCAACTGCCCGGTCTCCGCGTACTGCTCACCTCCGGCTTCCCGCGGGACAACTTCGAGGGCGGACTCCCCCCCGAATGGGACTTTCTCGAGAAACCATTCACGCCCTTCGACCTGCAGCTCCGTCTGCGTCAGCTCCTGGATTCGCCGAGGCCTTGAGCCACGGCGGCGCCGCCGTTATACTACACGTGTTGAAACAGGTCGGTGCGCCCCCCACCAGCCGGCGCACCGGCTTTTTTGCGTCTGGCCTCCCCGTGCGAACGGAGGCCGTATGGTCGGGACACAGGGTCCCCGCCGCACTGTACGAGGAGGTCGTTTGACGTTCGAGGAAATGAATCTGGCGGAGCCGCTCATGCGAGCGATCCGGGATCTGGGGTGGGAGCGACCCACACCGATCCAGAGCAAGTCAATCGGTCCGGCCCGCGAGGGCCGTGACCTGGTAGGTATCGCACAGACGGGCACCGGCAAGACCGCAGGCTTCCTGCTCCCCTCCCTGGAAAAGCAACTGGACAAGGAAGGCCTGCACACACTGGTGCTGTGTCCCACCCGGGAACTGGCTGACCAGGTGTCGGAGGACGCCAGGGCGCTGACGAAGTACACGGAGCTCTTCACCGGCGTGGTCGTGGGTGGCGTGCCCATGCGCCCGCAGATCCGTGATCTGCGCGCCGGTTTTGACGTGCTGGCCGCCACGCCCGGCCGGCTGCTCGATCACATCGAGCGTGGCAACGTGAAGCTGGACCAGGTGCAGACGCTGGTGCTCGACGAGGCGGACCGCATGCTGGACATGGGCTTCCGCCCCCAGATCGAGGCTATCCTGCGGCACATACCGGAGAAGCGGCAGACGCTGTTCTTCTCGGCGACCATGCCCAACGGCGTGCACGCGCTGGCGCTTCGCATCCTGAATGATCCCGTCTGGGTCGAGGCCGCGCCACAGGCGACGCTGGCGGACAAGGTCGAGCAGAAGGTCTACAGCGTTCGTGGTGAACGGAAGCCGGCCCTGCTCGTGGAGCTCCTGAAGGAGACGAACTGGGACCAGGTCCTGGTCTTCACTGCGACGAAGGCTGGTGCCGACACGCTCATGCTGAGGCTCGGGCGCGCCGGCATCGTCGCCGACGTCATGCATGGCGACAAGGACATGAAGCAGCGGCGCAAGGCGCTGGAGGCCTTTGCCGAAGGCAAGGTCCAGGTCCTGGTCGCCACCGACGTCGCCCAGCGAGGCCTCGACATCGAGGGCATCAGCCACGTGGTGAACTACGACGTGCCCCGTGATCCCGAGGCCTACGTCCACCGCATTGGCCGGACAGGCCGGGCCGGCGCATCAGGCACGGCGGTTACGTTCGTGTCCGGCGGGGAGCTGGCGGCGATGAAGGATATCGAGCGCATCATCGGTTACCCGTTGCCGCGCATCTCGCTGCCGGACTTCGATTATGAAGGCGGCGCCCAGCCAGCGGAGTCCAAGCCGAAGTCAACGGTCAACCGCGGTGGTGGTCGCATGGGCTCGAAGCGTGCGTCGGACCTTACGCCGGAAGAACTGCAGGCACTGCTCCACGTGGGCTGAGCCGAGGGCTCCACCGATGGAGACAAGGGGGGCGACGCGCATGCGTCGCCCCCCTTTCAGCAGCCAACCTACGCCACGGGCGTCAACAGACCCGTTGACCCGGCCACCTGGCGGAGGGGTCCCGTCTCCGGCTCCGGCTGCCAGCAGGCGTACTCGTGCACACGCTCGCTCAGCCGCGCCACGCGGAAGAAGCCGCGCCGGGCGCAGCAGAAGATCGCCAGCCCGGCGGGCGCCGCGACCAGCGAGCCGACATAGTCGCGCACCTCCTCCAGTTCCCGGGCCAGGTCAGCCTGCGCCGCCTCTGGCATGTCCGTGGCCAGCGAACGGACAAGCCGGGTGGCTCGGGTCAGCATGTCCAGCCCGGTTTCCGATTCCACGGGCAGGTACAGCGACAGGACCGGTGCGCCGGCACTGTCGAAGAGATCAAGTTCCCGCAGCAGCCTGTCCATGTAGGTCATTGGTTGGTGCCTCCTTTCCGGATCAGTCCCCCACGCTGCACCTGCCCGAGACGTGCCGCAGCGCGGCTGGCGCACCGCTCACGCAAGTCGTTCGGGGAGCGGGCTTTCCCGGGAGAGGCGACCAGCAGCAGAGCGGCAGCCTGTCGCGTTGCGTCATCCTCGTCCGACCCACCGGACAGAATGTCCTGCCGGCGGATCGGGCCGGCACCGGCCGGTCCGCGCGCAAGACAGCACCGCGCCTCGCGTTGCATGCATTGGAACAGCATGCGATGAACTGGCACGAATAGAGCCGCGCATCGGAGTGCGACACGGGCCGGCCGCTATGGCGAGACGCCCCTGCCGCAGCGGTGATGTTCATCAATGCCCTGGACGAGCATGAGGCCATGCTGAAACTAAAGGATTTCATGACGCGTGACGTTGCCGTGCTGACACCTGACGATACACTGCGCGACGCGGTGGCCCTGTTCAGCGAGCGCTTCATCACGGGCGCCCCGGTGGTAGCCGGGGACGATGTAGTCGGTGTCGTATCAGCCATGGATGTCATGGACTTCGCGGCGAGCGCGGACCGGCAGAACAACGGCTCCGACGGCGAATGGGCACTGGACGAAGTGCCGTCGGAAGTGACCAGCAGCTACTTCACGGACCTGTGGGAGGAGGGCGTGGAACTGATGGACGAGTCCGCGGCCACTGCCCACGACCTTCTCGCCGAGCACACCGTCTCCGAGATCATGACGCATCACGTACTGCTGCTGTCGCCGGATACCGAGGTCCATGACGCTGCGGCGTTCATGATCGAGCACGGCGTCCACCGTGTCCTGGTCGCCGCGGATGGGCAGCTGGAAGGGCTCGTGAGCACGACGGACTTCCTGCGGCTCATCGCCGAACGCCGGCTCTAGGTCCAGGACGGGGACGTTAGCGGCGGGGTTTCCGGTCGTGTGAAATCACGTCGAAGAGAAGGACCAGACCGCCGATTGCTGCGCCGAGGAACAGCACAAAGGCGAGGGCGGGATACCCCAGGATCGTGTGTGCCGTGTTGACCTGGGTCAGCATGGCCGCGCCGATGATGAGTGCGGCCAGCACGAGGCCTGCCGCGATGCGGTTGGCGATTTTCTGCATGCCGGCGATGATCTCCACCTCGTCTATGGCATCAACGCGGATACGGACCTGATTGTCAGCGATGCGGTCCAGCGTGCGGTTGAGGCGGCCGGGCAGTTCCTGGGCGAACTCGTTCATCTCCAGGGCGGCAGAGAGGGCCTGCGTCGGGGACAGCTGGCGCAGCATGCGCCTTTGCATCAGGCTCCCCGCCTTCCGCCGGATGGCGTCGTTGACGTCGAAGTCTGGCGCGAGCGTGAGGGCGACGCGATCCAGGTTGAGCAGCGTCTTGCCGAGGAGCGTCAGCTCAGCAGGCTGGCGCACGCCGTTCTCGCCGGAGATGCGGGTGATCTCGACCACGACACGGCCGACGTCAATCTGGCCCATGGTCGAGTCCCGATGCATCGTCACCAGCTGGGACACCTCCCGTGTGTAGTGCGTCCGGTCGAAGTCCCCGAGGCGCTCGCCCATGCCGGCTGCGACTGCGGCGGCATCCTCGCCCTTCCCGTCGCTGATGGCGATGAGCAGCTTCAGCAGTTGCTGCTGCATCTCCTCGGACACATAGCCGACCATGCCCAGGTCGATGAGGGCTATCCTGTCATCGTCGGTGAGGAACACATTGCCGGGATGCGGATCGGCGTGGAAGATCCCGTCCACGAGGATCTGCTTCAGGTACGCCTCGAACAGGATGTCGCCCAGTTCCTCGCCATCCAGTTCGATACGCCTGACCGGAGGCAGTTCGGTGACCTTGATGCCATGTACGAAGTCCATGGTCAGGACGCGGGACGTCGTATAGTCGTCCACGGGGGCCGGCACCACGATGCGGTCGAACTCCTGCAGGTTCGTCCGGAACACGGCCAGGTTGCGAGCCTCGCGGGTGTAGTCCAGTTCGCGCAGGAGGGAGGCCCGGAACTCGTCCAGCATGCCGGCCAGCCCGTAGCGCCGGCCGACCTCGGTATGCTCGTCAATGAATTCTGCGGCCTCGGCGAAAGCGTCCAGGTCGTCCAGGATACGTCCGCGGATGTCCGGCCGCTGGACCTTGACGGCCACCTCGCGCCCGTCCCGGAGGGTCGCACGATGGACCTGTCCCAGCGATGCCGCCGCCAGCGGCTCCCGGTCGAACCGGGTGAACAGCTTCGAGATGCGAACGCCGAGCTCGTCCTCGATGATGCGCTCCGCTTCGGCGCCCGGGAACGGTTCGACCTTGTCCTGCAGTCGGGTCAGCGCCTCCATGTACGCCACCGGCAGGATATCCGCACGTGTGGACAGGAGCTGACCGAGCTTGATGTAGGTGGGCCCGAGCTTCTCCAGGTCGCCGGCCAGATCGGCGGCTTCCGGTGGCACGGTTGCATCGTCAGCCGTCCGCTCGTCAGCGGGCAGCGCAGCGTCCAGCCCTGCACCTTCCACCAGATCCCGGCGCCCGTACCTGACCAGCAGGCGGGCAAGGTCACCGTACCGGCTCAGGTGCTTCGGCTTCAGTGAGAGTCCCATGCGACGCCCCCTGTGCAAGTGACGAGCCGTTCAGCCCCGCACCCGGTGAAGAACTCTGCGTCCTCCACCGTTATGGTTCATGAACCCGCGTAACGGAGGCACGCTGATGACCATTTTCAGGATTGCCCTGGCCGGCGTGATGGCCGGCCTCGCCGCTGTGCCGCTCACTGCGCAGCAGCCGGACATCGCCGGGACCTGGGCGGGCGAGATCGCGGTTTCCGGTACCCGCCTGCCCCTGGTCTTCCACATCACCGCCACCGACGGCACCCTGGCCGCCACCATGGATTCGCCGGCGCAGGGCGCCGCCGGCATCCCTGTGGACACCGTCCGGTTCGCCGCCGGCGTTCTCATCATGCGCCTGGTGGCCATCAACGGCGGCTACACCGGCCGCCTGACAGGGGAAGGACATTTCGAGGGTGAATGGCAGCAGGGCGGCATGGCCCTGCCGCTGGAGCTGCGCCGGACTGAAGCCGGCGCGGTGGCGCTCCCCCGGCCGCAGCACCCGGAACCGCCGTTCCCGTACCAGGCCATGGACATCCAGTTCCCGAACAACGCGGCGGGGCTCGAGCTTGCGGGCACGCTCACCCTGCCGCCGGGCACCGGGCCGTTCCCGGCGGTGGTCCTGGTCTCGGGGTCCGGGCCCCAGGACCGGGACGAGACGGTGTTCGGCCACAGGCCGTTCCTGGTGCTGGCCGATCACCTGACACGGCATGGCGTGGCCGTGCTGCGGTTCGATGACCGCGGCGTCGGCGAGTCCGGCGGCGATTTCGCTGTCGGCACCACCCTGGATTTTGCCGGCGACGCCGCCGCCGCTATCCGCTACCTGCGCAGCCGGCCGGAAATTGCCGGGGACCGGATCGGGGTCATCGGCCACAGTGAGGGCGGCCTCATCGCGCCGCTCGTGGCCACAGGCGCGGCCGGCCTGCCGGCGACGGACCTGGCGTTCGTCGTGCTGCTGGCCGGGCCGGGCCTGCCAGGCGGGGAGATCCTGCGTTCGCAACTCGCCGCAATCAGCAGCGCCGCGGGCATGCCGGCGGACCGGGTGAGCGACGCACTCGAAGTCCAGGCCCGCATGCTCCGGATCGTCGAAGCCGAGGACGATCCGACCCGTCGTCGCGCCCGTATCGTAGAACTGCTGGGCACGGCGCTGGACGCCATGACGCCTGCGGACCGGGCACTCCAGGGTATCCCACCGGGGCAGGAACAGCAGTGGATGGAGGCGCAGGCGACAGCCGTGAGCACACCGTGGTTCCGGCAGTTCCTGCAGCTGGACCCGCGCCCGGTCCTGGGGCGGCTGCAGGTGCCGACGCTCGCGCTGTTCGGCGGCCTCGACCTTCAGGTGCCCGCCGAACCCAACGCAGAGGCCATGCGCACGGCACTGGCCGCCGCCGGCAATCCCGACTACACAGTCCGGGTGATGCCCGGCCTGAACCACCTGTTCCAGACGGCCCGGACCGGACTGCCCGGCGAGTACATAACCATCGAGGAGACGTTCGCACCCGCCGCCCTCACCGCGGTGTCCGGCTGGATCCTCGAGCGCTTCGGCGCCCCGGTGCTCAAGCGCTGAGCCCCGACGGCGGCCGCCGGAAATCGTTGTGTTTCCCGGCGGCCGCTGCAATCTTTGCCGGCACGGCCCTGTCGGGCCCATCCCATCCCAACCAGGCTCCGCGGAGAATCACGTCCGAGCGGTCGCTGTCGCAGGCTTCATCGCTGTTGGTCATACCGGATCACCCATGAACGGGAGGCGAGGATGACATGGAAGCGAAAGGCAGGACTCGGTGTGCTGCTGATGGGTGTGGTGCTGGTGCAGTGGAGCTGCGACTGGACTTCCGGGCGCGGAGAGGACTTGAGCGCGCTGCGCAAGCTTATCTGCCCGCAGGACTCTGTTCCCCGCCCGGACGCCCGCGTAGTCGGTCCTGCTCCCGCAGTCCTTCAATCGGGGTCTAATCTGGTTCTGTTCCCTGCCGATGCCATTCATAAAGAGGAGCAGGGGCTCCAATTCGAGCTGATTACCTGGACAGACAGTGTCGGTGTCACTCTCTCAAGCCAGAGTAACCGCCAGTTCAAGAAGGACGTCACGATCGTCCTGAGTTACGCACATTGCGAGCCCTTCGAAGGTGAACCACAGATCGTTCAAAGGAAAAAGAACGGCAACCCGGAAAAACTGAAGAACGCAGGTTATGATAACGTCACCAAACTGGTATTCGGCACAACCAAGGAAAACAGCGGCTTCATCATCGCCCATTAACCGCGCGCCGGCGGATCGTCAGCGCCCCAGTTCCGGCATCTCCCGGAACAGCAGTGCCTCGCGCAGCGCCGGGTAACCGGCCAGCCGCACCGTCAGCGGTCGGGCCCGTTCCACGAAGCGGTCGTGGAGCAGTTCCGGCAGGGGCGGCGGTGCACTGCCCGCCTCTGCCGGCTGGCGATTGTCGTACAGCAGGTTGAGGCCTTCAACGAAGGATTCCGGCACCTGGTGCCGGGCGATGGGGCGCTGCCAGCAGTACGGCTCGCCGCTGTCATAGCGCTCGGCCTGACCGCTGCGGACGACGACGTTGTCCCTGAGCGTGCCGGCCGGCGGCCCGCCGGCGGGCCGGTCCACGGACACCCCGCACGCGCCGGTGCGGTAGACGACGTTGCCCTCGATGCGTGCGGACGGCGTCGCCCCTGACGGGCCCCACAGTGTGATGCCCCAGGTCAGTATGTCCTCCACGATGTTGTCGCGGATGTCCGCGTCCGCCTCGACGAACGCGCCGATGCCCTTCCAGTAACGCGTGACCAGGTTCCGCTCCACGACGGCGCGGGCGTCCCAGGTCAGGCCGATGCCCACGCCGCGGCCGCCCGTCATGACGGCACCGGACGCCTTGTCCACGCCGTCCACCACGTTGTCGTGGATGTGGGCGCGGGCGCCGCGGTACAGTGCAATGCCATCCCACGAGTTGCGGGTGATGGCGCAGTTTCGCACCGTCACGTTGCTGCCCTCGCGGCCGGCAATGCCGGCGATGCCCACGACCGTCCGGGCCACCGTCGCCGAGTCACCGACGTTGTCGCTGATGCGGCAGTCCTCGATGGTGAGCGACGTGCGACGTGCCACGATGCCGGCGCTGGTGGCCCTGCCATCGTCGTCACGGATGCCGCCGGTGATGGTCATGCCGCTGAGGGTGCAGTTCGCGCAATCCTCGAACAGCAGGCCGTACCCGGCCCTCGTCTCGATGGCGACGCTGTCCCGGTGCACGCCGCGGATGTGCACGTCCCGGCCAGTGATGCGCATGCCCAGCGTGGCGGGAACGGACTCGCTGGCGTCCTCGCAGTTGCCGCACGACGGGTCGGTCCAGGACGATGGCTGCAGGATGTACCTGCCCGGCGCCAGGTGCAGGGTGCCCGAGCCGCCCAGGGCTGCGATGGCCCGTTGCAGGGCGCCCGGTGTCTCGTCGCGGAAGAGCGGCGGCCCCGCCGGCGCTGTGTCCGGCTGGGCCGCCTCCACCGGCACCGGTGCGACGGGGTCTTCCGGCGTCCCCGGCTGTGCGCCGGGCTGCGCCACGGTAGCGCAGGCAGTGAACAGGCCACCGGCGACGACGGCAGCGACAGCGGTTACGAGGCCGGAAACGATACGTGCCATGTTGACCTGCGGCGGTTGGGGGCGAGCCGCATGGTGCGACGCCCCGGCCTGTACTGTCAAGCCGGGGCGCCGCGAGGGGCGGTGGGCTGGGGCCGCTGCTAGCGACGGTCCGGCGTGCGCACCGGCGGTGCCGGCCGCTGCGGCAGGCGACGCGGGTTCTCCCGCATCAGTCGCTCCACTTCCTGCACGGCCCGCTCGAGCTGCGGGTCACGGCCGTTCAGCACGGCGATGGGGTCCTGGTCCACCTCGATGTCCGGGTCCACGCCATAGCCCTCGATGATCCACTCGCCGGTGACGCTGTTGAAGCCGAACTCCGGCACATTGACGACACCGCCGTCAATGAGGCCGCCCCGGTCGGTGATGCCGACCACGCCGCCCCAGGAGCGCTTGCCCACCAGCGGACCGAGGCCCGCCTCCCGGAACATGGCCGGGAAGATGTCGCCGTCGGACGCCGAGTTCTCGTCCAGGATGGTGACCATGCTGCCGTGGAACGTGGGCATGCGCGGATAGATGGACGGATGGTCGTCCGTCCGCGAGAAGCCCGTGGCCAGCACCTCCCGCTGCAGCCGCTCGATGAGCATGGACGAGACGTTGCCGCCGCCGTTCGCCCGCACGTCTATGACCAGGCCTTCCCTGCGGATCTGCGGGTAGTACCACTTGATGAACTCGCGGATGCCTTCCGCACCCATGTTCGGCACGTGGATGTAGCCGACGCGGCCATTGGTCATCTCATCCACGCGACGACGGTTGCCCTCCACCCAGTCCAGGTAGACCAGGTCGGCCTCCGAGGTGACGGGATTGAACGTGACCTCCCGTCCGTCCCGGGCATTGCCGCTGCGTGACAGCGTCAGCGTCACCGGCCTGTCCGCCCGGTGGCGCAGCAGGCGGTACGGATCCTCGTCCGCCGTCAGCGTCTGGCCGTCGATGGCCAGGACGTACTCGCCGACCTGCGCATCCACACCCGGCTCCGTCAGCGGCGAGCGGTAGATGGCCTCCTCGTTGTGCCCCTCGAAGATCTTCGTGATGCGGTACGCGCCAGCACGGGCGTCCCACTCGAAGCGGGCACCCGGCAGCGCCACGCTGGGCCTGGACGGCGTGGTCCAGTCGCCACCGGCGATGTAGGCGTGCTGCACGGACAGCTCCGCGATCATCTCGCTGATGACGTAGTTCAGGTCCGACCGGTGCCCGACGTGCGCCAGCAGGGGCCGGTACCGGTCGCGCAGTGCGTTCCAGTCGTAGCCGTGCATGTTCTCCACATAGAAGAAGTCACGGTAGCGACGCCAGACCTCATCGAAGATCTGCGCCCACTCCTGCGCCGGCACCCGGTCCACGTACATGTTCGACGTGGCCACGGTCTTCTTTGACGCGGCACCATTCGGCCGCGCGTCCATCAGCACAAAGCTGCCACCCTCCCGTACCAGCAGCTTCGAGCCGTCCTGCGACAGTGCGTAGCCCGCCAGCGTTTCCGACAGCGTCGTCTCCCGGCGATCAGCCAGGGCGAACACCCGGAGCTGCGGCTGACGCTCGCCGCCCCGGCCGTAGTAGCCGGCGCTGGTCACCCAGTAGACGAGATGGCCGCCGGCAGCACTCAGGCCGCCATAGTTGTCGGCCTGTACCGGCACAGGCACCACGCGCTCGGCGATGCCGTCGAACTCGATGATGAGTGAGGACGTGGGAGATGACGACGTCGCAGCCGCGGACGACGACGTCGCCGCCGTCGCACCGGATGCCCCATCCTCCGCGGCGGTGATGGTGACCTCGTCGCTGCGTGGCGGGAACGGATGCGGCACGTCCCGCCGGAGCGACATGGCATAGATGCGCGTGGAACGGTTGCCCGCGAAGTTCCACTCATTGTTGGACAGCTGCGGCGCGTACTCCCGGTTGCTCAGGTAGTAGAGGTAGTCGCCTTCACTGCCCCAGGCAGGGCCCCACTCACCGAAGAAGCCGTCCGTCACCTGGCGCACACGATTGTCGGCGGCGCTCCAGACGTGCACGGCGCGGACCCCTCGCGGGTCCGCCATGCTGAAGGCCAGGTGGTTGCCACGCGGGGACCATGTGTAGTCCTGGATCTGGCCGCGGGGATCATCGGCGATCTCAGCCAGGCGGCGGCCGTCCATGGTCAGCACGTACAGCCTGCCGTCCTTGTCGCTGAACGCGATGCGGCTGCCGTCCGGCGACCATGCCGGCGCGTAGCGGAACGCACTGCCGCCCCGGGTGAGCTGCTCCGGCTGGCCGCTGCCATCCTGCGCCATCAGCCACAGCTCCTCCTCGCCCGTACGGTCCGAAATGAAGACGATGTGCCGACCGTCCGGCGACCAGCGCGCGTGCTTTTCATGGGATCCCGACGAGTTCGTCAGGTTCCGCGTTGGACCCGCCTCGATGGGCGCCGTAAAGATGTCGCCGCGGGCAGTGAACAGCGCGCGCTCGCCCTTCGGGCTCAGGGCGAAGCCGGAGACCTGGCTGCCCACGGCCACCCGCGAGGGACGCGAGGCCACCCCGTCGTCCGGGACCGTGATGCTTATTGCCCGGGCCTCGCCAGTGCGCGTGTCCAGCACGTGCAGCGTGCCGCCCATCTCGTAGACGATGCGGCCCGTGGACGGATCGGCGCTCGGCCAGCGCACGTCCCACTGCGTGCTGCGGGTGACCTGCGCAGTGGCGCCCGTGGCCGGTGTGTACGAGTAGATGTTGAACGTGCCGTCCTCGTCGGACGTGTAGTACACGACGTCGCCGATCCACATGGCGTCACGCTGGGCGTGGGACTTCTCCGGGACCGGCGTAGCCGTGTTCCGCGCCATGTCGAAGATGACCAGCCGGTTCGCCTGCCCGCCGGAATAGCGCTTCTCGGATCGGAAATCCCGGAAGACCGGCGAGTACACCACGCGATTGCCGTCCGGCGAGAATGCGCCGGAACCCGCCACCGGCATGGGCAGGGCTTCCGCCGGGCCGCCGCCAGCGGACACCGTGTAGAGACGCGCCGCCGGCAGCGTCCACGAGTCCCGGAATGAGCGGAACAGCACGCGCTGCCCGTCCGGCGACCAGCCGTAGACCTGGTGGTCATAGCCCCAGCGCTCGGCCAGCGGGCCGCGGGCGGGGTAGTACGTCAACTGCCGGGGCTCCCCACCGGTGGCCGGCATGACGTAGACCTGCTCGTCACCGTCGTACTGGCCGGTGAAGGCAATGGACCGGCCGTCTGGCGAGAACTTCGCGAACAGCTCGAGCCCGGGATGGGTTGTCAGGCGGATCGCCGTGCCGCCGCTCACCGGCGCCGTCCAGAGATCACCCGCGTGCGTGAATACCACACGATCACCGTGAACATCAGGAAAGCGCAACAACCGGGTCTGTCCGGCGGCAGGCACCGCCACCGCAAGCAGCAGTGCCACTACCAGCCCGCGCCGGGGGGCCATCGTCTTGGTCAGCATCGCAGTACATCCGTTCAGGTAGGCCACGGCCGCAGGCCGCGGCGCGGCAGGAGTGCCGCGCTTCTGAGTGTAGCATCCAGCACTACACGCGACGAGTAGCCCGGGTCCACCAGCCCCTCCATCGCCGCCGCACATCGTCCGGCGTTGCGGATTACCCCGGTGACATCCCATCATCAGGTACCCGACCCTGGAGGCCCCATGTCCCGCTTCGCCCTGCTGCTCCTGATCTCCAGTACTGCCCTTTCCGCCTGCCTGTCCGGCGGACGCCCGCCTGCCATCGGGAGCCCCAACGAACTCACCTACGAGGACCTCGTCCGCAGTGAAACCCGCAACGCCTACGAGGCCGTAGAAAAACTGCGCCCGCGCTGGCTCCGCCCGGGTCCGGACCGAAGCCTGCGCCTGGAAACCGTCATCCTCGTCTACATGGATGGCGTCGTCCTCGGTGGCATCGAGGCCCTCCGTACCGTCCCCCTGGAGGCCATCCGCCGCATCCACGTCCTGGATGCCGTCGAGGCCGGGGCCCTGCCAGGCCTCGGATCCCGACACGTGGAGCGCGTCATCATGCTCACCGGCGTGAACCGCCCCTGACGGCCCAGGCGCCGGCACTCGCCGCGGGACCGCCCGCCCCCGCCAGGCGACCAGCCGTCCCCATCGCTATTGCAGGCCAAGAGGTCTCGCGCGTATCTTCCTGACAAAGCCCGCCTCCTTCAGGCGGGCCTGCTTTCCCGAGCAACTCCCGCGGCCGGCCCCCCGACCGCCGCCGCGGTGCGTTCAGTATCCGAAACGGTATACACTGCCGCGCCCGCCGTGGTGGGGCGGGCAGTCGCCCGGATCGCACTTATCTCCACGGCCCGACGCAACAGCCGCCGTGGATCGCAGCACCCGCAGCACGTCACGTGAACACTGAAGGAGGGAGCAATGCCGGGAACTGGCAGAACGAGGTGGCGTCTGGTCTTGGCGGTGGCGGGGATGGTTACCCTGCTCGCGCCGGCGGCCCACGCCCAGGAAACCGGAGTGATCCGGGGCCTGGTCAGGAGCAGTGAAGGCAGCCCCATCGCGGGGGCGCAGGTATACCTGGAAGGTCTCCGTACGGGTCAGGTCACGAATCCGGACGGCCGCTACATGCTGCTGAACGTGCCGGCCGGCACGTACACGGTGAAGGTCGAGGTCATCGGCTTCGCTCCTGGAGAGGAAGCCGGCGTGGTAGTCAGGGCAGGCGAGACGGCCACGGTGGATTTCGAGCTGCGCACGCAGGTGCTGAGCATGTCGGAGCTGGTGGTGACAGGGGTCACCGAGGCGAGAACCCGTGCCATGGTTCCGTTCACTGTCTCCCGCGTCGGCCGGGAGGACATGCCGGTACCGCCGTCGAACGCGGTGGCGGCCATCCAGGGCAAGGTAGCCGGCGCCACCGTGCTGACCGGATCGCAACCGGGCAGCGGCGTGAGCATCCTGCTGCGCACTCCCACGAGCATCAACCGGGACAACGCACCGCTGCTGGTGGTGGACGGAGTGATTCTGGCCGCGAGTTCAGCGGACATCTCGAACCTGGACATTGAGAGCGTCGAGGTGGTGAAGGGCGCCGCGGCGGCATCGCTGTACGGTTCCCGGGCGGCGGCTGGCGTGGTCCAGATCCGGACGACACGTGGCTCCAGCCTTCCTGCGGACCGCACGCGGTTCACGGTGCGGTCGGAGTATGGCACCAGCGATATCCCGCGCCCCATCAGGTGGGCGCAGTACCACAACCTGCAGATGAACGCGCAGGGCCAGTTTCTGAACTCGGACGGCGAGGTCGTGCCGCGGGAGCTTGCCGCTACAACGCGTTTCGGGTTCCAGGACCAGCAGTATCCTGGCGCGACGTACAACCACGTCAACTCCCTGTTCACGCCGGGCGACTACTACTCGAACTCGGCGTCCTTCGGCTTCAACAGCGGCGGCACGAGCTGGATTGCGACGGTGGCGAACCAGAAGGAGATGGGAGTGGTCCGGGAGAACGACGGCTACGGCCGGACGGATTTCCGCCTCAACCTGGACCACCGCCTGCGCAACGACCTGTCACTGTCGGTGAGCACGTTCCACATGCGGTCCGAGCGCGACAACATGTACGGCAACGTGTTCTTCGACTTCATCCACATTTCGCCGGACGTGGACCTGCTGCAACCGGATCCGGACGGCACGCCGTACGCGTTCCAGCCGGACCCCACCGGGATCCGGGCGAATCCGCTGTACCAGATATACACGCAGGACCGGAAGGCCCGGCGCCTGCGCACGATGGGCAGCGCCGACCTGCGGTACAACCCGCTGGCGTGGCTGGCCGTGGATGTGAACGCCAGCTACGACCGGTCGGACCGCCGGACAACCATATGGATCCCCAAGGGCGTCAAGACACCAGACTACGCCACGGGCAACCCGGGCTTCGCATCCCGGAACGCTTCTGTTGATGACGCCCTGAACGGCTCGCTGGGCCTGTCCCTGGCACGCGACTTCGGACTGCTGCGCACGCGCACCACGTTCCGCGGCAGCCTGGAGCGCACGGACGCCGAGTCCTTCACCGCCAGTGGTGATGACATGGCTGTCGGCGGTATCCCCGACCTGGATGCGCTGAAGATTCCGTCCGTCGGTTCCAGTGAGAGCTTTGTCCGGACGACAGCGTATCTGGGCAACACGGACCTCAGCTGGGACGACCGTTTCATCGGCAACCTGCTGCTTCGGCGGGAGGGCAGCTCCGTGTTCGGCCCGCGCGATCGCTGGCACACCTACTATGCCGCCCGCGCGGCCTGGCGCATGGCCCAGGAGTCGTGGTGGCCCGTGGAACAGATCAATGAGTTCCGCATCCACTACAACCGCGGCACCGCCGGCGGTCGGCCCAGCTTCGCCGACCAGTACGAGGTCTTCTCCATCCTGTCCGGTGGTGGCGTGTCACTGGCCACCCTGGGCAACAGGTACCTGCGTCCGGAGAAGTCGACGGAACAGGAGTTCGGCATGAACCTGGTTGCGTTCGAGCGGCTGTCGTTCCAGCTCGCCTACGCCACCCAGCGCACGGTAGACCAGCTCATCAACGTGCCACTGCCCTCGCTGTTCGGGTTCTCCAGCCAGTGGCAGAATGCCGGCACCATCGAGGGCAACACGTGGGAGGCCACGCTGGAGGCACGCCTCATCGAGCGGCCGGGCCTGCGCTGGTCGGCGACGCTGCTGGCGGACCGTTCCCGCAATGAGATCGTGGCCTACGACCGCCCGTGCAACCGGTCCGGCCTGGGCTATCGTTGCGCCGGCGAGACCATCGGCATGATCTACACGCAGACATTCCTGCGGACCCTAGATGACCTGTCCAGTCACCGTGGCGGCGTGCACACGTCATCACGCGATGCGTTCGCCGTGAATGATGATGGCGTCGTCGTGCCGGTTGGCGCCGGCAACACCTTCCGCGACGGCGTGGCCAAGGAGCTGTGGGGCACGAGCATCTCCATCGATGGCGTCAACTATGCCTGGGGCATGCCGTTCCGGATGCTCACGGAAGATGGCGTACCCGCCGACGTACGCACGGGTGACAGCAACCCGCGCTTCAAGTGGGGATTTTCGAACCAGGTCGGCTGGCGGAACTTCAACTTCTACGGCCTGCTTGACAGCCAGGTCGGCGGCAACATCTACAACAGCACGAAGCAGCGCATGTACCAGTGGTGGCGCCACGGCGAGGAGGACCAGTTCGGCAAGCCGGAGGAGCTGAAGAAGCCGGCGGCGTACTACCTGGCCCTGTACAATGCGAACTCGAACATAGACTGGTTCGTGGAGGATGCGTCCTACGTCAAGCTCCGGGAGCTGTCGGTCCGTTACCGGATCGACGGATCGGGCAGCGGCCTGCTCTCGCGCATCAACATGGACCGCATGACGCTGGCCCTCATCGGGCGCAACCTCTACACCTGGACGAAGTACTCGGGTTACGACCCGGAGATCGGCTCGGTCATGGACCGCAATGACAACTTCGACTACCCGAACTATCGCACGCTGACGGCCAGCGTCGAGATCAATTTCTAGTTGCGCCGGAGGAAACCATGAGAAAGACCAGCATGCTCGTGGCCGGCGCCCTGTCGCTGAGCGCCGTTGCCTGCCAGGACCTGGATGTATCGAACCCGAACAACCCCGATCGTGACGTCGTCGTGCGCAGTGCCGCCGACGTGGAGTCTCTGATCTCCACGTCGTTCCGGCGCTGGTTCGACCGCGCGCAGAGCAGCACGCCGTCTGTAGCGCAGAGTACAGCGGCCGATGAATTCACCACGGGCTTCACCGACTTTGGCGGCCAGGATGCGGGTGTTGAGCCGAGACAGCCCATCGACAACGGGCCGGTCTCGCCCAACTCGCCGAACCGCGTCCCGATTTCCACTTACTATTCCATCATCTCCGCCGTGAACATCGGCGTACAGGCCATTGACAAGTATGACCTGCGGCTGGTTTCGGGCGCGACGGACGTGACCGATCGGACGCTGGCGTTCGCCAAGTTCGTGCAGGGGCTGTCCCACGCCCAGGTCGCACTCATGTACGATCAGGGCTGGGTCTACAGTGAGGTGGTGGACACGGACACCATCCGGTTCGAGCCGGGCTCGACCCACGTGCAGGACCTGATCCGGCCATACCAGGAGGTACGCGACACGGCCATCGCCCAACTCACTGAGGCGTTGCGCATTGCCGAGAACAACACGTTCACCCTGCCCGGCAACTCCGCCGGCGAGTGGATACCCGGCATGACGCTGACGAACCAGCAGTTCGCCAGGATCATCAACTCGTACATCGCCCGTACCATGGTATACGCTGCTCGCTCGCCAGCGGAACGGGCCGCCGTGGACTGGAACCGGGTGATCCAGCACATCGATGCGGGCATCACGGAAGACTTCGCGCCCCTGGGCACGCCGGACATCATGGAGTCCATCTACAAGCACCGGGCGGCGCGGCATCGCACCGTCACGCCCGGCGATTTCATGCGGGTGGACTACATGGTCGTCGGGCCGGCGGACCAGTCGGACCGATTCATCGAGTGGTACAACACGCCGTGGTCAGACCGCCAGCCGTTCGTCATGGTGAACGTGCAGGACCGCCGGATCATCAGTTCGCCGACGGCCACGTGCACGAACCAACAGGCCAACTCGCTGGCGGTCGAGGGCGAGTACATGGGCTGCCACACGGCCACTGTCTTTGCTGCGGCACGCGGCACCGGCCAGCGGTCGTTCTACTATTACCACCGACTGGGCCGGGACACCGGCTGGAACACGGGGCCACTGCTCATCATGACAGTGGACGAGATGAACCTGCTGAAGGCGGAGGGACTCATCCGCCTCGGCCGTGCCGATGAGGCCGTCCCGCTCATCAACATCACCCGCGTCGGCAATGGGGGCCTGCCCCCGGTCACGGTGGACGGCGTGCCCGGACCGAACTGCACACCGCGCAAGCTGAACGGTGAGTGTGGCAGCCTGTGGGATGCGTTGCGCTATGAGAAGCGCATGGAGATGATCGGCGTGGATGCCGGCGTGGCGCACTGGGACGCGCGGGCATGGGGCTCCCTCGTGGAGGGCACGCCTATCCACTACCCCATGCCGGGCAACGAGCTGGAGCTGCTGGGCATGCCGATGTACACGACCGGCGGGGGCCAGGCGGGCGCCGCCCCGGCGCCGAACCCGGAGCAGTGCCCCGTGACATTGCCGCGGTGCCCGTAGCGCGGGCCTCGCCGTCAGGATAGCATGGGAGGCACATGATGCCCGGCGCACCAGTCCGTGCGCCGGGCATGGCGCCTTCCCGCCGACCTTGCAACAGGAACCGAACCTCAGCAGGAGCTGGAGATGACGCTGGTACCCAATCGCCATACGGCCCGTTATTTCGGGGCCGCCCTCCTCATCGCCGTGACCGCCCAGTCAGGTGTGGCCCAGGGGCCCACCCGGCAGGTGGAGATGGATCCGGACCGGGCCCGACAGCTCTACGTGAGCAACCGCCACGAGGACCACCCCGTAGCCAACTACGAAGGCCACATCGCGCAGAAGGCGCGGACGGACAGCATCTTCGAGGCGCGCAGCCGCGGCGTGCTGGACTACCGCAAGATCACGTACCGCAGCAGTGTCGGCGACATGGACATCCCTGCGTACGTTTATCAGCCACTGGAAAAGCGCGGCAGGCACGGCCACCCGGCACTGATCTGGGTGCACGGCGGCGTGCACGGCAACTGGACGCCCAATTACTGGCCGTTCATCCGCGAGGCGGTCGAGCGCGGCTACGTTGTCATCGCGCCGGAGTACCGCGGCAGCACCGGCTACGGCGCGGACCACCACAATGCCATCGACTACGGCGGCTACGAGGTGGAGGACAACACCAGCGCATATGACTGGATGGTGGCCAACCTGCCGCATGTGGACCCGGAGCGCGTGGGCATCATGGGCTGGAGCCACGGCGGCTACATCTCCATCCTGGCAGTGACCGCCCGTGGCGAGCACCCGTTCAAGGCCGCGGTGGCGAACGTACCGGTGACGAACCTTTTCTTCCGCCTGTCCTACAAGGGGCCGGGCTACCAGCGCAGCTTCTCGACGCAGGAGCGGATTGCGGGGCTCCCGTTCGAGCAGCGGGCGATCTACAAGGAACGGTCGCCGTACTACACGGTGGAGAACCTGAACGTGCCGTTGCTCGTCCACGTTGCGACGAATGACACGGACGTGAACTTCGAGGAGGCCGAGCCGCTCATCTACAAGCTGAATGTGCTCAAGCCGGACCTGGCCGAGACGAAGATCTACGTAGACCCGGATCCATGGGGCGGCTCCGGCGGCCACGCGTTCAGCCGCCGCGTGGACAATGACACCCTGGAGCGGGTGGACTCGCCGGCACAGATTGACTCGTGGAACCGGACCTGGGCGTTCCTCTCGGAACACCTCCGCCCGTACTACGACCCGTCCAACCCGTCAACGCAGAACTGACCGTACGGGGGGACGTCCGCCGGACGTTCCCCCGCAGTTCTCACGACGAGTAGTACGCCGCGTTCTCCCGCACGTAGCCTTCGGTCAGGTCGCAGCCGTATGCCGTCGCCTCCGCGCCTCCGCCGCCCAGGTCCACCTCCAGGTCCACGACGTCACCGGCCAGCTCCGCACGAACGCGCGCGTCCTCGAAACGGGCGCGGCTGCCGTTCTCCACGACAACGAAGCCGTTGATGGACGCGCCGACCCGGGCAGGTTCGTAGCCGGCGTCGAAACACTTCCCCACCGCCATGAGGATGCGACCGACATTCGGGTCGGCGCCGTAGGCCATGGTCTTGATGAGGGGTGAGTTGACCAGGGTCTTGGCGACGAGGCGGGCCTCCTGCAGGCTGGCCGCGCCCCGCACGGTGGCACGCAGCAGCTTCGTTGCGCCCTCTCCGTCACGGGCCAGGATTTCCGTCATGCGGACGCAGGCGGCATGCAGCGCATCGGACCAGGCGCCGGGATCCACCGTGCCCGCCAGGCCGTTGGCGAGTATGGCACATGTATCCGAGGTGCTCGTGTCGGTGTCCACTGACAGCATGTTGAATGAGCCGTCCACGGCGTCGCGGAGCATGACGTCCAGCGTGCCGGCGTCCATGCGGGCATCGGTGAAGACGTATGCGAGCATGGTCGCCATGTTGGGCTCGATCATGCCCGATCCCTTGGCCACGATCGTGAGCGTCGCGTCGCCGACGGTCATGGAGAGCGCTTTCGGGTGGGTGTCTGTGGTCATGATGCCCTCAGCGCCCACCAGCGGATTGTCCACCAGTTCCGCGGCCATGCCCCGCAGTCCGCTCTCGATGCGATCGATGGGCAGGGGCACGCCGATGACGCCGGTGGAGCTGACGAGGACCCGGCTCGGGTCCGTGCCGAGCTCCGCGGCAGCGGCGGCCGCCATCCGTCGGGCGTTCGCCAGCCCTTCCTCGCCCGTGGCCACGTTGCTGACGCGGCTGTTGACCACCACCGCCCGGAGCACGCCGGCACGGATGGTCTCGCGGCCCAGCAGGATGGGGGCGCCGGGGAATCGGTTCCGCGTGAAGACGGCGGCTGCCGCGGCGTCAACATCACTGACAAAGAGGGAGAGGTCGCGCCCCTCCGGCTTGATGCCGCAGTTGCGGCTCGCGTTACGGAACCCGCGCGGGAAGCGCGGCGTGGCATGGAAGTTCATGACGAATAGTGCGGAGCCGGCGCCCGTCATGCAATCGGCCCGGCCGCAACCCGGTGGAGGACCCCTGGCCGCGGCTGGCGCGGCTGCTACTCCAGCGGCTTCCGGGCCGGTCCGTTGAGCACCGCACCAAGCGGGTCGAAGCGGGATCCGTGGCACGGGCAATCCCAGGACTTCTCCAACTCGTTCCAGTTCACGACGCATCCCATGTGCGTGCACACTGCCGACCTTTCGTGAACCTGACCGTCCGGGTCCCGATACACTGCAATCATCCTGGCACCGCGGCGTACCACCCGGCCCTCGCCCGCCGGCACCTCCTCATCCGATGCCACATCACCGGGCAGCACCCAGGCCGCATACTGGACTGCGACATTCAGGTTCTCCTTCGCCAGTTCACCGGACGCGCGGAGCGTGATGCGCCTGGGATCGTACAGCGACGCCCACGGGTTCGTGCGGCCCAGGATAAGGTCCGTGATGAGCATGCCACCGATGGTACCGTGCGTCATGCCGTGGCCGGAGTCGCCCGTGATGATGTAGACATTCTCGGAACCGTCCGGGTTCGCCCCGATATAGGCCGGCCCGTCGGCCGGCTCCAGCACCTGCCCCGACCAGGCGTGATCCACCCGCTCGACCATGGGGAACCTCGCCCTCGTCCACTCCTCCAGGCGACGGAGTCGTGCAACGTCGTCGTCCTTCTGCCCCGTCTTGTGATCCTCGCCGCCCACGATCAGCCAGTCGTGACCGTCCCCGGGCTGGAGGCGGATGTAGATGTACGGGTCCGCGTCCTCCCAGTACAGGGCATCGGGTACCGATCCCGATGGCACTTGCGCGGCAATGGCGAACGTCCGGTAGGGCGCCTGCTTCGTATGGGTGATGACGCGGTCACTGATGGGCGAGTTCGTTGCCACCACACACGCGCTGGCCAGCACAGTGCCGCCTAGCGCCGTTTCCACGCGTACTGGCGCTCCCCCTGTTACCGACGTGACTTGCGTGCCCGTGTGGATCCGTCCACCCAGCGCTTCAAAGCGCTCTGCCAGGCCGCTGAGGTAACGCAGCGGATGGAACCGCGCCTGGCGGCTGAAATGAAGGGCCTGCTTACCGCTGAACGGCGCGTACGGCACGGCCTCCGCCATTTCCGCCGGCGCGCCTGCCCGATGCGCGGCCTCCAGTTCGGCGCGCAACTCCTTATGGGCTGACGAGGTGTCACCCTCCGCATCCGGTGGGAACAGGTACCCGTCCACCCAGGCGAAGTCGCAATCGATCCCTTCCTCGACGACGATGCGCTCGATGAGGTCAATGGCCGAACGGTGGCTGTGTGCTGCCTGCCGGGCGCCCCCGCCGCCGTGCAGCCGCTCGAGACGGGCATACCGATCGTCCAGTGCGTCGCTCAGGTGGGCCGTGGTCCGGCCTGTCTCGCCGCCGCCAATGGGGCCGTCATCGAGAACGATGACGTGGCGCCCCGCCCGGCAGAGCAGGTAAGCCGTGCTCAGGCCTGCAATCCCGGCGCCCACCACACAGACATCCGCGCGGGCGTCACCCGGCAGGGGTGTGCGTGTCATGTCGCCCACTGTGGCGTGCCATAGCGACGTTGTCCGTCCCGATTCCGCTTTCACCTCCACCTCCTCCGCCGGGCTGATGTCGGCCATGCAGCCGTCGCCCCGCTTCCGGGGCACGCCTCGTGCCACACCCGACGATGGCGCGGAAACATTGATTTCATTAGATTTCAGCGCTTGAATGCATTGAAAGTCAACAGAAAAACGGAGCGCGCATGGCGAAACAGGAGGGCATTGAGATGGAAGGCGTGGTCACGGAGGTCCTGCCGGACAGGAACTACCGTGTACTGCTGGAGAACGGACACACCGTGCTGGCCTACGCTGCCGGCAAGATGTCGAAGTTCAAGATCCGGGTGCTGGTCGGCGACCGGGTTTCGCTGGAACTCTCGCCCTACGACCTGTCCCGCGGCCGGATCACCTATCGCCACAAGGCCGGACCGAGCCCGACCGAGAGCTCGTCCTGACGCACGCGGGTCAGGCCGCACCCGGGCGCCGGTAGCCGCGTGCGTCCCCCCCGTGATGCCGAAGCTGTCCTGACGACGGGACACTCGATCCCAGAACTCATCTTCCAAGTCATTGCTCCGCAACGATTTCACATCGCCCGCCGCCCTTCCGGCCAGGGCCCGGGAACGGCACGTCCGTTGCACTCCCAACGTCGAACCTGTGACGGTGAGAAGAACACGGATGCGGAGAATGATGATGAGGCGAGTCCTCCCGATGATGGCGCTGGTGGGCGCCCTGGGTTTGAATGGTTGCGCGGCGCTGGGCCTGGGTGGCGTGGTACAGCCGCCGCGGTTCAGTGTGGCAGACGGGCGCGAAGCGGAGCTCCGACTGGTCCCGCCGACGGCGGGCCAGCCACTGGGCGGTGCGCAACTGCGGATCTGGGCGCGGGTGGAGAACCCGAACTCGTTCGGATTGACGCTGGCCGCGTTGCGAGGCAACCTCTTCCTGGAGAGTGCGCAGGCGGCGGATGTGGACTTCCCGCTGGGCCTGCCACTGGCAGGTGGCGCGGACCAGGTGGTGCCCATCGACCTGAACATCAGCTTCGCCGACGTGCCGGGACTCGTGGACGCGGCCCAGCGGATCCTGCTGCAGAACCGCGTGGCATATCGGCTCGACGGCACGGTGACCGTGGACGCGGCCCCCTTTGGTCAGCCCGCCTTCGGCCCGTCGACGTGGCTGCAGGGCGAGTCCCGGGTGGTCCGCTGAGCCAACCGCACATCGGGGCCGCGGTACTCGCGGGCAGGTCACCCCTGGCATGACCGCACGGGCCGGCGCGTGGACATTGCGCCGGCCCGTGTGCATCTGCCAATGTTGCAGTGACAGTCTCACAGCAAGGAGGCACACATGAGGGTCATCCCCGCTTTTCTCGCCGTCGCGCTGGGCACCACGGCGTGCGCCGCACCGGCGCAGCAGGCGGAGCCCGCTCCCCAGCCGGCGCAGCAGGCCTTCGACCCCAGTGGCACGTACGACTTTACGACTGACGTGCAGGGCACAGCCGTTCGCGGTATCATGGTCATCCGGCGCGGCGACCAGGGTTACACGGGCAGCCTGACCACGGACGTCACGGGGGAGCTGCCATTCAACCGGATCCTCTTCGAGGGCCGCCGCGGCGAACTGCGGGCGGCCACGCCGCAGGGCGACATGGTCATGCGCATCGAGTTCCTGGACGAGGACCGGTTCCAGGGCGGGTGGGAAGTGGCAGGCGGTATGTCCGGCGGCGCCACCGGCACGCGCCGGCACTGACCCGGATATCAATCTGTCCCGGCGTCCAGTGCAGGGGAACCCGCCTGATCGGCCCCTGACCCGCTCCGGCCCGGCCCTTGCGGCCCGTTGGGCGCCGGACTAAATCGGCCGATGCAACCGGATCAAGAGAAGGCCGCGACAGCGGCGTAACCGAGGAGACGCGATGGGATATCCCTTCAAGCTGCCTGACCTGCCGTACGCGCATGACGCACTGGAGCCGCACATCGATGCGAAGACCATGGAGATCCACCACGGCAAGCATCACCAGGCATACACGACGAAGCTGAACGAGGCGCTGGAGAAGCATCCGGACCTGCAGTCGAAGTCCATCGAGGACCTGCTCCGGGGCATCGACTCCGTACCGGAAGACATTCGCACGGCCGTCCGCAACAACGGCGGTGGTTACCACAACCACGACCTGTTCTGGCAGATCATGGGACCGAACGGCGGCGGTGAGCCGACGGGCGCGCTGGCGGACGCCATCAACACCAAGTTCGGCTCCTTCAGCGATTTCAGGCAGAAGGTCAGCGCAGCGGGTGCCGGCCAGTTCGGCAGCGGCTGGGCCTGGCTCGTGGTAGCGGATGGCGGCATCGACGTGTACTCCACAGCCAACCAGGACAGCCCGCTCATGAAGGGTCATCGTCCGATCCTGGGTGTGGACGTGTGGGAGCACGCCTACTACCTGAAGTATCAGAATCGCCGGCCGGACTACCTGGAGGCGTGGTGGAACACAGTGAACTGGGATGAGGTCTCGAAGCGTTACAGCGACGCACGCTGAGTGCCGACGTCGCCCGGCATTGTCACCTGGGGAGGGCCTGCGCCCTCCCCTTCGTGCGTCACAGGCCCCGCGTAGCGCCCGGCGGCCCCATCCGCTGCATCTCGGGACCGATGAAAAAGACCAGGAACAGCGCCCAGACCAGGATCAGCAGCAGAGCCGAGCCGGCAATCAGCCATATCCACTGGACCGCCGTGAACCGACGCCAGACACCGACTGCGATGAGCAGGGCGAAGACGGCCATGAGCAGCAGGATCATGGGAACTGTGCCGGTTGGATGAGCATCGCCTGAAGTTGGCACCCGGCCGCGCGGTCCACAACACGAGCCGATATTTCACGGGCCACCGGCGCACTGCCGGATCTCCGCCTGCACTTATGGATCACCGCTCCAGTGTCCGGTGGTGACGGACGGCTTGTAGGGCATTCCACCCTTTCCCGGGGCCCCGGCCGGGCCTAGACTTCTCGCCGCAACACTCGCACTGCTGGAGAGAGATGAACGACCGTATACTGCGCGCCCTGCGTCGCGAGCCGAACGATCGTACCCCCGTCTGGTTCATGCGCCAGGCCGGCCGCTCACTGCCCCGATACAACGAGTCCCGCGCGGAGCGGGAGATGTTCGACCTGCTCAGGGATCCTGCTGCCGCTGCCGACATCACGGCCATGCCGCTGGACTACTATCCCGTGGATGCGGCCGTCCTCTACAACGACCTGTCAACGCCGTACTTCGGCGCCGGCTTCGACGTGGAGATGGTCAAGGGGGTCGGGCCCGTGGTGCACAACCCCATCCACGGCCCGGCGGACGTGGACCGCATGACGCCGTTCGATCCGCGGCAGACCATGGACTACAACCTGGAGCAGATCCGCCTGCTGGTGCAGCGCCTGGACGTGCCTGTGCTGGGGTTCGTGGGCGCGCCATTCACGCTGTGCTCCTACCTGATGGCGGGTGGCCGGTCCCGTGACCTGGCCGAGTTGAAGACGTTCATGTATGCGGAGACCGATGCATGGCACCGGCTCGCCGGGTTCTGGGCGGAGCACATGGCCGAGTTCGCCGTCGCCCAGCACGAGGCCGGCGCAGGCGCCGTGCAGGTCTTCGACTCCTGGGCGGGCGCCCTCAGTCCGGAGGACTACGAGGAATACCTGCTCCCCCACATGCGCACCATCTTCGCGCGCATGGAACGGGACAACGTACCCAGCATCAACTTCTTCAACGGGAACCCCGCCCTGCTGCCGGTGGTTACCGCCGCGGGCGGGGACTGCATCAGCATTGACTGGCGCCTGCCCATTGACGAGGCGTGGAAGGTCATCGGCGACGACCGCGCCGTGCAGGGCAACCTTGATCCGGTAGCGCTGCTGGGCGGCAGAGACTTCGCCATCCGCCGCGCCAAGGAGATCCTCGATCGCGTCGGCGGCCGCCCCGGTCACATTTTCAACCTGGGCCATGGCATCCTGCCGGGCACCGACTGGCAGGTGGCGAAGGCCGTCATCGAGTTCGTGCACGACTACACGTCCCGCTGACACCAGGGTTGGCGGGCATGGCGACCGGCGCTGTAGCGCGCGCCGGCGCCGCCCTCACGCGCCACCAACGCGCCACCAACGTTACGCCCGCTGCGGCCGCTGGCGGGGCGCCTGTTCCCGGGACCGGGCCAGCGCGCGCTCGATGGCTTCCTCCAGGCGGGCGGTATCCGCGGGATTCGTCATGCGCTCCCGGGCGCTGGTGATGGCCAGGTTGATCTGGTCGGCAAAAGCCTGGCGCGCGGGATCCGGGGACAGCGCCGCCAGGTCCGCCAGGTTATCGAGCAGCGAGATCATGACGGTGGCGTTGCCGGCGCCATAGTGGCGGATCTGGCCATAGGCCAGCGCCGCAACATGGGCGAGGTCCGGTCGGCGCACGATGACTCGCACGCTGCCCGCATCATCGCGATCGAGCGCCGGACCTGATTCCCGCCACGCCATGTCCAGCAGCACCTGGGCGAGGCGGTGAATGACGTTGATGGCAGTGGTGGGGTCATTGACGGACGGCGAGAGCGCCTTCACGGCGATGTCCATCATCTCGATGATGACGTGACGGAGATCCTGGTGCGGCGTGCGCTCCTTGCCCAGCACCAGGACGTCCCGGAGGCGGGTCTCCATCTCGCCCGTGACGCGCCTGGCTGGCCATACCTTCATGGTGACTTCACCCGGCAGCACGTGCGTGCCGATCTGCGCTTCCATGCGGACCAGCAGGTCATGCTCCGTCGTGAACCGCAGCAGCGATGCCCGCTCCACCGCCTGCACATAGCCTGCCTTCGCGGCCCGGATCCGGAACGCCTCGCTGTCGTCGAGAGACGCGATTTCCTCCGGCGATCGCTCCTCGCTTTCCGTCCACTCATGCACTTCTTCGGGATAGACCTCCGCCAGTACCCGCAGCCCGTCCCTGGCAACGGAGTCAATGATGACGGGCGCCTGCATGGAGCGGGCGACATGGTTGATGAAGTAGATGAGGAAGCCCATGGACGTGAGCGTCAGCAGCACCGCCACCGTTACTGCCAGTGAGGGGATGAACTCCTCCGTGGCGTTATCGGTGCGCACGGTCCGCAGCACGAGCAATGCGTACGTGAAGGTGCCGATGAAGACACCGAGTGTGAGCTGATTGGCGCGATGGGCCATGAACTGGCGGAGCACACGCGGGGTGTACTGGCTGGACGCGAGCTGGAGGGCAATGATGGTCACGGAGAAGACCACACCCGTCACCGTCATGATGCTGCCGGCGATGGCTGCCAGCACATCCATGGCGCCGTCCGCAGCCCCGCCGAACAGCCACCACATCTCCTCGGGATCGAGGCCCAGCAGGTCCTTGATCTCGTCGTCGTACCGAACCAGCAGCAGCGCCAGTGCGCCGCACGACAGGGTGAGCAGCCCGGGCCAGAACCACAGGCTCTCCACCATGTCCTTCCACAGCGCCTTCAGCTTTTCCATGTCCCCTCCCCCCGGCCGTCCCGGCGGGGGGTGCAGGGGCCGTGCCGCAGGCTTCTCGTCAGGGACTCCTGACGCAGCCGCTGGCACGACGGCTGGCTAGCCGGCCGTCATTTCCACAAGCCCGGGCTCTGCGGGCTGGTCGGCTTCCGTTCCTGCCACCCGGATCCGGGCGTCCACCGCCACGCCGCCCTCTTCAAAAACGACGAAGGGGTTGATATCCAGTTCCAGGACCCGGGGGTGGTCGCCCACGAGCTGGGAGACTCGCTGGATGACCTCCTCCAGTGCGGCGAGATCAGACGCCGCTTCGCCGCGCATGCCCTCCAGCAGGCTGAAGCCGCGAATGGCGCGGACCATCTCATGGGCATCCACGTCCGTTACCGGCTGGACCCGGAACGTCACGTCCTTGAGGGCCTCCACATAGATGCCGCCCAGGCCGAACATGATGACGGGACCGAATGACGGGTCCTGCGACACACCGATGATGGTCTCGCGCCCGCCGCGGACGAACCGTTCGATGGTGACGCCGTCAATCTGTGCATCCGGATGTCTGGCGCGGACACGCTCCATCATGGTCTTGAAGCCGCTTCGTACGGCATCCTCATCGCGCAGGTCCAGCAGCACGCCGCCGACATCCGTCTTGTGTATGATGTCCGCAGAATCCACCTTCAGCACCACTGGGTAGCCCATTTCCGCGGCCACGGCCGCGGCCTCGCCTGGCGTCGCTGCGCGACCGCTCTGCAGCGTCGCGATGCCGTAGGCATCGAGGACCTGCAGCACTTCGTCCCTGGACAGGTAGCCGCCGCCGGCACCCGTCGCCCGATCCAGGATGCGGGCCACCTCGTCCCGGCGAACCTCGAACTCGCTGACCTGGCCCACCGGTCGTTCCAGCCACTGGCGGTAGCGGAACATCGCCGCCAGTGCGCGGGCGGCGGATTCCGGGAAGATGTAGGCGGGCACGCCGGCGTCGCGCAGTTCAGCCCGCCCTTCCGGCAGCCCCGCCCGACCCATGAGCACGGCGAGCATGGGCTTGTCGGGGTATTTCCGGCGCGCGGCAACGATGCTGCGGGCCACGTCCTGCTGCCGCACCCGCAGCGGCGGCACGAACGCGGCAATGGCCGCGTCGATGTTCGGGTCTGCCAGCACCGCTTCGAGGGCGAGGCGATAACTCTCAGGCGTGGCCGTGGCGATCATGTCCACCGGGTTCCGGACGCTAGCCTCGTCCGGCAGGTTCTGCCGCAGGCGCGACTGTGTCTTCGGAGACAGCTCGGCGACGGACAGACCATTGGCCTCGCAGGAGTCGGTGATGATGATGCCCGGCCCGCCCGCGTTTGTGACCACTGCCACACGGTTGCCTTCCGGCACCGGCAGGTGGCCGAACGCCATGGCCATGTCGAACAGCTGCTCCACCGTATCCACCCGCAGCACACCGCACTGGGCGAGCAGCGCGTCCGTCGCGCTGTCCATGCCCGCCAGGGCACCCGTGTGCGACGACGCCGCCCGCGCGCCCGCCGCTGTACGTCCTGCCTTCACGGCGATGACCGGCTTCGACTTCGTGACCTGTCTGGCGATACGCGTGAACTTGCGGGGGTTACCGAAGTTCTCGAGATACATCAGGATCACCCGCGTGGCCGGGTCATCGGCCCAGAACTCGATGAGATCGTTGCCGCTGACGTCCGCCTTGTTGCCGACCGAGACAAAGTGGTTCACGCCTATGCCGTACTCCGCGGCATAGTCCAGGATGGTCACGCCCATGGCGCCGGACTGGCTCATGAAACTGACGGGGCCCGGCGGTGGCATGATCGGCGCAAACGTCGCATTCATGCTTATGTCCGCTGCGGTGTTCACCACACCCAGGCAGTTCGGCCCGATCATGCGCATGCCGTACCGGTGGGCAATGGCCAGCAACTCGTGCTCCCGCTCGATGCCGGCCCCACCCACTTCCTTGAAACCGGCGGTGATCACCACCAGCGCCCGCACGCCGTGCCGGCCGCACGCTTCAGCCACGGCCAGCGTGTGCTGCTTCGGCACCGTGATGACCGCCAGGTCCACAGGCGCCGGAACGTCCTCGATGCCCGCGTACGCCGGCACCGAATGGACCGATGTCGCCTTGGGATTCACCGGGTACACGGCGCCGCTGAAACCCTGTACCAGCAGATTGTGGATGATTTCGTAGCCGACCGTGCCCGGGGTCCGGCTCGCGCCGATGACCGCCACCGAACGCGGCCGGAAAATGGGCTCTATGGATGTCACGTTGCTGTCATTCATGCGTCGCTCGCCTTGACCGGATGGATTCGCCGTCACAAGCTATGCTGCCGGCGCGCCACAGGCGATCGGAGAATTCCCTACAAGCGGAGGGGCAATGTCACCTTTTACTGTCGCGCACACGCGATCCACCCTCTCGTGGATGGCCGCATGCCTGTGCATGTGCAGCGCCGCCTGCGGCTCGCCAGCGCCGCAGCCGGAGCCTGGGGCGCCCGTCAGCGAACCCGGCATCGACACGCTGGTGGAGGCGACCGTCCCGGACACCGCCGCTTCGGATACGGTCGCAGCACAGCCGCCGCCCCAACCCGGAACCCCGGAGTTTTCAGAGGTCCCCTGGAACGCCGCACGGGATCGCGGCGCCGCCTGGCGAGGCCTCGGCCAGGAGCCCGGATGGACGGTTGAAATCCACGCCGACAGCATCGTCTACGTCGGAGACTACGGCGAACACAACGTCACGATGCCCGCGCCGGAACCGGTTCGTGACGGCAGCCGCATTACCTGGCACGCGACGACGGCCTCCGCCGACCTCCGCGTCGTGTTCGAGGAACTACCCTGCACTGACATCATGAGCGGCCAGGAGTTCCACTGGACCGTCACCCTCACCATTGACGGCCGGGAACTGCGCGGCTGCGGCCGCAGACTGTAGGCCCGGTAGGGCGCCGGCGGTCCGGCGCTGGATGACAGCCGTGCCGTGAGGCGGCCGGGCCCCCGACTGCCCGTCCGCCCCCGACTTGCGCGTCCCCAATTCTCAATTTAGCTTCGACTAAAAATGGAGGCGGGTACGACGTGAGGGCGCTGGTGATGCGACACGGGTGGCGGCGAGGGGCGGCCTGGGCAGGGGTGGCGATGCTGCTGCTGACGGGGTGCGACCCCTGGGCGGAGGAGACGGAAGCGGCGGCAGGCCGGCTGCGGGTGGTGGCTACCATAGGCATGATCGCGGATGTGGCCGCGCAGGTAGGCGGAGACCGCGTCTTCGTGCAGGGCCTCATGGGTCCGGGCGTGGACCCACACCTGTACAAGGCGCGGGCGGGCGACGTACGCCGGCTGTCCCGGGCGGACCTCGTCCTGTACAACGGGCTGCACCTGGAAGCGGCCATGGGCGAGGTCCTGGAGGAGATGGGCCGGCGCCGTCACACGGTGGCGGTGGCGGAATCCGTCCCGGCACCGGCGCTGATCGCGACGCCTGACTTCGGCGGCAGTCATGATCCGCACGTCTGGTTCGACGTGGCGCTCTGGTCGCAGGTAGCCCGGCGCATCGAGGAAGCACTTGCGGAGGCCGACCCTGCGCATGCGGCGGAGTACGCGCAGCGGGGCTCAGCGTATCGCACGGAGCTGGGTCGGCTGGACGCGTGGGTGCGGGAGCGGGTGGCGGCGGTGCCGCCTGAGCGACGGGTGCTGATCACTGCACATGATGCCTTTGGCTATTTCGGCAGGGCCTACGGCTTCGAGGTCATGGGGCTGCAGGGCATCAGCACGTCCTCGGAAGCAGGCACAGGCGATGTGCAGCGCCTGGTGGATGTCATCGTAACGCGGCGCATCCCGGCCATCTTCCTGGAGACTTCCATCCCGCCGCGCAACATACGGGCAGTCGTGGCGGCCGCCCGTTCCCGGGGCTTTGCCCTGCGTCAGGGCGGCGAGCTTTATTCGGATGCCCTGGGCGACACCGGTACGCCTGAGGGCACGTACCTGGGCATGGTCCGTCACAATGTGGAGACCATCGTGAACGCATTGGTGCAGGAGGCGCAGTGAGGGACGACGTCGCCATCGAGATCAACGATCTCACCGTGGCGTACCGGGAGCAGCCGGTGCTGTGGGACGTGGATCTGACGGTACCCGCCGGGGTGCTCATGGCCATTGTCGGCCCCAACGGTGCGGGCAAGACGACGCTGATCAAGTCGGTCCTCGGCCTGCTGAAGCCTGCGGCGGGCCGGATCCTGGTGCACGGCCGACCGTATCGCGAGCAACGGCGGTTGGTAGCGTATGTACCCCAGCGCGGCACCGTGGACTGGGACTTCCCGACGAACGTGCTGGACGTGGTGCAGATGGGCCGGTACGGCGCACTGGGCTGGGTACGGCGCACCGGCAGGCGGGAGCGGGAGCAGGCGCTGGCGGCGCTGGAGCAGGTGGACATGGTGGATTACGCGGACCGGCAGATCAGCCAGCTATCCGGCGGCCAGCAGCAGCGCGTCTTCCTGGCACGGGCACTGGTGCAGGACGCCCGGGTCTACCTGATGGACGAGCCGTTCCAGGGCGTGGACGCGAAGACGGAGCGCGCCATTGTCACCGTACTCCAGTCGCTGCGGGAAGCCGGCAACACCGTGGTCGTAGTGCATCATGCGCTGCAGACGGTGCCCGAGTACTTCGACTGGGTGACGCTGCTGAACGTCCGCCTCATCACGGCCGGCCCCGTGGCCGAGGTGTTCACGGGGGAGAACCTGCGGGTCACGTATGGCGGGCGCGTGCCGTTCCACGGCTCAATGCCGCCCGTTTCGCAGGAGCAGCTGTGAACCCACTGGCGCTGCTGGTGCCGGACTATACGCTGCGGGTGGTGGCGCTGGGGGCTGGCATGCTGGGGCTGGTGGCAGGCGCCCTCGGCTGTTTTGCGGTGCTGCGCCGGCAGTCGCTGCTGGGCGATGCCATTTCCCATGCGGCGCTGCCGGGCATCGTGCTGGCGTTCCTGCTGACGGGGGCGAAGAACCCGCTGGTGCTGGTGCTGGGTGCGGCGCTGGCAGGCTGGCTGGGTACGCTGGTGGTGACGCTCATCGTGCGTCACAGCCGCCTGCCCGCGGACAGTGCGCTGGGCATCGTGCTGTCGGTGTTCTTCGGGGCGGGCCTGGTGCTTCTCACCTGGGTGCAGCAGATGCCCACAGCGGCGCAGGCAGGGCTGGACACGTTCCTGTTCGGCCAGGCGGCCACCATGCTGGCGGGCGACGTCGTGGTCATCACGACGCTGGGCTCCATCGCGCTGCTGGCCGTAGCCGTATTCTGGAAGGAATTCAAGCTGCTGACGTTCGACCCCGAGTACGGCGCCACGCAGGGCCTGCCCATGCGTTCCATTGACATCCTGCTGACCACGTTCCTCGTGATCGCCATCGTCATCGGGCTGCAGACGGTGGGGGTGGTACTCATGAGCGCACTGGTCATTGCGCCGGCGGCGGCGGCCCGGCAGTGGACGGATTCGCTGGGCGTGATGGTGCTGCTGGCCGCTGGGTTCGGTGCCATTGCCGGCGTGGGCGGCGCCTTGCTCAGTGGCGCCGCTGAGCACATGCCGACAGGCCCGACCATCGTGCTCTCAGCCATGGTGCTCGTCATGCTGTCCGTCAGCTTCGCGCCCCGTCGCGGGCTGGTCTGGGACGCCGTGCAGCGGCGGCGCCAGCGGCAGCAGCTGCGCACGGACGCGGTACTCGCCGACTTGCACGAACTGGCGCAACACCACAAGGGCGCTCACGCCCACGACGTGACAGTACTTCAGATGATGCGCGGCAGCCGTACCGACGTGCCCCGTGCGCTGGGCGTGCTGCGCAGCCGCGGCCTGGCGGACCGGGACGCGGCGGGCGGCTGGTACATCACCGAGGCCGGACGTGACGAAATCACGCGCCCGGGCGGTGCAGGCCATGGAGACGAGCATGGCCATTGAACTCGAGATCCAGCTCGTCGCCGTGGTGGTGGCGGTGGCATGCGCGCTGTCCGGCGTGTTCCTGGTGCTGCGTCGCATGGCACTCATGAGCGACGCCATCAGCCACACCGTGCTGCTGGGCATCGTGCTGGCCTTCTTCCTGGTGCGCGACATCACATCGCCGTTCCTCATCGCGGGCGCCGCCGCCACCGGTGTGGCCACCGTATGGCTGGTGGAGCTGCTGCGCCGGACACAGCGCCTGCGGGAAGACGCCGCCATCGGCCTGGTCTTTACCGCGCTCTTCAGTGTTGCAGTGATCCTGATCTCCCGCTACGCCGGGAGCGTACACCTGGACACGGACGCGGTGCTGCTGGGCGAGATCGCGTTTGCGCCGTTCCGCCGGCTGGAAGTCAACGGCCTGGACCTCGGACCGCGCACGCTGTGGGTCATGGGCGGGGTGCTGGGCCTGAACGTCGGGTTCATCGCACTGTTCTACAAGGAACTCAAGCTCTCGACCTTTGATCCCGGCCTGGCCGCGGCGCTGGGATTCTCGCCGGTGCTGCTGCACTACGCGTTCATGACTCTCGTCTCGGTTACCGCAGTGGGTGCGTTCGACGCCGTGGGCTCCATCCTCGTCGTCGCATTGATGATCGCGCCCCCCGCCACCGCGTACCTGCTGGCGGAGAGCCTGCGCCGCATGCTGCTGCTGAGCGTGGCCATTGCCGCCGCCGCCGCACTGCTCGGCTTCTGGTTCGCGTGGATCGTGGACGCATCCATCGCCGGCTCCATGACCTCGGCGGCAGGCGTCCTCTTCCTGGCGGCATTCCTGCTCGCGCCCCACCGTGGCATCGTGGCCGTGCAGCGTCGGCGGCGACGGCAGCGCTGGGAGTTCGCGCGGCTCATGCTGGCCATCCACCTGCTGCACCACGAAGACACGGCCGCATCGGCAACGGAGAACCACGAGGACCACCTGGGCGCGCACCTGCGCTGGGACGCACGCTTCGCGCAGCGCGTGATCAGGGAAGCGGAAGAAGAGGGACTGCTGCGGCGGTCGCCGTCAGGCGTGCTGCACCTGACGGATCAGGGGCGCCTGGCAGCGACACAGGCCATGCAGGTATAACGGCGGGGGTGCTAGCCCCGGGGCTCGACCTGGACGTGCCGGGCGATGTCCTGGCCGAGGACCTGCTTCCTGCCGTTGATCAGGACATGGATCGGCCCGTTGAAGGGGGCCACCTCGGTGACCTCCAGCTCAACACCGGGCTTCAGGCCCAGCTCGCCCAGGTAGCGCAGGGCCGCTGCGTCCTCGTCCGGGACCTGCCGCAGGATGGCCTGCTCGCCGGGCCTCATCTCTGCGAGGCACGGGTAGCGCTCCTCCCGGAACTCGGCGCCGGTTTCCGGGATGGGCGCGCCGTGCGGATCGGCGGTGGGGCTGCCGAGGACGTGGGCCATCCGGTCAATGAGCTCGTCGGTAACGACGTGCTCGAGGCGCTCCGCCTCGTCATGCACCCGGTCCCACGTGTAGCCCAGTACATCCACCAGGAACAGCTCAAGTACGCGATGGCGGCGGATGGTCCGGACCGCATTCTCGGCGCCCCGCTCCGTGAGGCGTGCGCCGTAATACCGCGTGTGCTCCACCAACCCGGCCTCGGACAGGCGCTTGAGCATGCCCGTCACCGAGCCCGGCGCAACACTCAGCCGTTCGGCGATGGATGAAGTGCTCACCGGCTCGCCGGCCTCGGAGAGCTGGTAGATGGCCTTGAGGTAATCCTCCACAGCCGGCGTGGTCATGCCGGAAAGTCGGGTGCAGGGCTGGCCGCGGCAAGGGCATCTTGCCGCGAGGGCCGGCGTCGGGCCACCTTGCCGCATGCCTCACCGCTACTTCGCCAACCGCATCCGCTACCTGCTGGAGCGTATGGTGCTGCGGGGCGCCCACTACCGGCTCCTCGTCATCGCCATGCTCATCGGCCTGCTGTCCGTCGTGGCCGGTGCCGTGGTACATGTGGCCGGGGGCAATGTAGACGGGGGGCTTGACAGCGCCATCTGGTGGGCGTTCCTGCGCCTCTCGGACCCGGGGTATCTCGGCGACGACGAGGGGATCCTGACGCGCTTCGTCTCCACGATCCTGACGGTGCTCGGCTACGTCGTCTTTCTGGGTGCCCTCGTCGCCATCATGACGCAATGGCTGGACGAGCGGATGCGCCAGCTGGAGGCGGGGACCTCCCCCATCGTGCAGCACGGGCACATCCTCATCATCGGGTGGACGGACCGCACGCCCACCATTGTGCAGGAACTCGTACTGTCCGGCTCCCGGGTCCGCCGGTTCCTGGAGCTCCGCGGCGCGCGCATCCTGCGCATCGCCATCCTGGCCGACGAGGTGACGACGCGGCTGGGGCTGGAACTGCGGGACCGGCTCGGTGCGGACTGGGACCCGCGGCAGGTCGTGCTGCGGACCGGCTCACCGCTGCGTCTGGAGCACCTGCAGCGCGTGGACTTCCTGCATGCCGCGGCGGTGATCATGCCCGCCGCGGACTTCGGCCGGGGCGGCCCGGACCAGGCGGACGCCCGCACCATCAAGACGCTCCTCAGCATGGCCAGCCATCCGCAGCTATCCGGGACGGATGCGTTGCCGCCGGTCGTCGCCGAGGTCTTCGACATGCGCCGGGTAGACAGCGCCTTGCGCGCATATTCCGGCCCCGTCGAGGTGCTCGCAAGTGATGCCATCATCGGCCGGCTCCTCGCCCAGACCATCCGCCACCCGGGACTGTCCCGCGTGTTCAGCGAACTGCTGACACACGATCGGGGCAACGAGATCTATGTACGGGAATGTGCCGACCTGACGGACATGACGTTCGCCGAGGCCGGCGCCTGGTTCGAGGAAGCAATCCTCATCGGTGTCGCCCGGCGGGACGGCGCTTCGTTCATGCCCGTCCTCAACCCGCCGCCGACGGCTCGCCTGCAGCGGGACGACCGACTGGTGTTCGTGGCCCGCAACTACGCCGGTACGGAGCCCGTCAGGCCAGGCGCTCCGCCACCGGTTGCGCCGGCAGTGGCCGGGCCCGGGCCAGCGCCGACCTCACCACCGCTGCGCCTGCTCGTGCTGGGCTGGAGCCACAAGGCCGCTGCCCTGCTGCGTGTGCTCGATGGATTCGCCGACGAGAAGTTCCTCGTGGATATCGTGTCCACGACAGCCGCCTCCACGCGGCGTTCGGCCCTCATGCGCACTGGTGTCCGCCTGGATCGGGTGACCGTGAATCACATCGAGGAGGACTTCGCCGTGCCGGACATGCTGGACCGGGTGGACGTCGCCGGCTACGACCGCATCGTCATCGTAGGCAGTGACCGCCTGGGCTCCGGCGAGGAATCCGACGCCCGGACCATCATGGGGTACCTGCTGCTGCGGGACATCCTGCCGGATTCGGACGGGCCGGCCGTCACCGTGGAGCTGCTGGACCCCGGCAATGTCTCCCTCATCCGGCGCCGCAGCACGGAAGTCATCGTCAGCCCTATCGTACTCAGCCACATGCTCGCCCAGGTAGCCCTGCGGCGGGAGCTGCGCGCCGTATTCGAGGAGCTGTTCGGCCCGGGCGGCGCAGAGATCGTGTTCCGGACGGCTGCGGACTACGGGATCGTCGGCGACGCGGTATCATTCGCCGACGTCGCCGGCGCGGTGCGGACCAGGGGCGATACCGCCCTCGGCGTCCGCGTGCGGACGCCTGCCGGAGAGCACCAGCTGCTGCTGAATCCGCCCAGACAGCAGGAGTGGACGCTGCAGCCTGACGACGAGATTGTCACGCTCACCCGGTCCGGCGCCAGCTGAGCCGGGACGCGGCTAGCGAACGACCTCCACCACAAAGACGAGAACCGAGTTCGGCGGCACGTTGCCTGTTCGCTGCCGGCCGTACCCACGCGCGGCCGGCACCACGATCATGCGCTGCCCGCCCGCACGCATGCCGGCAATACCGTCGTCCCAGCCGCGGATCACCTCGCCGGCGCCGAGCTGGAACTGCACCGGTGGGGAGGGCGGTGCGACGCCGTCGAACTGGGTTCCGTCCGCCAGCCAGCCAACGAAGTGGACCGCCACCCGCTGACCACGCTGCACCACACCACCGGCCCCCTCCCGCAGGTCCCTGACATAGACGCCCGACGGCAACCGCTCCATCTGCGCCAGATCCACGTTCAGCGACGGCGCGAACATGACGTCATCGGGCGTCGCCAGTGGCGTCGACGCGCAGCCGGCAGCGATGAGGGCGGCGAGGGCGAACGACATCGTGAATCGGGGAATCATGAACCTGCCTCCTGTTACTCGTGCGTGGCGACCCATCACGGCTCGCCCTGACGGCCGGTTGCCTGGGATCCGTATCGGCTGTCCAGGCGGAGCGCCTCCTCCACGGGGCGCACCTCGATGGTACCGATTCGGGCCGACGGCCACTGCGCGGCGATGTCAACGGCCTCCTGCATGTCCGCCGCCTCGATGAGGAAGAAGCCGCCGATCTGCTCCTTCGTCTCCGCGAACGGGCCGTCCACAACGGCACGTTGACCCTCGCGGATCCGGACCGTTGAGGCGGTCCGCGCGCTCTGCAGCGGGAGTGCACTCAGCAGGCGGCCGCTGGACTGCAGCGCCGCCACATAGTCCAGGGTTTCCTGCCGCAACTCATGCCATTGGGCCAGCGTGAGCGCATCCAGTCGTTCCTCTTCCTCGTACGCCAGGCACATGAACTTCATCCGGCCTCCTATCCTGATATCGCCAGGCACTTTCCGGAGACTGCCTCCGGCCCGGTCGCCCATGCAGGGTGCATCGTCGTATGCGCAGCTGGACGGCGCAAGGCGAACGAAGGCATGGCCGGTGAATTGCACGCTGGCAACGACGGACCCGGATCATGGAGCGTGCATTATGTCCGACGTCATCCAGCCGTATGAAACGCAGTTGAGGGGCCGGGACGGCCGGCGTTACGGGGTGCAGGCGTGCGGCAGGGAGCGGTCGGACGGTACCTGGGAGGGCTGGCTGGAGTTCCTGCCGCTGGACGGCGGGACGCCCCTCATCACCCAGCGGGAAACCACCCAGCCGAACCGGGCAGATCTGGCCTACTGGGCGACGGGCCTGACGGACCCGTACCTGGATGGGGCGCTGCTGCGCGCGTCTACCGAACTGCCACCGGCCCCGAAGCGGACGGGGGGCACGGCCGTCGCGGCGGGACCGGCCCCGCGCGCACCGGCCCCTGCCCCGGAGCCGGCAACGGCACCCGCACCCACCGCCATCCTGGATCCGTTCCACGTCTACGCTGAGGGCGACGAGATCCTGCGGGATCAGCTTCATGCACTGAGTGCCGCCCAGTTGCGCAACATCGTCCGCGCTCACCGGCTGTCCGGCCTGACGGCCGGCGACCTGGAGCGGCTGTCGCCGGCCGAGTTGATTGATCTCATCATGGCCGCGGTGGAAGAGGCGGCCGGGTAAGGAGCGGCGCCTTGCACCTGTGCGGTACCTGTGCGGTACCTGAGCGGCACCTGCGCGGCGCCGGCGGGCGTGCGAAGCCGGCGTCAGGTGATGTCCGGGACCGGCTCGACCCATCCGTCGGGGAGGCCCTGGACGTCCGCCAGCCAGATGGCGCTCATGGGCAGCGCAACCGTCGGGTCCGATGGCGCGTTGCTCGGCAGTGTAGCCGGGACCGGCACGGGGCGCCCCGTGGCGGCGTCCACTGCAACGAAATGGATCCTGGCGGCCGCCCGGGCCTTCCGGTCCCCGGCACCGGCGATCACGGCACGCACCTCGAAGCTGGAGGTGCCCAGCGTCTCGATCCAGCTGCCCACCTCCAGCGCCTCACCGACAAAGGAAGGACGCAGGTATGCCACCTGGATGCTGCGGGCGGGAAAGGCCACGCCGGTCCGGGCATGCCGGAGGATGGAGAAACCGATGATGTCCTCCAGCGCCTCCACCCGGTGCCCCATGATCATGTCCACGCATGCGCCGGAGGACAGGTGCGCATAGGGATCGGCCGCGGCAAACTTCACCCGCTCCCGACTCGTCAGCACGCGATGCTGCAGGTTTGACATGGGCAGTTCGATCATGATCTGACGCCTTCCCGGTGCGAGACGTTGCCGGTGGAGTGGCAGACCTGCTGAAGATGCCAACGCCGCCGGTACAGGTCAACATCGGCTGGCTATAGGTCACTGGATCCACGCCTGTTCCGCTGCGTCCGGGCCCGCTATCTATTCACCCCGACACGACGGAATCTTTTCAGCAGTACGCCGCCCGGCCAGCCAGGCGGCCTTTTCGTGCGGGAGCCGCGGTGAGGATGTTCAGGGGCAGGCGCAGCAGGCAGCTGTTTGCCCATGAGTTGAGGGGCCTGCTCGTGCTGGCGGGCCCTCTGGTGGTGAACCAGCTCGGGCAGGTGGGCATGCACACCGCCGACACCATCATGGTGGGCCCGCTGGGGGCTGAGCCGCTGGCGGCGGTGGGCCTGGGCAGCGCACTGCACCACTTCGGCGTGCTGATCATGACGGGCGCCCTGATGGGCATGGCGCCGCTGGTGAGCCAGGCGTTCGGCGCCGGCGACATCGCCGAGTGCCGGCGCGTGTTCGTGCAGGGCTGCTGGGTAGCGCTGCTGCTGAGTGCGCCTGTGATGCTTGGCCTGCTGTTCGGTGAGGACCTGTCGCTGCTGCTGGGGCAGGAGCAGGGGGTGTCCGTCATCACCGGGGCCTACCTGCAGGCGCTGTTCTGGGGCATCATGCCGGCGCTGGTCTTCATTGCCGCGCGCCAGTACCTGGAGGGAATGGGTCACGTGACGGCGCCCATGGTGGTGACGTTCATCGGACTCGGCATCAACATCGTCGCCAACTTCATCCTCATCTACGGCGTGGACGGGCTGGTACCGGCGTTCGGCGCCGTCGGCGCCGGCTGGGCGACGACCATCGTGCGCTGGTCCATGCTGCTGGCATTGCTGGTCTTCCTGCTGACGCACCGGGCGCTGCCGTCACTGCGGGTGTCGCTGCGGCCGCGGGCAGCGGAAGTCAGACGCATCATCGCCGTGGGACTGCCGGTGGGCGTCCAGTTCGGCATGGAGGTGGGCCTGTTCTCGTTTGCGGCCATCATGATGGGCTGGCTGGGGGCCGTGGAACTGGCGGCGCACCAGGTCACCATCAACATCGCGGCGACGACGTTCATGGTGGCACTGGGCGCGTCCATCGCCGGCTCCATCCGCGTCGGCCAGCACATCGGCGGCCGGCGCACGCGGGCGGCCAGACGCGCCGTCGTCGCAACCTACCTGCTGGCGCTGGGCTTCATGCTGGCGTGCGCGCTGCTCTTTGTCTCGGCTCCGCGTTTCCTCATCGGGCTGTACACGCCCCACGCCGAGATCATCGAACTGGGGGGCACCCTGCTGCTGGTGGCGGCTGCGTTCCAGATCTTTGACGGCGCGCAGGTCGCCGGCGTATCGGTGCTGCGCGGCGCCGGAGACACGCGCGGTCCCATGGTCCTCGCCGCCATCGGCTACTGGGCCATCGGCCTGACGTCGTGCTGGTACCTGGGGTTCCGGACGCCGCTGGGCGCCGTGGGCATCTGGATCGGGCTGTGCATCGGCCTGGCGGCCGTCGCCCTAATGCTCGTCCTGCGGGCCCGGGCCGTGCTCTGGCGCCGGCCGCTGCGCCGCCTGGCGGAAGCCGGCCCCATCCCCGTCATGGAGGAGAGTCGCTGATGAACATGGTCCAGGCCTACGAGGAGCAGGCCGCGAAGCTGCTGCCGCGCTCCGTCTATGACTACTTCGCCGGCGGCGCCGACGACGAGACAACGCTGGCGGCGAACCGAACGGCATTCGCGAAGTACGCGCTACGCCCTCGCGTCCTCGTGAACGTGAGTGAAGTCGACTCCCGCGTTCATCTCTTCGGCGACGACCTCGCCTACCCCGTGCTCCTCGCGCCCACCGCGTTCCAGCGGCTCGCCCACAGGGATGGCGAGCTGGCCAGCGCCCGGGCGGCGGCAGCGCTGCACAGCGTCATGGTCGCGTCCACGCTGTCCACGCACAGTGTGGAGGAGATCGCCGCCACGGGCGCGCGGCTCTGGTTCCAGCTCTACGTCTTCCGTGACCGCGGCATCACGGAGGAACTCGTCCGTCGCGCGGAGGCCGCCGGCTGCCGGGCACTCGTGCTCACCACGTCGGTTCCCGTCCAGGGCAACCGGGAGCGGGACGCCCACAACCAGTTCCGCCTGCCCGCAGGCACGGAGATGGCCAACTTCCGCGGCATGAGGCAGGCCACGTTCCCCACCACCGCCGACGGCGGCTCCGGCCTCATGGCCTTCATCAACGCCGAGTTCGATCCGACCCTCACCTGGGAGGCTCTCGACTGGCTGCGCTCCATCACGTCGCTGCCCGTGCTGCTGAAGGGGATCATGCACCCCGGCGATGCGCGGCTGGCCGTGGAGCACGGCGTGGACGGCGTCATCGTCTCCAACCACGGCGGCCGCCAGCTCGATGCCGCCGACGCCACCCTGAACACGCTGCCGGACGTGGCCGCCGCCGTGGCCGGCCGGGTGCCCGTGCTGGTGGACGGCGGCATCCGGCGGGGCACCGACGTGGTGAAGGCGCTGCTGCTGGGCGCCCGGGCCGTGCTCATCGGCCGGCCGTACCTGTGGGGCCTCGCCGTGGAGGGCCAGGCGGGTGTGGAGCAGGTGCTCAGGACCCTTCGGGACGAGACCCGGCGCACCCTCGCCCTCATGGGCGCGCCGTCGCTGGCGGCCCTTGAGCCGGACCAGATCGTGGTGAGGTAGTGTCGCAGGCCCCCGCCGTGGGCCGTTATACCGCAGGCGGCATACGACTACCGTGTCCAGGGGGCGAGTGCAGAGGACCATGTTCTCCAGCTCCTCGGATCCCGCGGTGGCCTCGCTGGCGCAGAGCGTGCCCGGACTCACGCTGTGTGCCGATGCCCCGACTCCGGACAGTTGCTCGAGAACACCGGATCGGGTGGGCCTTACATTCAGCACGCCGGTGGTGGCGGACGATGGGCGCGTCCGCGCTCGCGCGAGATGCTCGTCAGCGGGCATGGCCGTCTGGGAGACCCGGACCCGACCGGACAGCCATCAACCCCGGACCGCCCCGCGCGTTGCCCGCCTGCTGTAGCCGCGGCGGCAAAAAGGCAGTAAGATCGCTGTGATCCGGGCCACCATGTGGACGGGCCCGGAAGACCCGAAACACGGAGCCGCCGTAATGCCGGATACCATCACCATCACCGACAACCGTACGGGCCAGTCGTACGAGCTGCCGATACAGTACGGCACCTACCCGGAGTACGGCGCGGCCATCCGCACAGCGGACCTGCGCCAGATCAAGGCGTCGGAGGACGACTTCGGCCTCATGGGGTATGACCCGGCCTTCATGAACACAGCGTCATGCCAGAGCTCCATCACCTTCATTGATGGCGACAAGGGCATCCTCCGCTACCGGGGCTATGACATCGCCGACCTGGCGACGAAGAGCACGCACCTCGAGGTGGCGTACCTGCTGCTTTACGGCGAGCTGCCGGACCAGAAGCAGCTGGACGAGTGGACGTACGAGATCACCATGCACACGATGGTGCACGAGAACGTCAAGAAGTTCATGGACGGGTTCCGACACGATGCGCACCCCATGGGCATGCTGGTGAGCACCGTGGCGGCGCTGTCCACGTACTATCCTGCATCGAAGCAGGTGCTGGACCCGGCGAACCGCCGGGAGCAGATCGTCCGCCTCATCGCCAAGATGCCGACGCTCGCCGCATACGCCTACCGGCACGCCACCGGCCTGCCGTACACGGCACCGGACAACGAGTTCAGCTATGCCGGCAACTTCCTCAGCATGATGTTCCGGATGACGGAGCGGCACTACGAGGTGAACCCGGTGCTGGAGCGGGCGCTGAACGTGCTCTTCATCCTGCACGCCGACCACGAGCAGAACTGCAGCACCAGCGCCATGCGCAACGTGGGAAGCTCGCAGGCGGACCCGTACGTGTCGGTTGCGGCAGCGGCGGCGGCCCTCTACGGCCCCCTGCACGGCGGCGCCAATGAGCAGGTCCTGCGCATGCTGCAGAAGATCGGCTCGAAGGAGAACATCCCCGGCTACATCGAGCAGGTGAAGAAGGGCGAGTTCCGGCTCATGGGCTTCGGCCACCGGGTCTACAAGAACTATGACCCGCGGGCCAAGATCCTGCGCGACATGGCGAAGCAGGTCTTCGACGTGACCGGCAGCAACCCGCTGCTGGACATTGCCGTCGAGCTGGAGCGCATCTCCCTCGAGGACGACTACTTCGTATCCCGCAAGCTGTACCCGAATGTCGACTTCTACTCGGGGATCATCTACCAGGCCATGGGCTTCCCGGTGGACATGTTCCCGGTGCTCTTCGCCATCCCTCGTACGGTGGGCTGGCTGGCGCAGTGGGAGGAGATGCTCAGCGACAAGGAGCAGAAGATCGCCCGGCCACGGCAGATCTACGAGGGGGCCGACATCCGGGAATACCCGTCCGACCGCTAGAGATAGCCAGCGTGTGGCCGGCATTGCACCAGCGCCGGCACTGCCCCTGAAGACCGGCTGGCTCCCCCCGGAGCCAGCCGGTCTCTCGTTTCCCGGGTTTCCGAAACCAATGCTGGCTGCCGCCCGTACTGGCTACAGGATCAGCCGTCCCACTCAACCGGGCCCGACACATGGACACGTTCATGCAGGACGTGCGCTACGGCGCACGCATGCTGGCCAAGAACCGCGGCTCCACCGCCATTGCGGTACTGGCACTGGCCCTGGGCATCGGGCTCACCGCCATGATGTTCAGCATTGTCCACGGCGCCGTGTTCCGCGGCCTGCCGTTCGACCGCGCGGACCAGCTCATGACCGTGAGCCGAACCAATCTCGCCGAGGGCGCGGACCAGATGTGGTTCACGCAGCATGACTTCGTGGACTACCGGGAGCAGCAGCAGTCCTTTACCGACCTGGCCGGGTACTACACGGGCACAGTAAACGTCAGCGGCATCGACCGACCGGAACGCTTTGACGGTGCCTTCATATCGCCCCAGGCGTTCTCCGTAATTGGTGCGCAGCCCCTGCATGGCCGGGTCTTCAATGAGGACGACGGCCGGCCGGGCGCGCCGTACGTCATGCTGCTGGGGCATGACGTGTGGCAGAGCCGGTTCGGGGGGAACCCCTCCGTCGTAGGCAGCACCGTCCGGGCCAATGGTCGGGTGACGACCATCGTCGGCATCATGCCCCCGGGCTTCGCGTTCCCCGTCTCCGAGCAGGTCTGGGTCCCGCTGCAGCTCGACCTGGCGACAGTGAAGCGCGGCGAGGGGATGTGGGTGGGGGTCTTCGGTCGCCTCCGGGACGGCGTCAGCGAGGAAATGGCGGCCGCCGAGATGTCATCCATTGCCGCACGGCTGGAAGCGGAGTACCCTGACCTGAACGAGGGCATCAGTGCCCGGGTCATGCCGTACACGCGCGGGTTCCTCGGCGACGAAGTCATCAGCATGCTGTACACCATGCTCGGTGCCGTCTTCATGGTGCTGCTCATCGCCTGTGCGAACGTGGCCAACCTGCTCATCTCCCGGGCGACAGCCCGCAGTCGTGAGGTCGGCATCCGCACGGCCATGGGGGCGTCAGGCATCCGCATCGTCCGGCAGTTCCTCACGGAATCCACCATCCTCGCCGTCTCGGGCGCGGCGCTCGGCCTGGGCATCGCGTGGGCCGGGATCCGCATCTTCAATAACGCCATTGCGCCGACCAACCCGCCGTTCTGGATCCAGATCGGCCTCTACGGCGACGTCTTGCTGTTCGTCGCGGCGGTCACGGTGCTGGCGGGCCTGCTGGCGGGCGCCATCCCTGCATGGCAGGCGTCCCGGTCCAACGTGGCCGATGTGCTGAAGGATGAGAGTCGGGGTGGGTCCAGCTTCCGGCTCGGCCGCATCAGCCGCGGCCTGGTCATCACCGAGATCGCGCTGTCCGCCGGCCTGCTGGTGGGCGCGGGTCTCATGATCAAGAGCGTTACGCAGGTCAGGAACGTGGACTTCGCGTTCCAGACCCATGACGTCTTTACCGCCCGCATCGGCCTGCCTGACGCGCAGTATCCGGAGCCGGCCATGCAGCGCGCGTTCTTCGACGAGTTGCTGCCCAGGCTGAGGGAAGTCCCGTCGGTGGAACGGGTCGGCCTCATACAGGCACTGCCGGCTCTGTACGCCCCGCAGCAGCGCTTCGCGGTGGAAGGGACCAGCTACCTGGAGGATCGGGACTACCCGCAGGCGCGTACGCTGCAGATGTCGCCGGGTGCGCTGGACGCCCTTGGCACCGCTGTGCTGCAGGGTCGCGATTTTCAGGAACAGGACCGGGACGGCGCCCTGCCCGTCGCCATCATCAATGAGTCCCTGGCCCGGCGCTACTTCGAGGACCGGGAGCCCATCGGCAGCCGGGTCCGCATCGGCGCCAGTGACTCGGAGAACGAATGGCTGACCATCGTCGGGATCGTGCCCGACATGTACCTGGGTGGACTGGACGGACAGGACAACATCCAGCACGGCATCTACGTGCCCCTCGCCCAGAGCGGCGCCCGCTTCATGAGCGTCATCGCCCGCACCCGCGGTGGCGAGCCGATGACGCTGGCGCAGCCGGTGCGCGAGGCAGTACTGGCCGTGGATCCGGACCTGCCCATCTATTTCGTGCAGACACTGCGCAAGGCCATTGACGACAACTACTGGTTCTTCATGATCTTCGGGTCACTGTTCATGGTCTTCGGCGCCGCCGCACTGTTCCTCGCGTCCGTGGGGCTGTACGGCGTGATGTCCACCTCCGTAAGCCAGCGCACCCGCGAGATGGGCGTGCGCATGGCACTCGGAGCCCAGGGCCGGGACGTGCTGCGACTGGTCATGCGGCAGGGCCTCGTGCAACTCGCCATCGGCCTCGTTCTCGGCCTCGCCCTCGCGCTGGGCGTGTCGAACCTGCTGCAGCTGATCCTGTTCGAGGTGAACCCGAGGGACCCGATGGTCTTCATTACCATCGGGATCGTCCTCACGGCCACGGCCGCGCTGGCGTGCTTCGTACCGGCCGCGCGGGCCACGCGCGTCGATCCGCAGCACGCATTGCGGTACGACTGACGCGGCGCGGCGGACCGGCCGCCGGACGTGTCACTCGTCCGGGCGGACCGGTCCGCGTCGTCGTTTCGTTTCGGCCCGCTGCTTCTTTTCCTTCAGGCGGGCCTCCTTTACCGAGCGGGGCACCTTCGTCTTCCGGCGCGGCTTCGGGCGTACCAGCGCCTCGGCCAGCAGCGCTGCCAGCCGCTCCGTCACGTCCTCCCGGTTCTGGTGCTGGCTGCGGCTGGCGCTCGACGTCAGGCGCAGGATGCCGCTGCCGTCAATGCGTGTGGCGAGCTTCTCCATGATGCGGGACCGCTGCGCGTCCGTCAGTGACGGCGACGATGCCACGTCGAACTCCACCTCCACCTTCGTGGACGACGTGTTCACGTGCTGGCCGCCGGGGCCGCCGGACCGGGTGGCCCGGTAAGCCAGCTCCGCCAGCGGGATGGCAAGCTCGTCGTTCACCTGGAGCAGGGCATGCTCCGGAACTGGGGGCGGTGACTCATGATCAGTCATTGTTTACATTCCGCATATGTATTCGACCTGTCTGTTCTGTGCTGCGTCACTTGGCACGAACGAGGCCATCGAGGCGTTTCCCGTGGGCCGCGGCGTGGCCTTTGACGCGTGGCACGGCCGCCTCTGGGCCGTGTGCCGACGGTGCGGCCGGTGGAACCTGGCGCCTCTCGAGGAACGCTGGGAAGTCGTGGAGGCGGCCGAGCGCATGTTCACCGACGCCCGGACCCGCGTGCACTCTGAGAACATCGGTCTGTGCCGGCTCCCGGATGGCACGCGGCTGGTCCGCGTCGGCAAGGCGCTGCCGAACGAACTTGCGGCCTGGCGTTATGGCCGGCAGCTCGTCAGCCGGCGGCGGCGCAACCTCGTTGTAACAACCGCCGGCGCTGCTGGCGCCCTGGGTGCGGCCGGCATTTACGTGGGGCTCCCCTTCATTCTGGGCGCCGGCACGCCGCTGCTCATGTTCAACGCGGCCTTCCAGATCTACACCGTCTACACGAGCGGCATCCAGCAACGGCGTGTGGTGATGCGGGTGCCCCCGGAGCAGTCGCCGACGGGCGGCGAGCTGGTCATCCGGAGGCAGCACCTGCACGAGTCGGTGCTGGCCCCATCCGAAGGCGGCGGGCTGGCGGTACGCCTGCCGTCCACTCACCTGCTGCACCCATGGAAGCAGCCGGCGGCCGGCTGGAGCCCGGCGGGCAGCGAACCGTTCGAGGTCACCGGCCAGGCCGCGCAACGCCTGCTCGCCCGCGTCATGACGGATTACAATGCCAGCGGCGCCCGTCATGACGACGTGGAACGCGCCCTTGCAACCATCGTGGAGGCCGGTGGCCCCGACGCTTTCGTACGGAAGGCCGCCACCAGTGGCGCCGCCCTCACGAAGTCTAAACGCCGCCAGCAGACCGGCCCCACATTGCGTCAGGTCCTGGGCACCTTCCGCGGGGAGGTCATCCCCGTCCGGAAGTACAGGGACGTCAGCGGTGACGACCGCCCCCGGCTGGGTAACGTAGAGGCCCTGGCGCTGGAGATGGCATTGAACGAGGAGGCGGAACGGCGAGCCCTGGAGGGCGAACTGGCCGCTCTCGAAGCGGCCTGGCGCGAGGCGGAGGAGATCGCCCGCATCGCCGACGCACTGCCGGCCGGGCGACCTCCGGGTGACGCCGGGTAACGGCCCGTGATGCCCGGCACACGCCGGCTCAACAGCAGGAAAAAATCCTGACGAACGCGTGCTCGCGCACGCTCCAGCCGATCACGTAGCTCGCCTCGCCGCCGGCGTAATACCAGTACGTCGGCCCGGACGCCACTTCCGACAGGACGACCCCGACCCGCGCCGGCGCCACGTCCTCCACATTGATCCGGTCGTACGCCTCGGCAGGCGTCAGTTCCGCTGGCCGCAGGCTCGCCCGGTTGCGCCAGTCCAGCTCCGCGAGATGGTAGCGGGTGCTCTCCCGGAACAGGTCGCCGTAGTCAGCCGCCTGCATCGGCTCGGGCAACCCGCGGGCAGTGAGGCGCGAGTCGTGGAGCAGTGTGTCCACCTGCGCCTGCACGGTCGTCATCACGTCCATGCGGGAGCGGCCGGACAGGTCGTCGTAGTAGAAGTAGTAGGAACTGTTCCACGCATCCGCCCACAGCGTGTCGCCGTCGGCGTTCGTTATGAAGAGCCGTATATCCAGCGAATCGTAGCGCGGCCCTTCGGCCGTGACGATGATCACATCGCGCGCACCTGACGCCGTCAGGCTGGCCGCCCGTTCCCGCCGCACGTGCACGCCCGCGGCGTCATCCAGAGGCCATGTGGCGGACACATCACCCGGCGCTTCGCCCGCAGGCGGTGTCGTAGCCGCAGGGGGGGCCGGGGTGTCGCCGGCATCACACGCCGCCAGCAGGAGCGCGAACGCCGCGACGAGGGGACCAGTGCCATGGCGAACGCCGTCGCGGATCCCGGAAACACGCACCATCACAGCAACAGGGCCACGGCGTCGGGGAACGTGCGTACCCGACGGAACGTCGTGGCTACCGGCTCGACCAGGTCGTACTCCCACGGATCCTCCGTCTCCACCAGGATGGCGTTGGCGCCCGCCTCCAGGGCGGGATTGATGTCGCTGCGCAGGCTGTTGCCGATCATCCACGCCGCGTCGGGCTGCCGCACGCCATAGTAGTCCAGTGTCTGCCGGAACATACCAGTGTCCTTGCGGTCCGTGATACGGACGCGGTGCTCGGTGACAATATCAATGATGCCGGCGCCGCGCACGCATGAGAGCTGGTACTCCAGGTCGCCACTCTGCGTGTAGACGACGGTGGGATGGGACTCGCTCAGCCTGCGCAACGCGTCGAGGGCGCCGTCAAAGGCCGGCGGCGGGCCGTAACAGCCGCGACCGAGTTCTGCCGCGCGCTGCCGGATGTCCGGGTCCGCAGGCATGTCGTACAGCGCACACAGCTGGTCGTACGTCGCGACGAAGGACGGCTCCATCCGCTTCGGGCCCAGCCCGTAGCGCGCCCGCATCTCAGGGTCCACGCGGTTGAACAGCATGTCCCGGGCGACGCCCTCGTCGAAGCCGGCTTCCTGCAGCAGCAGCACGAGGGCGCGCCGGGCGTTCTGGAACCGCGGCCCCGTGTTCACCAGCGTATCGTCGAAGTCCACCAGCACCAGTTCGATCATCGCTCAGTCCGGCCGGGCTCAACAGTGATGCGGCCGATGCGGAACCGGATCTGCGGGTCAGTCATGCCCATGGCCACGAGTACGGGGTGCAGCATATGGTGCAGTGCGTCGGCCGTGTTGACCTGCGGCTGCGTGGAGCTGGCCAGGTGGCGCTGGCCCTGCGCCAGCAGCGTGGGCTGAACGAGCGCGATGGCGCGGTCCCGCACCTGGTCCGTGGTCGCCTGCGAGACGCGCGCCCAGCCGCGGCGCGTCTCGATCTCCATCTGGGACAGCTCCGGTTCCACCGAGTAGATGGACGGCTGCGGCAACTCCACCTCCACGACGTCATCGTCGAGCAGGCGGATCATGTCCGGCGTCAGTTCAGCCGCGTCGAAGCCGTACGACACGCGGCCGGGCACCCGCACGTTCGCGCTCGTCGTGCCCAGGTCCAGGCCGATGATGCCGGGCAGCACGGTGCGCGTGTTTTCCACTCGCGTTGCGGCCGTCACCTCGATCCAGCCGGTGACCAGGAAGGCGGCGCCGGATTCACGCTGGATGGTGGAATACACGACGTCGCGCACGTCCTCCTCGGACAGGCGGGGCCGGCCGGACAGCAGGAAGAGGCCGCCGAATATGGCAGCGCCCAGCAGCAGCAGGATGGCCGTACCCAGCAGCGGCACACGCGGGCGGAACGGGATCACGCGATCTTCTCCACGCGGCGGACCCAGCGCAGCCACTCGAAGCCGCGCAACTCGTCCAGCACCCGCTCCGGTATCGGCGCGTCGGCCTCGATGGTCATCAGGGCGTCCTTGCGCCGGCCCGTGCGGTCCACCCGCATGGTGGCCACGTTGATGCTCTCGGCAGCGCACAGCCCGGTGATGGTCATGATGGTGCCGGGCTCGTCCCGCGCAACCACGACGAGGGTGTGGTAATCGCCACCAAGGGAGATGGAGAAACCGTCGAGTTCCGTGACCTCGATGCGACCGCCGCCGACTGATGCGCCGCGGAGCGAGACCTTCTCGTCGCCCCGACGCAGTTCGAGGACCGCGGTGTTCGGATGCGCGTCCTCGCCCAGGTCCTCGTCCACGAAGTCCCATTCCATGCCCGTCGCCCGGGCCTCGTCGTAGGCCTGCTTGAGGCGCAGGTCATCGGGCGGGATGCCCGCCAGCCCGCCCACCAGGGCCCGGTGCGTGCCGTGACCCTCTCCCGTGGCGGCGAAGGAACCGTGCAGCCGGATGCGCGCGTGCTCCGGCGTGCCACCCAGGATGGCGCGCCCCATGAGCCCCAGGCGGCACGCGCCTGCCGTGTGGGACGAGGACGGCCCGACCATGACCGGGCCGATGATGTCGAACAGGGAGACCATGATCACTGGCTGATTCCTGTGGGCGTGCGGGACGGCTGGATCTGGACCAGCCGACGGGCCGAAGGCGTTGCGGCCAGCCCACCCATCGCCGTTTCCCGGTAGGCCACGGGCATGCGGCGGCCGACCTCGCCCATCACGTCAATGACCTCATCGGCGGAGACGGGGAAATCGCATCCCGCCAGGGCCATCTCCGCGGCGGCAATGGCCTGCATGGCGGCGGACGCGTTGCGGTAGATGCACGGGATCTCCACCAGCCCGCCGATGGGATCGCAGATGAGGCCCAGCATGCCCTGCAACGACAGCGCGACGCTGGTGGCGACCTGCTCGTTGCTGCCCCCGGCAATGTAGCAGACGGCGGCGGCGCCCATGGCGGCGGCCGAGCCGGTCTCCGCCTGGCAGCCGCCCTCGGCACCGGACAGCGACGCCCTCTGCGCAATTACGCCACCGACTCCGCCCGCCACGAGCATGGCGTCCACCAGCGCATCGTCGTCCAGTTCCAGGAACTCGCCGACGCTGATGACAATGGCCGGCAGGACGCCCGCGGCGCCGGCAGTTGGCGCGGCGACGATCAGCCCCATGGCGGCGTTCACCTCGAGGGTCGCGATGGCCCGCGACAGGGTGGTCGTGACGCGCGGGCCCAGCAGCCGGGGCCCGTCATCGAACAAGCGCTTCGCCCGCCCGCCCGTGAGGCCTGACGGCGAGCGGACGTCGCCCTCGAGCCCCTCATCGATGGCATCCCGCATGACGCGAATGGTCCGGCGGATCCGGTCCCGCACGGCGTCTTCCGTGGTGCCGGTCTCCTCGACTTCCAGGCGCAGGACGACTTCAGGAAGCGAGCGCCCGGAGCCGGTGGCGTCCTGCAGCATGGCCTCAATGGATCTGTGCACAACCCCTCGCAATGGCAGATCTGCGGTGCAAACCGTACTTTATCGCATTCCTCATACACCGCACCAGCGGTATCGGCGACTCTCAGCCCGGAATTCCGCCATGTTCCAGACGCCCCGGCCGGCACTCCGCCTCGTCCTCGCCTGCGGCATCGCGACTGCCTTCCCAACAGCCAGCCACGCCCAGACCGGACTGGGGCGGGCACCGCTACGAGAAATCGAGCCACTGCCTCCCATGGAGGCATTCACGGCGGCGACGACGAGTCAGCTGCGCGACGCCGTGGACCGCTACGGCACCGACCGTTCCACCCTCATGCGGCGCTACGACCTGCCGTGGTCCGCCACGCGGCGTGACCGCCTGCGCGAATTCTACAACGGCTGGAACGGCCGCCTCGCCGCCATGGCGTTTGACCAGCTCGACAACGAGTCCCGTATTGACCACGTGCTGCTCCGCAACGAGATCGCGTACCAGCAGCGGCTGCTGGACCGGGAGGAGCGCCAGATGGGCGAAATGGGGCCACTGCTGCCGTTCGCCGAAGCCATCACCTCGCTGCAGGAGAGCCGGCGCAACCTCGAGCCCATCGAGGCCAGGACGGTCGCGGACCAGCTCGCCGCCATCGCCGCACAGGTCGAGGAGACCCGGCGTCGTGCCGAGGCCGGCGTCCGCGCCGGTGCCGGTGTCGCAACCACTGCAGCCAACGGTAACGGTGCCGCCGAGCCCATCGTCACGACACGCATCGTCGCGTTCCGGGCCGCCGGTGCCGTCAGTGACCTGCGGCAGACGCTGCAGCGGTGGTACCGCTTCTACAGCGGCTACGACCCGCTCTTCACCTGGTGGGCAACCGAGCCATACAACCGGGCCGACGCCGCACTCGAGGCCTACGTCCGGACCCTGCGGGAACGCGTGGTCGGGATCCGGCCAGGCGAGGAGGAGCCCATCATCGGAGATCCCATCGGTGACGCGGGCCTGCGCGAGGACCTGCTCTACGAGATGATCCCGTACTCCGCCGCGGAGCTTGTCCGCATCGCAGAACGGGAGTTCGAGTGGTGCGAGACGGAGATGCGCAGGGCATCCCGGGAACTCGGCTATGGTGATGACTGGCTCGCCGCCGTCGAGCACGTGAAGAACCAGCACGTCGAGCCCGGGGCGCAGACGGCCCTCACTACCATGCTCGCCCAGGAAGCCATCGACTTCCTCGAGGCCCGGAACCTGGTGACGGTACCGCCCCTGGCGAAGGAGGTGTGGCGCATGGAGATGCTGTCGCCCCAGCAGCAGCGGACGGCGCCCTTCTTCCTGGGTGGCGAGATGGTGCAGGTCGCCTTTCCCACCGCCGACATGGCGCACGAGGACAAGCTCATGGCCATGCGCGGCAACAACGTGCACTTCAGCCGGGCCGTGGTGCACCACGAACTGATCCCCGGGCACCACCTGCAGCAGTACATGACGAACCGCTATAACCCGCACCGGCGCGCCTTCTCGACGCCGTTCTGGACGGAGGGCTGGGCACTTTACTGGGAGATGCTGCTGTGGGACCTGGGGTTCCCGCAGACGCCGGAAGACCGCGTGGGCATGCTGTTCTGGCGGATGCACCGGGCGGCGCGCATCATCTTCTCGCTGAATGTGCACCTCGGCGCCATGTCGCCGGACGAGGCCATTGATTTCCTCGTGGAGCGCGTCGGCCACGAGCGCGCCAACGCCACCGCAGAGGTGCGCCGGTCACTGGTGGGCACATACCCGCCCCTTTACCAGGCGGCCTACATGCTGGGGGGGCTGCAGTTCAGGGCGCTGCACCAGGAGTTCGTGGGCGGCGGCCGCATGACGGACCGGGAGTTCCACGACACCATCCTGCAGGGTGGCAACATGCCGGTGGAGATGGTCCGCGCCAGGCTCACGGGCGCGGCGGTGGCCCGGGACTACCGCACCAGCTGGCGGTTCTGACGGAGGCAGCCGATGCCAGCGACCTGACGGGGGCTGAACATCAATTCCGCTGGGCCAGAACCCCGGTGTCGTCCAGCACACGCCGGACGGCCTGGGCCAGCGCCGCCGGTGCGAACGGCTTTTCCAGGAAATGCAGGGGCCGGCCGCCGGGGGTGCGAGGCAGGTCGTCCGGCGCATAGCCGGACATGAACAGGATGCGCAGGCCCGGCTGTTCAGCGGCCAGCGCATCGGCCAGTTCAACGCCCCCCATCTCCGGCATGACGACGTCCGTGACGAGGGCATCAATGGCACCGGGCAGGGAGCGCACGATGTCCAGGGCCTGGACGCCGTTGCCAGCCGACAGCACGCTGTAGCCCTGACGCTGGAGCACCCGCTCGGCGAGGGAGCGCACGGCTGGCTCATCCTCCACGAGAAGGATCAGTTCCTGGCCGCGCTCCGCATCCCTCGGCCGTGCGGCGGGAGCGGCAGCGGCGGGCGCTGCCGCCACCCGCGGCAGGCACACCCGGACGGTCGTGCCGGCCCCCGGTGCGCTCTCCACCAGCACGTGTCCCCCGTTCTGTTCGGCGATGCTGTACACCGTGGCCAGGCCGAGGCCCGTGCCCTTGCCCACTTCCTTCGTCGTGAAGAACGGCTCGAAGATGAAGGGCATGTCGGCGGCTCCGATGCCGCAGCCGTCGTCAGTCACGGTGAGTACGACGTGCTCGCCGGAGGTGCCATCCCCGGCGGCCTGCCCGTCTGTTGAGCTGGTCGCGACGGACAACCGGATACCGGTCCGCGGCTGGGCGTCACGGGCGTTGACCACGAGGTTCAGCGCCACCTGCTCGAGCTGGCCCGGATCGATTTCCACCCAGCAGTCCGGCTGCAGCGCCGTGTCCAGAGCAACCGCTTCCGTGATCACGCGGCGCAGCATCTGCTCCAGTTCGCCCAGCACCGCGCCCACGTCCGTTGGCCGGCGCCGCACCACCTGGCGCCGCCCGAACGCCAGGAGCTGCCGGGTCAGACCAGCGCCTCGATCCACCGCGCGGCGAATCTCCTCCAGGTCCTGCTGCGCGCCGTCATCAGCGGCTGTCCGGTCCGCGAGCAGCGCCGCATAGCCTTCGATGGCCGTGAGCAGGTTGTTGAAATCGTGGGCGATGCCGCCGGCCAGGCGCCCGACGGCCTCCATCTTCTGCGCCTGCGCGAACTGCGCCTCCAACTGCCGGTGCGCGGTCACGTCCATGACGTTGACCACGATGCCGCTGACATCCGGATCGTCCAGCAGGTTCGTGCCGATGGTCTGGACCACCCGCCAGCTGCCGTCCCGATGGCGGCAGCGCAGCTCGGTCGACTGCACCTGCGTGTCGCCCCGTATGAGCTGCCGGTACAAATCCTTCACGCGGCGTTCGTCGTCGGGGTGCACCAGGTCGAATACGGTAACGCCGGTCATCTCGTCCAGCGCGTAACCGAGGATGCGCTCCACGGCCGGGCTCTGGTACCGGACGGTGGTGTCCCCGTTCAGGACCAGAACGCCGTCGGACGCATTCTCGATGAGGGACCGGAACCGGGCCTCACTGCGGCGCACCGCCTCCTCCGCACGGACCCGCTCCGTCACGTCCTGCAGCGCACCCTCGTAGTAAAGCACGCCGCCATCAGCGCCCCGGATGGCGCGGGCGCGATCACGCAGCCAGAGTACCGTTCCGTCACGGCGGCAGTTCTGCCTGTCCACCTCGATGACTCCGGCGGCGCTATCCACCAGCCGCTGCCAGCGGAGCCGCTCGGCTGCGTCCGGGTACAGATCCGCTGCGTTCGCCGCCAAGAGCTCGTCCCGTGAATCGTAGCCCAGCAGCTGTACCAGCGCGGGGTTCGCATCCACGAAGCGCCCGTCCGGCGTCGTCCGATACAGCCCCAGTGGCACGCGGTCGAACAGGGAGTGGTAGCGCTCCTCGCTCTCACGCAGCGCGTCCGCCGCCTGCCGCGCTGCCGTGATGTCCGTCAGCACGCCCCGCAGACGCAGGGGCGTGCCCTGCTCGTCCACAGTCACCCGGACGAAGTCCCGCACCCACAGCACACGGCCGTCCGCCCGGACCATCCGGTATTCCAGCTCGTGGTCACGGCCGGCGGCTGCATCCTCCCGGCATCTGGCTACGACGTCAGGGTAATCGTCCGGATGGATGGCCCTCTTCCAGATATCCGTGGTCAGCCACTCGCCGATGGAGTACCCCATGAACCGCTCTGCCTGCGGCGATACGTAGGTGCACTTCAGTGTACGTGCATCGGCCTCCCAGACCACGGTGCTGACACCTTCCACCAGGTCCTGGTACCGCCGCTCAGCGCGTGCCGCATCTGTGCGGGCCTGGTGCAGCCGCTGCGCCAGGCGGTCCAGGCTCCGGGCGACGGCGCCCAGCTCATCCTCCGCCGCGTAATCCACGCGAGCCTCGAATTCGCCCTCGCCCAGGCGACGCGCCGCCCCCGAGATGGCGCTCAGGGGCTCCACCAGCCGTCGCCGCAGAAAGACGGTCACTGCCCCGACAACGGCCAGGAACAGGACCACCATTCCGCCCACACCCAGGTACAGCCGGCCCCACAGCCGGGCCTGCGCCTGCAACAGCCGCATGCTCTCGTCGTGGCGCAGGTCCAGCAGCGCCACTGCTTCCCGCCGCAGCAGTTCCAGGTCTCGACCCTGCCAGGAGCCCGGGTCCCCGGCAAATGCCTGCTGGGCCGTCACCTCCAGACGCTCGTGCGCCTCCCGCAACCGCTCCACCCGCACCCGCTCCTCCCGGCTCAGGTCCCGGAACAGGTACAGGCGAATCTGGTCATATACCGCCAGCCCCTCCTGCCGGAAGGCATCCCGCAGCTCCGGTGACGGCGCCCGAACGTACTCGTCCGCGAGTTCGATCTGCCGGTGCGAGTGCCGGACGATCGCCTCGGCGATGGCCTCATCCTCCTGCAGCAGCGCTATCTGGCGTTCCATCTGCTGCCGCAGCGTTGACGCCAGCACGACCAGGGATATGAGGCCCGCAACGGCGATCGCCGCCAGCAGGGACATGGCGCCGATGACGACACGGCGAACGGTGAAGCGTCTCAGCATCATCAGCGCAGGACTACGGGTACCGGAACCGTGCCCCCCGCCGCCACGTCGGCCAGAAGATAGTCCCGGAGCAGGTTGCCGGCTTCATCGAATGCAACCTCCCCACCCAGCCCCGCCACGGGCGGCCGGCTCCGCCCGAGACTGTGAAGATAATCACGAACCCGGCGTCGGTCACGCATGCCGTCACCAAACGCCGCCGCGATGACCACCACCGCGTCGTAGGTCAGGATCGCTTCCGACGAGGGCGGCGCTCCGGCGACCTCCTGGTAGGCACGTCTGAAGGCGCTCATGGCGTCATTATCGGCGGCTGGATCAGTGAAGCGCACGAACCGGAGGCCGGTAAAAGCCTGATCCCGGTTGGCGTAAACGGCGTCATTGTCGCAGGCGTCGCCGCAGATAGTTCGCATGGCGGGCAGCGCGTCCCTGAGATAGGCCATGGCCACGCGCAGTGGGACGGGCCGTCCGAGCCAGATCAGCAGGTCGGGCTGAGCCTCCCCGAGCTGGCGTGCGAGCCCGGCGAGGAAGGCGGAATCGGACTGTTCCGAGTAGATGCCCTCGAAGACCACATCGTCGAGGCGGGGACGGAGTTCGCGGTAGAAGCTCCGACCGTAGTCGTCATTGACGTATACGATGGCGATGCGGCTCGCGGGCGGCCAGCCGGTCTGGCCGTGGTCAGCAATGAACGCGGCCTGCCGGTCATCGCCGGGCACCATCCGGAAGCTGTAGGGCCCTGCCGCGCCGTAGGCGACGGCGGTGGTCGTGGGGGCGATCTGGACGAGACCGGCCTGGTTGTAGACCTGCGAGGCGGCCAGGCTGGCGGCGCTGTTGGAGTGGCCGATGACAGCCAGTACGCGGGCATCGGCGGCGAGCATTTCCGCCACGGCCAGGGCCGTATCAGCGGATATGGGATCCCGCCGGACCACTGTCAGCTCGAACGGCGGCGCAGCATCGTCGGCCAGTGCATCCGCGGCCAGCTCCGCCGCCCGGGACGGCAGGCCGCTGACGACGACGCCTACGCGCTCCGGCGCGGGATCGCCGCAGGCTGGCAGCAGCAGCAGGAGGGACAGCACGATGCGACGGCGCATGCACACTCACAGGCAGGAGTGTTGTAAGGCTAACGGGGCCTGCGGTTTCCAGTCAATCGGCCCGGAGTGGCGCAACCAGCGTCTGTGCGCCAGATTGCGAGCACTGTCCCGCTCCCGTAGCGGGCCCCTCGACCGAGTCCCGGAATTCCTGTCCCGGAGGCATTGATGAAGATGCGGATGACCCCTGCCCTCGTGCTGCTGTGCGCGATCCCGCTGGCCGGCTGCGACACTGACGACGATGCCGGGACCACGGAAGCGCCTGTCACGGCCGAGGCCATGCAGCCTGCGCTGGACCACTTCTCGGCGGAGCGCCTGCTGCAGCGGATCGAGGTACTGTCGCACGATTCCATGGAGGGCCGCGCGCCGGGCACGGCCGGGGAGGAGCGTACGGTCCGGTACCTTGAGAACGAGTTCCGGGCGATGGGGCTGTCGCCGGGCAACCCGGACGGCACGTACGTCCAGCAGGTGCCTCTTGTGGAGATCACGCCGCGGGTCAGCGCGTCCCTGACGGTGAACGGCCAGGCTACGGAACTGCAGGGCGTCAGCGATTACATCGCGTCATCCAGGCGGGTTGCGCCGGAGGTGATGGTCGAGGACAGCGACCTGGTCTTCGTGGGTTACGGCATCGTCGCACCGGAGTACGACTGGGACGACTACAAGGACGTGGACGTCAGCGGCAAGACCATCGTCATGCTGGTCAACGACCCCGGCTACGCCACGCAGGATGAAGCGCTCTTCCGTGGCAACGCCATGACGTACTACGGCCGGTGGACGTACAAGTACGAGATCGCGGCGGAGAAGGGCGCTGCCGCAGCCATCGTCATTCATGAGACGGGCCCGGCGGGCTACCCGTTCGAGGTGCTGTCATCAGGGCACGAGCGACCGAATTTCGACATCCAGTCGCCGGACAACAACATGAGCGCCGTCGCAGTGCAGGCGTGGATGCCGGAGCCCGCCATCCGCCGCTTCCTGTCGGAGATGGGCCATGATTTCGACGAGTTGAAGCAGGCGGCACTGCAGCGGGACTTCCGGCCGGTGGAACTGGGCGGTCAGGCGAGCTTCGAACTGCAGCAGCAGTTCAGGGAGATCCAGTCGCGAAATGTCATTGCGAAGCTGGAGGGCGGTGCCCGCGCCGATGAATATGTCGTCTACACCGCGCACTGGGACCACCTCGGCATCGCCGCGCCGGTGGATGGCGACTCCATCTACAACGGCGCCCTGGACAACGCGTCGGGCACGGCGACCATCGTGGAGATAGCCGAGGCATTCACGCGACTGGACCACCGGCCGGAGCGGTCCATCCTGTTCCTGGCGGTGACCGCAGAGGAGCGCGGGCTGCTCGGCGCCAAGTACTACGCCGAGAACCCCCTCTACCCGCTGGCCCGCACCGTGGCCAACATCAACGTGGACGGCATCAACCAGTGGGGCAGGACGGAGGATATCGTCGTCGTGGGCCGGGGCAACTCAACGCTGGACGACGTACTGGCGGAGGCCGCCGCGACCCAGGGCCGCCGGCTGGAGGCGGACCCGGAGCCGGAAAAGGGGTTCTACTACCGGTCGGACCACTTCGAGTTCGCCAAGCAGGGCGTGCCCGCTCTCTACATTGACGCCGGCACTCATTTCATGGACCGTGACGCGGGCTACGGCCAGCAGAAGCGGGATGAGTACACGACCAATGACTACCACAAGCCCAGCGACATCGTGAAGCCGGACTGGGACCTGTCGGGCGCCATTGAGGATGCCCGGATCCTGTTCCAGGTCGGCTACCGAGTGGCGCAGCGGGCAGCGTTCCCGGAGTGGGCGCCGCAGGCGGAGTTCCGGGCGACACGAGAAGCCATGCTGAGGGAGAACAGGCCATGATCCGCCATACAGTCCGCCTCGCCCTGTGCCTGGTGCTGCTGCCCTCTGCGCTCGCCGCGCAGGGCCGCCTCGTCATCGCCGGCGGCGGCGTCAGCCGCGGCAACGCCGACCTGTACCGGACCGTGCTCGAGGGCCGCTCGGGTACCGGCCCCATCTGCGTGATCCCCACGGCGAGTGCGGGCCTGGACGCCGCCCGCAACTCCATGAACAGCAGTGTCGCGACGTTTGAGCAGCACGGTGGCCCGGGCGCCGCCACCGGCATCCTCATGTCCATTGACAACCCGGAATCGGCCAGTGATCCGGACGTTGTCGCGCGCTTCAGCGAGTGCTCCGGCTTCTACTTCACCGGCGGCGTGCAGTCCCGTACCGTCAGTGTGTTCCGCCCGGACGGCCGGGACACACCGGCGTTGGAGGCACTCCTGCGCCGCTACAGCGAGGGCGCCCTCGTCGGCGGCTCCAGCGCCGGCGCCGCCATCATGAGTGACCCGATGATCGCCGGTGGCAGCACCACCACCGCCATTGCCGGCGGCGTACGTCGGAACACCGGGGGCACGGACGACGACGACGGCTCCGCCGGCGGCGTTTCCATCACGCGCGGCATCGGCTTTCTCGCCTCCGCCATCGTGGACCAGCATTTCCTGGCTCGTGGCCGTATCGGACGGCTCATCGCGGCCGTGCTGGAGGTCGAGGAATTCGACCTCGGCTTCGGCGTGGACGAGGACACCGGCCTCGTCGTGGACGGCACGACCGCGTTTGCCGCCGGCGCATCCGGCGTCATTGTCGTGGACGCGCGGGATGCTGTCCGGGACGGTCGCTCGGCGACCGGCGTGAAGCTGCACCTGATGGGCGTGGGCGACCGGTACGACATCGCCAGCCGCCGGCTCACGCCGGATGCCGGCAAGGTCGCGCTGCCCCGGACGACGTCCGTCGTCCCGGCACCCGAGGATGTCTTCGCACGCTGGGAGTTCCTGCACCTGCTGGAACGCTTCGCCCGCTCCAGTCAACAGCGCCTGGAAATCCCGGTGGAGGGCGCCACACTGACCCTCAGCAAAGGCGCCGACTTCCACGCCGCGGCCGCAGGCAGCGGGGAGGGGCCCCAAGGCTCGCCGCCGGGCTTTACCGTGCAGGGGCTGCTGCTCGACGTCAGGATCCCCTGACGCCGCTGAAGCCTGGTGCGTGCGCATGATCGGAGCGCCGCCGTTGCGGGCAGGTAACGGCGCACCGGCGTTGCGGGCAGGTATTGGCGGGCCGCCCATGCGTAGGCGGTCAGGGCGACGGCCAGGGTGCGTCAGGGACCAGCCCGGACCGGCGGACGGGCGTAGTCCTGCTCCAGGCCGATGGCGTGGCGCAGTGTAATCCAGACCAGGATGTTTGCCGTCAGCCCCACGATCGCCACCAGCTGCTCGTGGTAAAACGCAAAGAACTGCGTGACGAAAATGCTGATGAGTACCGCCGTCTTGAACGTGCGGTAGGCGGCGAGGCGTGAGCGGCGCAGGCGCAGCACACCCAGCAACACGATGAGGGCGGGAACGACGGTCGCCACGACCTCTGCCCAGGAGAAGGCCGACAGGCCCGGCAGCACCGGACGGGCAACCACCAGCCCGGCCGCCAACGCTGCCACTACCGCCAGTGCCGCCGCCGGCGGGCCACGCCGGCGCGCCTCATCGGACCCGTGCGGCCGCAGCAGCACACCCGCCGCCACCAGCCCGGCCGCAAACAGCAACAGCGATGTTGCCAGCTGGTTCACCAGTGCCGCCGCCTGGACGATGGAGTTCACGGCGTGCACGACGAAGAATGCGATGACCGCAGTCGGGAACCAGCGACGTCGCACCAGGTCGGCATAGAATGAGCGCACGCCCCGCCGGACCCGCTGCAGCAGTCCCGGCGGCCGCACCGGCACCAGCTCCACCTCCGTGATGGCCTCCGCCAGCCGCCGGGCGATGGGGTCGGTGGCACTGCTCGCCTGCAGCAGTTCCAGCGTACGGCGTCGTTCGTCCGCGTCCATGTCCCGCCGCACCGCCTCCAGCGTCAGCTCCAGTGCATTCGCCAGCGCTTCCGGCTCCGCCATGTGCCTGCTGTGCAGCCGCTCCCATACCACGTACAGCACCACGAAGCTGACGTAGATCAGCGCGAACGTCGGCTGGAAGAAGTAGTCGTTGTCGTGGGTGAGGAACTTGCCCAGCTCGTCTATGAACGTGCCCCAGCCCAGCCCCCCGATGACCGAGGCCGCGCTCCGCACCGGCCGGCCCAGGTACCCCAGCGTCATCAGCAGCGCTACGAGCATGAGCAGGCCGCCCCACAGCATGTGAGCCACGTGCAGCGAATCGCCTCCAACCGTCGGGTAGCCCGACAGGTGCAGGAACACGCGGATCCCCAGGATCGCGGCGATGGCCGAGATCATGAAGTTCTCGAAGTACTCGTTTGCGTCTACATGGCGCATGGCATCCGGCTCGCTGATGGTAGCGACGAACGTTCACGACCCGGCCCGTCTTGTCCCCGCCGGCTCCGCGGTTCATTTTGTATCCAACCGCTTCACCTGTCCACACCACAGGAGCCGCTCATGCTCACCCGACCCTTCGGTCGGCCGGTGCGCCTGTTCGTCGCCGTGCTGGCCGCCGCCCTGATGCAGCCAGCCGCCGCACAGGCGCAACAGTCGCAGCAGGCCATTGACCAGGAGTACACGGAACTGATCCGCCGCTTCACGACGGAGCCGTTCTTCCTGACGCCACTGGTGGATCACCTGCCGGCCTCGGGCACGGTGCCGACGCCGTTGCAGTTCAACGGCTACATCTCCGGCCAGCCGGACAGCCTGACGTACCCGGACCAGGTTGCGCGGTACATGCGCGCCGTGGCCGATGCGTCGCCGCGGGTCCGGGTCTACAGCATGGGCGAGAGCGAGGAAGGCCGGGAGATGATCCTGGTCGCCATGGCCGACGAGCAGACGCTGGCCCGGCTGGACGACTACAAGGCGTTGATGGCGCAGCTGGCGGATCCGCGGCGGACCACGCCGGAGGAGGCCGCGCGCATCATCCCGCAGGCCAAGCCCATCTACTGGGCGACGGGCGCCATCCACTCGCCGGAGACTGGCTCGCCGGAGATGCTCATGGAGCTGGTCTACCGCATGGCGGTGGACGAGTCGGAGCACATCCGCGCCATCCGCGACAACGTGATCTTCCTGGTCACGCCGGTCATCGAGGTGGACGGCCGGTCCAAGGTGGTGGACATCCACATGGCGCCGCGGCGTGACCCGGACGGGGACTACCCGCGCTCGCCGCTGTACTGGGGCCGGTACGTGGCCCACGACAACAACCGTGACGGCATGTCGCTGTCGCTGAACCTGTCGAACCACGTGATGCGGACGTACCTGGACTACAACCCGACGGTCTTCCACGACCTGCACGAGTCGGCGTCGTACCTGTACACGTCTACGGGCCGGGGCCCGTACAACGCCTGGATCGACCCGGTCCTCATCAGCGAGTGGAACCGGCTGGCGTTCCGGGAGGTGCAGGACATGACGGCGCTGTGCGTGCCGGGCGTCTACACGTTTGACTTCTACGATGGCTGGGCCCCGAACTACATGTTCTGGATTGCGAACATGCGCAACTCCATCGGCCGTTTCTACGAGACGCAGGGCG
>DATHVP010000122.1:0-14618 GCA_035461245.1 Longimicrobiales bacterium | reverse complement strand
GCGCACGCCGGTCACTGACGGCCCGGTAGCTTCCACGACGCCCCATCCCTCGTGGCCGGGCGCGCCCGACGGCTGGGGGTACTCGAACCACTCCCGGCCCTCCCAGACCGGCAGGTTCGAGCCGCACACACCGCAGCCCGCGAGCCGGACGAGCACCTGCCCGGGGCCCGGTTCTTCGACGGCCGCCGTGACGATGTCCATGCGCCGGGGCGCCGACAGCAGTGCGATGCGCCCCGTCCGCGTCGCGGCGGCGGTGGCCAGCTCCTGCGCCCTGCTCATCGCTCGGGTCCGCCGGCGCCGGCGGCGAGGGGCGCGGGTTCCGGCCGCCCGGCACTGTCCGGGGCAGAGGGCAGCCCGGCATGCTGCAGCCATGTCCGCAGTGCTGCGAGCCCGTCCACCACGCCGGTGCGAGGACGCCACCCGGTCAGGGTGCTGAACCGGGTGATGTCCGAGACGTAGTACTTCTGGTCGCCGGTACGCCACGGCCCGGCCTGCACGCCGGGCGGCGAGCCGATGGCAACGCCAATGTGGTCGAGCACCTCGAGCAGGCTGGTGGCAGAGTCCGGCCCCCCGCCAATGTTGAACGCACAGCCGGCCACGGCGTCCATGTTGTCGAACGTGGCGTCCACGGCGTCCAGCAGGTCGTCCACGTAGAGGATGTCCCTGACCTGGCACCCGTCGCCGAACAGGGTGACATCCCTGCCGGCCAGCGCCTGGATCATGAAGTGGGCAACCCAGCCCTGGTCCTCAGTGCCGAACTGGTGGGGACCGTAGATGCAGCTCATGCGGAAGACGGTCGTGGGCAGACCGTAGCTGCGGGCGAAATCCAGCACATACTGATCGGCGGCACCCTTGGAGCAGCCGTACGGGCTGTGCAGGTCCAGGCGGCGCGACTCGTCAATGCCGCGGTTTGCAAGGAGCGTGTCCGCCGGTTCGTAGCGTCGCCCGTTCCGCACCATCGGCACGTCGTCGAGGTTGCCGTAGACCTTGTTGGTGGAGGTGAACAGCAGCGGCGCCGGCGCGGCGGACGTGCGCAGTGCGTTGAGCACGTTCAGCGTGCCGAGGGCGTTCACCTCGAAGTCCCGCAGCGGGTCCTGCAGGCTCGTGGTGACGGCGACCTGTGCGGCCAGGTGCACCACGCGGCGTGCGCCGTTCACTACCCGTGTCACCGTCGCGGCGTCTCGCACGTCGCCGATCTCCACGCGGAGCAGCGTGCCGAACCTGTCCTTAAGCCCCCGAACGTTCCGGTCCACGCCCGGGCGGGACAGGTTGTCCAGCACGGTGACCGCCTCGCCGCGGGCCAGCAGCCGGCCGGCCAGGTTGGTGCCGATGAAGCCCGCACCGCCCGTGATGACCACGGGGCCGTCAGCATCACCGCCGCGTGTGACGCGCAACTCCGGCCGGGTGGCCGCCGTCATGCCGCCAGTCCCCGTGAGGCAGGCTCCCCGTCCACCTGCTCCCTGGCTGCCCGCCTGACCAGCCGGTCCGCCCGTTCCGGCACGTGAACCCAGTGGCGTTCGTCGAGCAATGCGTCAGTACGGTGGGAGCCGGTTATTCCGGCTCCACCGGTGAGGACCTTCCTGCGCATGAAGTATCCCGGTCTGTGGCGCCACGGCGCCGCGTTCTGGAATCGTGCGCCGGCCGCGGTGGGAACAGCGATGGGCGGCCGGCGCGGTACGGCTCAATGGTCGTGTCGTGCTGCAGGATCTACTTGGCAATATTCGTTCCCTGCTGCCCGGCGCGAAGACCGGGCGCGGGACGATGTGTACCCCGCCGTGCAGCGCTACTCGCCCTCGAGGTACGTGTAGCCGTTCAGGCCCTCGATGTAGTCTGCGATGAAGGCGTTGGCCTCGCTGCGCGCCAGGTTGTGCGCGTTCTGGACCTTTCGGCGGAACGTGGTAATGAGGTTCTGTGCGTTGAACTGCACGTAGTTGAGGACCTCGGTAATGGTGTCCCCGTGGACGAGGTCTTCGATCTCGTATCCGGAATCGGTCAGCCGGATGTGCACGGCGTTGGTATCGCCGAACAGGTTGTGCAGGTCGCCGAGGATCTCCTGGTACGCGCCGGTGAGGAAGATGCCGAGTACGTAGGGCTCCTCGTCCCGCAGGGTATGCAGCTCGAGGTTCGGCTTCGGCCGGCGCCAGCCGACGAAGCGGTCAATCTTGCCGTCGGAATCACACGTCACGTCCTGCAGCGTGCCGCGACGGGTCGGCTCCTCATCGAGGCGGTGCACCGGCATGATGGGAAAGAGCTGGTCAATGGCCCAGGAGTCCGGCAGCGACTGGAACAGCGAGAAGTTGCAGAAGTAGCGGTCCGTGAGGAGCGCATTGACCTCCGGCAGGATGTCCTCGTACTCCTCCTCGTCCCGTGCCGCCAGTTCCGCGACGCGGTTCATGATGGCGTTCTGGAGGCGCTCGGCCAGGGCCCGTTCCCGCAGCGACAGGACGCCGCTGTGGAAATGGGACTGGACCTGCTCCTTGGCGAACTGGGCATCGTGGTAGACCTCGCGCAGGCTGCGGTCGTCCATCTCGGCCAGTGCGTTGAACAGGTCGTGCACCATGGGATGGGCATCCTCGGGCACCTCGGTGGGCGGGTCCGAGGACTGCGTCTCCAGGTCGATGACGTTGATGAGCAGCAGCGCGTGGTGCGCCGTCAGTGCCCGTCCCGACTCGGAGATGATGTGCGGCATGGGCAGCTCCGCCTCGCGGCACGCCTCGGCCAGCGAGTACACGATGTCGTTGGCATACTCCTGCATGGAGTAGTTCACCGACGCCGGCGCCGTGGACCGCGTACCCTCGTAGTCAACGCCGAGGCCGCCGCCCACGTCCACGTACTCGATGTCCACGCCCGTCTGCCGCATCTCCACGTAGTACCGGGCGACCTCCGTCATGGCCGCCTTGATGTTGCGGATCTCCGGGATCTGCGAGCCGAGATGGAAGTGCACCATCTTCAGGATGTCCGTGCGGCCGACGGACTGCAGCTTGTCAACGACGCGGATGAGCTGTGACGCGTTCAGGCCGAACTTGCTCTTCTCGCCGGCGGTCTCCGACCAGCGGCCGGCGCCGGTGGTGGACAGCTTGATGCGAACGCCGGCGGTGGGGTTCACGCCCATCTCGTCAGCGACCTTCAGCAGCGTGTCCACCTCTGCGATCTTCTCGATGACGATGAGGACCTCATGGCCGAGCTTCTGGCCCATGAGCGCCAGGCGGATATACTCCTCATCCTTGTAGCCATTGCACACGATGATGTGGTCCGCCCGCTCCGTCAGGGCCAGCACGGCCTGCAGCTCGGGCTTGCTGCCCACTTCCAGCCCGACGCCGTACTTGCGGCCGAAGTGCAGGATCTCCTCGACGACGTGCCGCTGCTGGTTCACCTTGATGGGGTAGACCGTCGTGTACCGGCCGGTGTACTCGAACTCTTCGATGGCGCCGCGGAAACGCTCCTGCAGCATCTCGATGCGCGTGCGCAGGATGTCGGAGAACCGGAGCAGCAGCGGCAGGCCAACGCCCTGGGCCTCCAGGTCCATGGCCAGCTCATACAGGTCCAGGGCCCGACCCTGCTCGCGGGTCGGATGCACGGCCAGGTGGCCGTCCTCGCTGATGCTGAAATAGCCGATGCCCCAGCCATCGACGTTGTACAGGTCACTGCTGTCTTCGATCGTCCAGCTCATCATACCGCCATCACGAGTGGTCCATTGCCCGGCCCGGGTACCCGTCCGGCGGACGCTGCAGCGGCCATGCCTGCCGGGCCGGTCCGCCGCCGGCGGGAATTGTAATGCCTGCCGCACGCCGCGAAAGGGCGCCGCGTCCCGCCCGCCCCGCAGGCGCACACCCCGTGGCGGACACGGGGCGGGCTCACCGGCATCGCGCCACCGGGCGTGCCGGCGCCCGACTCACCGTCGCGCGCCGCACCTGGTGTCAGCGCATGGTGGCCAGCTCGATGTTGCTGATGTGGCCGCCGTACCGGCGCCGGATCTCCACCTTCCGCTCGATGAGGCGGATGACCTCGGGGGCGAACTCCACGCCCTCGAGCTCACTTGTCACGTTGAGGCCGCCGGTGCTGATGGTGTTGATCTCGACAATGCGGTCGCCGACGATGTCCAGCCCGGCGAAGAAGATGCCGTCCCGTTTGAGCTTCGGCCCCACAATGGAGGCGAGTTCGAGCATGCGATCGGTGACACGCGCCCGCTTCGGCCTGGCGCCGGCGGTCATGTTCGCCCGGAAATCGTCTGTGCTGTTCACGCGCTGGAGCGCGGCGACGTGGCCGTCCACCTCCAGCGGCTCGCCGTTCACCATGAAGAAGCGTGTGTCGCCCCGGGAAGCGGCTGGGATGAACTCCTGGGCCATGACGAAGCCGCTGCGCATGATGGCTTCCACCATCTGGTTCAGGTTGGTGGCGTCCTTCTCCACGAGGAAGACGTCGGCGCCGCCATACCCGGAGAGGGGCTTCAGGACGATCTTGCGCCCGCGGTCCTCGTAGAACCGGCGGACTTCGTCAATCTCCCGGGTCACGAGGGTTACAGGCCGTACTTCCTCGGGGAAGTGCTGGAAGTACAGCTTGTCCATGGCGTATGCCAGGGTGTCCGGGTGGTTCAGGACGATGACGCCCCGCTCCATGGCGAGGCGGCCGAAGAGGAAGCCGGCGTCCCGTGCCCAATGACGTTCCCGCTCCAGTTCCTCCGACGGGTTGTAGCGCAGCCACAGCACGTCCATGTCATCGGACGTGATCCGTTCCCGGGGCGCATCCTTCTCCTGCAGCGCGGCCAGGAACGTCTCCTTCGAGCGCGAGTTCGAGGGCGGGATCACGGCGGTGCCGGCGATCCGGCCATCTGGCAGGTAGGTGAGCTGGTCCAGGCCCATGACATGCACCGTGTGCCCGGCGCGGACTGCGGCGCGTGCCAGGATCGTGGACGTGGCCGGCGGAACCTCCGTGGCAACGTCGTTCACAAGGAAGGTTATTCTCATTGAGGTCGGCTTACCATGTCCACGAGGTTCAGGCCGCGCCGCACCGCGTCAATGCGCTGGGGCGTTTCCGGCCGGTTGAAGATGCTCGGTATCAGCGGCGGCTCCCTGAGGAACCCGCGGGCCTGCAGCTCGCCCATGACGTCAACGTGACGGGCCGCGATCTTGCCAACGTACAGCGGCTCCAGGGCGCCGTCGGAACGCAGGTACTCCAGCAGCCGGATCAGGCCGCGCAGGTAGATGAGGTCCCGTGTGAAGCCGCCGCTGGCATGCACGCGCTCGCTCACGTCGAACGCCGTGCGGTCGGTAAAGCCCCACTCGTGGGCCAGCAGCCGGAACGACTCGATGAAGGTGGCGCCATCCTCGACGCTGTGCGCGGCGATGACGCGGGCGGCCAGGAGGCGCAGGCGTGCGGCATCCAGGGCGTCGGCGAGGTACTCGGAGAACACGGCCAGGCCTTCCTGCAGTTCATCGTACCCGGCGAGGCCGGTGGCCAGCTGCCGCAGGGGCTGGACACTGCCGTTGTAGAACGTGAGCACGTGGGTGCCCACCTCATGCTGTAGCAGCGCCTCCACCCGCTCGGGCCGAAGTGAAAGGGTGTCGCCCACCAGCAGCTGGCCCTTCGACACCATGAGGCCCACCAGGTCCGGTCGGACCGTGACGGTGGCGGTGAGTCCCGGCAGGGCACCGCGGTACTGCTCGATCTCCGCCCGGGCCAGCGTCGCGAACTCCTCCGCATCAACCCGGGCGTCACTGCCTCCCGCCCGGTCCGGTTCAACCTGCTCCAGGACCTGGCGTGCCACGTCCAGCAGCACATCGTCCACGGGCTGGTACAGGCGCATGCTGGAGAAGCGGAAAGCGGTGGTGTTCCGCTCAGCCAGCATGGTGATCTGCCGATCCAGTTCGTCGCGCTTGTCCGCCAGGATGAACGCCATGGCCGGGTCCGCCACCCGTTCCAGCGGCAGGTTGTAGAGCCGGCGCTTCAGCAGGTCGGGGTCGATGGGCAGCAGCCGGTACTGGAACTGGGGTTCCCGCTCGCAGCCGTCCTCCCGGAACGCGTGCCACGCCTGGGCCGAGTTGTGGGGCGAAACGAGGAGCAGCAGCTCGAAGGACGCCTCGATGTCGGCGAGCTCGCTGTCAATGTCATGCAGCTCGTCGCCGAACCGTGCGGGCCCCAGTGCGTGATAGCTGGCGACATCGGCAGTGGTGTGCACGCGGGCGAACTCGAAGACGCTCCGTCGCAGCACCGGCGAGAGCAGGCTGCGCAGCCGACGCAGGAAGACGGGGTACAGGGTGCCCTCGGCGTCCCGGTACACGGGCGGGACCTCCAGCCCGATGAGCAGGCAGCCGATCTCCCAGCATTCGTGGGCAGGGATGAGCGGTGCCATGTCCGGCGCCTGCCGGTCCTCGCCGGGCTGCACGAGCACGCCGGTCCCGCCGGGCACCGAGGCCAGGCCCTCCAGCCCGTCCCGCAGGGCGCTCACCGTCTCCGCACCCGGCCGGTCCGGCGAGTGCACGACGAAGGTCCGGCTGCCGTCGTCGCCCGACCAGATGTCCAGTACGAGGAACGAGCCGAACTCGGCGGTGCCCGCCTCGGCCAGGGCCCGGACCAGCGCCGACACTTCATCATCAGGCATGCCGCCGGTGATGAGATAGGACGCCTCGCCCAGCACGAGCTGGGCGGTGCCGTCATCGGCGCGGTTCGGGGGCTGGCGGTGCACGAGCAGGTACGGCAGCTTGCGGTCAATGTTGATGGCGCCACCGCCGGGCAGGCGCAACCGCACGTGGGCGTCATTGCGATAGCCGCGGAGTATGGTATCGATCAGCGTGTCTGCCCGGGTCCCGGTGCTCATCTCGTCGTTCACTGTGCCGTGCAGGGCCAGCTGCCCTGCGGCGCCTCGTCGTAGCAAACTCGGGGCCGTGCCATGAAACACATGAGGAACCTGCTGCTGTGCTCGCTGGCCCTGGCCGGCTGCGTGACCGGCAGAATACCGGACTCCACGAGCGCGCCGGTGCCGGCAGTCGGCTACGGTGTCCAGCCGGAGATCGCGGGCATCGTGCCGGGCGTGCAGCGCCTCGTGTTCCGGGACCCGGAAGGCCCTTGGGAGATGCAGGTGATCGAGGTGGAGACAGCAGTGTGCCGGCCGCAGCTGGCGGTGCTGAAGGCGGAAGGGCGGCTGTCATCGCTGGCAACGACCACCAGCCTCGCCGCTGGGACCATCGCCGCGATCAACGCCGATTTCTTCCGGGCGCCGGGCGGCACGCCCGTGGGCGCCCACGTGAGCAACGGTGTCGTCCTCGCCGGCCCGACGGAGTGGCCGGTCTTCGGCGTGGGCGAACAGGGGCGGTGGGGCTACGGTCGGGCCCGCCTCGAGGGCCACGTGCACGCGGGGGCCGATTCGGTGCCGCTCACCCAGGTAAACCGGGAAGCGACGACGTTCACGGCGTACCAGGGCACCACGGACGGCGTGGCGCTGCACACGGCCCGGTCGGACACGCTCCCTGCCGACACCGCCGCGTGGCTCGTCCGGCTGCGTTGGGTGCGCGGCGACGAGTCGTTCGGGACCGCGGTGGTGGAAACGGTGATGCGTTCAGCGCCGTCAGTGCACGTGGAGCCGGGCGCCGTCGCGCTCATGGTCCGGGGTGGAGCTGTCGGCTGGGCCGAACGCCGGGCCGCTGGCGACACGGTGTCCTGGCGGGCTCGTGTCGTAGTCGACGATGGCACCGGACGGTTGCTCCCGGCGCACGAGGCGACGGGTGGGTTCCCGGCACTGCTGCTGGGCGGCCGGGACGTGCTGGGACTGCAGTCGGTGCGGCGCGCGTTCGGCGAGGCCCGGCACCCGCGCACCGCCATCGGCTGGACCGCCGACGGCAGCAGGTTCTTCATGGTGGTGGCGGACGGACGGCAGGAGCACAGCGACGGCCTCACCCTGCCGGAACTGGTGGCGTTCATGCGCCGCCTGGGCGCGGACGAGGCCCTCAACCTGGACGGGGGTGGGTCCACCGCCCTCGCCGTACAGGGCCGGCTGGTCAATCGCCCGTCCGACGATGACGGCGAGCGGCCGGTGGGCAATGTGCTGGCCCTCGTCGGCTGTGGCTGATCCGCCGGTGCGCTGAAGCAATCTGGTCCGCGCCTTGCTCTGCTGGCGGGCATGAAGGTGGATTCAGGAGCCAGCCTCACGAAGACGCTGCAGGACCGGTTCGGTCTGACGGCGTTCCGTCCCGGCCAGGCAGAGATCATTCAGGCGGTGCTGGACGGCCGCGACACGATGGCCGTCATGCCCACGGGGTCCGGGAAGTCACTGGTATACCAGTTGCCGGCCCTGCTGCTGGACGGGCTGACCGTCGTGGTGTCGCCGCTCATCGCGCTGATGAAGGACCAGACGGACAAGCTCACCGCACTGGGCGTGGACTGCGTCACCATCAACTCAGGGCTGACGGCCCGGCAGCAGACCGAGGCAGCCGAAACTCTGGCCAATGGTGGCGGCGACATCCTGTACGTCACGCCGGAGCGGTTCCGGGACCGTGACTTCTTCGAGACACTGCTCACGCGGCAGGTGGCCCTCTTCGTCGTGGACGAGGCGCACTGCATCAGCCAGTGGGGTCACGATTTCCGGCCCGACTACATGATGCTTGGCTCCGTGGTGGACCGACTGGGTCGACCGCCGGTCATGGCGCTCACGGCCACCGCCGGGCCCGAGGTCCAGGCCGACATCGCGCGCCAGCTGCGCATGCGCGAGCCGTTTCGTCGCGTTGGCGAACTGATCCGGCCGAACCTGTTCCTCGAGGTACAGCGCACGGTCAACGAGGAGGCCAAGGACGCGGCCCTGCACCAGCTCCTGAGGGAGATGGACGGGACCGGCATCGTCTATGTCGCGACAGTCAAGGAAGGGAAGCGGCTTTACGAGATGCTGGCGCAGGAGTTCGCCGTGGCACTGTATCACGGCAAGCTGCCCGCGAAGGAGCGGCATGACGCGCAGGAGAAGTTCATGGGTGGCGGCGTCAAGGCCGTTATCGCCACCAACGCCTTCGGTCTGGGCATAGACAAGGCCGACATCCGGTTCATCATCCACTACCACTTCCCGGGCTCACCCGAGGCTTACTACCAGGAGGCCGGCCGCGCCGGGCGCGACGGTGGGCCCGCCCGCTGCGTGATTCTGTTTCGCGAGGAGGACCGCGCCATCCAGGGCTACTTCCTCGGCGGCCGCTATCCCGACGACGGCGAGGCGCTGAACGTGGCGAAGGTCGTGAATCATATTGCTGACGGCCAGCGCATGCAGATCAACGATATCGCTGAGCGCGCCGGCGTGGCCCGCCGCAAGTCCCGCATCGTGCTCACCCTCATGAAGCGGTTCGGTGCGGTGCGCGAGTACCGCGGCGGCGGCTGGGAACGCCTCATTGATGACGTCACCACGGTCCCGCTCCACGACCAGCTGATGGACTACGAATCGCGACGGGAGGCGGACCGCGCGAAGCTGAAGGCCATGGTGCGCTACTGCCGGACGGCCCGGTGCCGGACCCACCAGCTCCTCGGCTACTTCGGCGAGGAATCCGACGCGGATCACCGCTGCGGCCACTGCGACAACTGCGTTCCCTATGAGACGTGGAGCCGGGATGGCGCAGGTGGCGCGTTGGAGGACGGCTCGCCGTAGGTGGCTGGCTGGCGGGGATGGCGGCGGGATGGCGGCGGTGCGGAAAGGGCGGTGCAGATAGGGCGGTGCAGATAGGGCGGTGCAGATAGGGCGGTGCAGATAGGGCGGGGGGCGCAGGTCGGCCCCGGGCGGGACGGCGGCAGGCGGGGTGGGGGCGCGCCATAGCGGCAGGCGCCGTCAACTGACCACTCGAGGCCCGGCCATCCGGCGAGAGGTCACTTAACGGCAAATGGCGTCGTAGACGGGTTGAGGGCGGTGGCAGGAGCAGCACTGGGCGGGCCACCGTCGTGGCGCAGTCCGCCGCGCAAACAAGGGGGGTCTGGACTTGAGTGTACATGCCCCCACCAAATCCCTGGTTTTTCTTCCATATCCGCCAGTTTTCGCAATCGCGACCCCCTCAGTCAGCCGCTGCCACTGGGCGTTCAATCCAGCACTTCCACCGATGGACGGCTTGGTATCGCGATCTTGACGTGGAATGGCCTATGTTCGCACTTTGTACAAACCGGTTTGCGAGCCAGACCACATCGACACCAGGGGAGCTATGACCCACCAAGATCATGATCTGCTGACGAAAGTGGGTCGCTCCTACGTTCGCCACCAACACGAGGATGGACTCGACGAACTGGAGAGCGGGGTGGATATGGCAGTGATGGGAATCGCGCTCTACATCATGGCGCTCTCGTTACGCCAGCAGATCGACTACTGGTGGTTCACCGTGGCCATATTCTTGGCGCTTGCTATCAGCGTGACACGCGATCGTGTGAAGGAGCGGATACGGCAACGTGTTACCTACCCTCGGATTGGTTATGCCAGCGCGGAGCGGGGTGAGCCCCTCAGCGCGACCCGAAAAAAGCTGATGTGGCTTATCCTGCTGCCTATGGCGGCTGCGCCTGTGGTGATTGCAGTGCTTCTACTCACGGGCCGCATGCCTGACTTGAGAACTGCGGCTGAGTGGGGACGCTGGGCTCCCGCTGTGTACGGCATCCTGGCTGGCGCAGCGACATGGTGGGACGCGGAGCGCTTCGGGATACGGCGGTTCCGGGTGAGCGGAGTGATGACCGGCGTCACCGGAATCGTCGCCTCCCTCGCAGGCACTGATGTCGTGTCGGCATCCGCGTTTTTTTGTATGGGTTGGGGCGCAATCAATCTCACTACCGGGGGGATCACCCTGTGGCGCTTCAGGTCGGCGTACGATAGCGGAACGCCATGAGCCAGCAGGCCCCCGAGTTGCCCCAGTTTGATCGGCTGATCCATGAGCCAGCGCGACTCATGATCGTCGCAACACTGTTCCCGGTCAAAGAGACAGACTTCCTGTTTCTGCAACGCTCGACGGAGTTGACGAAGGGGAATCTCTCGAGCCACCTCAGCAAGCTCGAAGAGGCGGGCTACGTCAACTTGGAGAAAACGTACCGGGGAAAGGTACCGTTGACCTTGTGCAGGTTGACGGCAGAGGGGCGCGCAGCCTTCCGCGGCTACCGGGAAGCGATGAAGCAGTTCCTGCGATAGTGGCGGCCGGCAGTAGTACCGGTGGGTCTTACCGCGGACGCAATAACGGGTCGTCGACGAGCCGGCGCTGGGGCGGGTGCCCTTCGTATGGTCGTGTCGCCGCCGGATCACTTGCGCCCATGCCCGCTCGTCGATCTTACCGTTCTGCCGAAGCTGAAGCAGAATCAACAGGTGATCCAGCCGCTTCAGGTTCCGAAGCACCTTGCGCCGGTACTTCAATGCGTTCTTGATGACGTAGAGTGGGTTCTCCAACCCGCCGATCGTCAGCGGAGCGTGCGGTTCGCTGATCGACTTCTCGATCGCCGGCCGGTTTGGCCGTGAGCCACCCGTCCAGGCGGTTTGCCCCCTCCTTCTGGTCCTTCGAGAGCATCTCCCACGCCACTTGGTCTTATGCAAGCGGACCACATCGGCTACGAGAGCATCATAGTCACTCCGGCGAACGAACGTCTTCTGGTGGACGAGCGAGGCGACCGACTGCCCTCTCAGCTTCCCAATCCGGATGATCTCCTCGACGTTCATGGGTAGGTGCTGCGTGCACGGGTAGACCCTCGTCCCAGGCCGACGTTCCCCAGCGCGTGCAGCATCCCGGACTGCCGGTCGCACACGACGTAGATGGGTTGCCCCGGCAGATGGGCGAAGAACTCCTCCAATGAGGTTTGCGAGACGACCCTGAATGCCCCAAGACGCCAGACCATGGGTTTGCGAGTACCGCGCACAGGGGGGCAACGCGACAGGGACACCGCGCACAGGGGGCACCGCGCACAGGGGGACACCGCGCACAGGGGGACACCGCGCACAGGGCGACACCGCGCACAGCGGGCGCCGCGCACAGGGGGCGCCGCGCACAGGGGGCAACGCGCACAGGGGGCAACGCGCCACCACGGCACGGTGCCCCCTGGTCCTGCCTGCTGACGGGCTCAGGTTACTGCTGGTCCGCCACCGCCCGCGTGGAGCCCACGTTCAGGTTGCCGTGGTGCAGCAGCGCATTGAAGACCAGGGCGTAACTGCCCAGCGTTTCGCTGCGCCAGAACGGGTTGAACGAGAACATGACGACGTTGCCCTGGCCCACGGGCACGTCCACCAGCCCCGGCATGTTCGCCAGCTCGCCGCCGTTGGTCAGGCCGCCGCTGATCAGGAGCTGCTGCGGGTCCGGCGCGAACCGGAAGATGACCCGGGAGCGGCCCGCCTGCTGTTGACCGAAACCGCCGCCTGTCCCGGCCTGGGCGCCCGCTTCCTGTTCCCGGCGGAACTGGGCGACGCTCTCTTCGCCCCAGTCGCGGGGCCGGCCCTGGACGATGTCTGGCTCGCCGACGCCGCCGCGGCCGGACAGGCGATCCGTGGTGCTGCCGTCGGGCTGCTGCCGCTGGGCAGCCATGACAATGGGACTGCGTTGGCCGTCAGTGAAGACGGGGCCACGGTTCTGGCCGAAGTAGACGCCGAGTTCGTCGCCATAGCCGTAGGCCAGCGGGCTGGTCCTGTCAGTGCGCGTGACGCGGAACACACCGCCCGGCGCCCACAGGTTCGGCGTGTCGGCGATGCGGATGTTGCCGCCGAGGCCGAAGTGGATGGGCAGTGTGCTGCTGGTGGTCAGCGTGACGAACGTGCCACCGGCCTCCACGAAGCGCTGAAGGTTCAGCACGCCCTGCAATTCCAGGCCGCCGCGCATGTCGTCCGTCGAGCTTTCGCTGCCCAGGTTCGGCGTGATGGGGGTCCGCCGCCACGGCAGCGGATCATTGCCCTGCACGCCGGCGACGATGGACAGTGCGTCGTTCACTGACGGCCCCATGAGGATGACGTCGTAGCGATCGCGCAGGCGGGCATTGTCCCTGACGTCATGCACCGAGATGTAGTCGTACGGGATTCCATGCTGGTCGAGGCCCAGGCGGAGCCAGCCTTCCTGCTGCGTGGTCTGCCAGGTGTGCATCACGGCGACGCGGGGTGCGGCGACGGCGTGCGTCGGCACCGACGGCACGGCGTCCACGCCGACCGCCGTGAAGCCGTACTCCCGTGCCGCCTCCTCCAGCAGCCGTGCCAGGTTGCCTGGGTTGCCCTGCGTCGGGATGATGAAGCTGCCCGCACCGAAGCTGCGGCCGGCGGCGTCGAATCCCTGCTGGGCTGCCTGGATCCTCAGGTTCCGGTGACGGAACCGGAACGAGGCCAGGTTGTTGTCAGCGTTGTAGTTGACGAGGAACGCGCGGGCGCCCTGGGCGTTCACGACACTGCCGGCGGGCTGGATCCGCTCCGCCACGTGCTGCATGGGGACGGCCAGCACGGCCGGGTCCTCGATGCGCACGGTGACGGCGCCGTACAGCGGCCCGAACGTCCAGCCCGTGTCGTCATACGGTCGCGGGTCGTTCGGGTTGTAGTACTGCCGGTCCAGCATCATGTCCGCTGCCCGGGAGAACGGCTGGTCCATGCGGATGACGTAGCTGCCCGCCGGGATGGACTCCTCGCCCACCGTGGCCGCGGAGGTGGTGCGGTGTACCTCCACGCCGTGCCGCTGCATCAGTTCCAGCAGCGCCGCCTGCTGGCCGTGGCGTGGATCGCTGGCGGGGAAGACGTACGCCGCCGGGCCCTCCGCCTGCGCCTTGGCGATGCTGCGCTGGCTCTTCAGGTAGAAGTTCTGAAGGTACTCGTTGCGGTTGTCAGCTACTTCCTTCAGCGCGATGAGCAGCGCGCTCTGCTGCAGGTTCACGTTGTTGCGGATGGACCAGACCACCTGCCGCAGCGGCGTGTTCGGCCGGTGCCACTGCCGGTCCACGTTCGTGTTCAGGATGTAGTTCGAGGCGTTGCGCGCGCCCTGCGTCTCGTAGAAACGGCCGATGGAGTTGCGCATGTTCGCAATCCAGAACATGTAGTTCGGGGCCCAGCCATCGTAGAAGTCAAACGTGTAGACGCCCGGCACGCCCAGCGCCGTCATGTCCTGCACCTCCCGGAACGCCAGCCGGTTCCACTCGCTGATGAGGACCGGGTCGATCCAGGCGTTGTACGGGCCCCGGCCCGTAGACGTGTACAGGTACGACGCCGACTCGTGCAGGTCATGGAACACCGTCGGGTTGTAATCCAGGTACGTCCGCATGACGTGGTTCGACAGGTTCAGCGACAGCGACATGCCGTCCCGGTTGTTGTCGTGGGCCACGTACTTGCCCCAGTACAGCGGCGAGCGCGGGTAGTCCCCGTCAGGATCACGCCGCGGCGCCATGTGGATGTCCACGACCTTCGACCGGCCATCCACCTCGATGACCGGCGTGACCAGGAAGATCACGTTGTCGCGGATGGCCCGGATGTGCTCGGACTCGTCCACCGCCATGCGGTAGACCAGCTCCATGAGCATCTCCGGCGAGCCCGTCTCCGGCGAGTGGATGGCGCCCGTCGCCCAGTAGATGGGCTTCGCCTGCGGGATGATGCGCGCGGCCTCCTCCGGCGTGGTCCGCCGCGGATCCGCCAGCTGCGCCATCAACGCCTTGTAGTCGTCCAGCCGGGCCAGCGTCTGCTCGTC
>DATHVP010000121.1:0-8658 GCA_035461245.1 Longimicrobiales bacterium | reverse complement strand
GCCGCCGAACTGGACGACCCGGCGTGTGACCGCAATGATCTGTGCCGGCGGATCCTGACCGACCTCTATTACCCCCAGCTGGCCGGCGTGGACGTCAACCGCCTGCCGGAATCGAGCCGCGTTGCGCTGCTGCAGATGGACCCGCGCAACGTGACGCTGGAGCCCGAGTACTACCACGAAATCGACCTGGAGCGGTATGCGCGGGTCAAGCCGCTCATCTGGCTGTGGGAGATGTTCGACAAGAGCGCCGTCGGCGAGAACGTACATCTCGGCGTCCGGTTCCGCCGCATCCTCGCACGGCACATATTCCGCCGCTGCGGCCGGAACTTCAAGGCGTTCCACTTCGTGAAGCTCTCCTTCGGCTATAACCTGGACGTGGGCGACGACGTCGTCGTTCACCGCCACGTGCTCCTGGACGATCGCGGCGGCATCCGCCTCGGCCACCGCTGCTCCATCGCGGACTTCGCCAACATCTACAGCCACTCCCACGCGCTGCATGACGGCCGGGACGTGGACTGTCCCGCTGTCGTCATCGGCGATGGCGTCCGGCTCACCTACCACGCCACCGTGCTGGCGGGCGTGCACATGGAGGCCGATTCCATGCTTGGCGCCATGGCCGTGGCGACGAAGGACATCGCCGCCGGCGACGTTGCCCTCGGTATCCCGGCCCAGCCGAAGCTGCGCAAGCCGCCGCCGGCCGACCGTCCGGCATTCCCGTCCTCCTCGGACCCGCTGGCCGACGCATAGGCAGCCGCCGACATCAGTCCGGCCGGACGGTCCGGGCGAGGCGGCGGGCGGCCGCCCGCGCCCGGCTCGCCGCCTGCCGCAGTTCCTCCTGCTCTGCCGGGGTCAGCGCCACGCCGCCGAACCGTGCTGCAACGTACAGTTCGACGACACGCCGAACGTCATGGCCACCTGGTGCGCCGGCCACGGCTTCGGCCAGGGCCAGCGGCGTCTGGCTGGTGCCGTCACCGTAACCCGCGCGCGCCCACGCCTTGCGCACGGCCGCATAGGACCGGCTCGCGGCGCTGGCCCCGTGCCCGGGCAGCAGCAGCGCCCCGCGGCGGATCAGCACCAGCACCAGCAGGATCCCAAGGGCCGAGCCGACCCACACGAGGACACGGCCGGCTGAGCCCGGCGCACCGTCGGGCGCCGGCCCGGCCGGGCTCCGCCCGGCGAACCGGTCGAGCATGGAGGACTGAGTCCGGACGTCGTAGTCCAGCACCCAGCGACCCCACCGGTAGTTGAGGCCGTCCAGGAGCATGCGCAGGGGACCGGTGCCGCCGGCACCGGCACTGGCAATGGCGGCAGCAGCCGCCGCCGGTGGCGTGGGGTCGAACGGCACCCAGCCATGGCCGGGGAACCAGACCTCCACCCAGGAATGCGCATTGTTCTGCGTCACGCTGAGGAAGCGACCGAACTCGTTCCACTCGCCGCCCAGGAACCCGTTGACGTTGCGGGTCGCGATCCCGCCGGCGCGCAGCAGCACGGCCATGGCTGTCGAGAAATACTCGCAGTGGCCCTCCCTGCGCACGAAGAGGAAGTGGTCCAGTGATGTCTCCCTGCGGGTGGCGGGCAGGTCCAGCGTGTAGCCGAACTGCGTGCGCAGGTAGCGCTCCACGGCTATGACGTGGTCATACATGGTCGGCGCTGATACGCGCAGCGAATCCGCCAGCCGCATCATGCGTGGCGTCATGGCAGGCAGCTGCAGGTAGACCTGCGACTCCGGCGTATGCGTGTTCACCACCTGCCGCAACTCCGCCGCTGGCGGTGGCTGTGCCCGCGAGCGCACCCGATAGGACGGGTCCGCATCGCCGCGATACAGGATGTCACCGTTGCGGACCCGGACCGGCCGGATAGGTGAGAGCGGTGTGACGTCCATTACGGGGTGCAGGCCGAAAAGAACGCTGGAGCCGGTGAGCCGCCGGGCGTGGACCACCTGCTCCACGACCGGTCCGCCCCACACCTGCGCCTCGTCCACGCGTCGGAACGGCAGCTGGCGGGACCGGCTCCACGCCACGCCGTCAAATGCGTTGTACGACAGCCCCCGCCAGTGCAGACCCCGGACATCAGCCGGCGGGCCGTCGGGGAACTCGACTCGCATGACGACCTCGGGGTTCGGCGCGATGCGCGTGCCGTGCTGGCCCAGGCTTACCCGATCGCTGAACCCCATGATGGTGCCGGCCACGGGCGGCGTCACCCGCGCTGCCCACCCCTGGGACGCCCGCGGGAAGAAGACGAAAACACCTGCACTCACGATGAGCACCGCCGCCGCCGCCACCGTCATCCGTGCCAGCAGCGTACGTGACGGGGCCGGCGCTGCCACGCCATGCTCCAGCGACTCCCGGAACAGGTGGCCCACGGCGAGGAGCACGATGGCACACAGCACATAGGCGATGAAGAGCACACCAAACGCCGGGCCGGGGCGGTACGCCGCCGAAGCAACCAGCAGGGCGAAGGTCAGGGCAAAGTGCCTGGCGTCCCCGCTGCCGTCACGCCGGCGCCAGGCCTCGGCGCACAGCAGCAGGAGCAGCATGTCCACCATCGGCAGCACGGGATCCCCGACCCGGTTCAGCACCAGGTACAGGGCCCGGGCGGCGAAAACGAGTGCGGCGATGCGCCAGAACGGCTCTGCGCGCTGCAGCCATGCCTCGCCCGGTCGCACGAGCAGCGCGGCGAGAAGGGCGACAGCTGCAGGGATCACGGTCGGCGCGTCCAGGCCGGCGCCGCTGATGAAGACGGCGAGGGCGATGAGGCCAAGCAGTGCGCTCAGCCGATGGTGCAGCTCCCTCAATCCCCCGTTCACGGCGCCTCCCCGCCATTCTCCGGGGCGACCAGCCAGATGTCTCCCCACCCGTCGCTGCCGCCCCTGGCAGTGACCAGCACGCACGCGGAGCGCGTCACCGGCGGCTCGGGCACCGTGCCAACGGGGGCGATGGACACGGTGGCGAGGACATCCAGCGCCGCATCGAGGCCGCCGCCCGGAATCGCGGGCACCACGACGTCGCCCGCGACCAGTGCCACGGTCTCGCCCCGCGCCGCCGCCGATGCCAGCAGCGAGGCCGCCGCTTCCACCGCCGCCTCGCCCGACGCATGATCCGCCGCCACCGTATCCAGGACGACCCAGAACTCGTCCGCCACGTCACGATCGTACTGGCGGAGCACGGGCTCGCCCGTGCGCGCCGTGCTCCGCCAGTGGATGTCCCGGGGATCGTCCCCCGGCCGGTACTCCCGCAGCGCCCGGAACTCCCCCCGTGCCGCGCCCGCGGCCGCCCGCATCCCCTCCCGCCGGTTGCGGCCCCGGTCGCCGCTGGCGCGGAGGGCGGGCACCGGCCGGTCCGTGCGCGGCCAGACCAGGATGGAGCCGGGCAGATCCATGTCGCGCTCCTTCTCGAACAGGCCGAACGGGAACCCGGTCGAGATGGTGACACCGGCCAGGCGGTGCAGGCCGCGACGGCTGGCTGTAACCGTCGCCCGCACGTTGACCCGGTCGCCCGGCGCAAGCTCCAGCAGGAATACCGGTGCGGCGTCGATGCCAGGCGTCGCCATCCCGGCCATGCCGTCAGCGGCCACGCCATCAACCCTCGCGCCCGTTTCCAGCGCCGATCCGACACCGTAGCGGCGGCCTGCCGGACCTGCCGACGCCAGGTGCCGGGGCCATCGCTCGCGTATCACCAGCCCGTGGCTGCCCCTGCGGCCACGGTTCTCCACGGTGTAGTCCATCCGGGCCGTCCCCCCAACGGTGGCGGACCGTGGCGGTGCACGCGTCACGTGTACGTCGCGGATCGCCTGTTCGGACAGCCAGCCACTCAGGGCGATGGTGCCCAGGAGGGCGCCCAGCAGGAGATAGAGCAGGTTGTTTCCGGTGTTGAGCGCGGCGAGGCCCAGAAGCAGGGTGCCCACCAGCATGACCCATCCGGCCTTGCGCACGCGCAGGCGCCGGGGCGGCCGCAGGAACCGGCGCAATCGGCGCGCTGCGCCCTGGTCCGCTGCGGCCGGCACCACCTTCATGATCAGACGGGCACTTCGGTGGCCCGCAGGATCTCGTCAATGATTGCCGCGGCCTGGTCGTGGGCATCGGCTGAGGCAGCGGACGCGCCATGCGGGATCACGCGATGTGCGAGGCATACCGGCGCCATGCGGGCGACGTCGTCGGGGACCAGGAAGGCCCGCCCGTCCACCAGCGCGTGAGCCCGTGCCGCCCGGAACAGCCCGATGGCCGCCCGGGGGCTGGCCCCCATGCGCAGGGCCTCGTGGGCACGGGTCGCCGACACGACCTGCATGAGGTACTGCACCAACGACTCGTCCGCACGCACCTCGTCCACGCGCTGCTGGAGCGCCACGACCGCTGCCGGGTTCAGCACGGGCTCCAGCTCCTCGACCCGGTCGGCCTGGCTCACCGACTCCAGCAGGATCCTGCGCTCCGCGTCCTCCCCGGGGTACCCGATGGTCAGGCGCATGAGGAAACGGTCGAGCTGGCTCTCCGGCAGCGGATAGGTGCCGTGGTGCTCCAGCGGGTTCTGCGTAGCCATGACCAGGAACGGCCGCGGCAGCGCGTGCGTCTCGTCGTCAATGGTGACCCGCCCTTCCTGCATAGCCTCCAGCAGCCCGCTCTGCGTGCGCGGTGGCGCCCGGTTGATCTCGTCCGCCACCACGATGTTCGTGAAGATGGGGCCGGGCCGGGTCTCGAACCGCGACGTCTGCGGGTTGAACAGCGAAACGCCCAGGATGTCGGCGGGCAGCAGGTCGCTGGTGAACTGGACCCGGCGGAAGTTCAGGCCCAGGGCGCCGGCCAGCGCACGGGCCAGCGTTGTCTTGCCCACGCCGGGTATGTCTTCGAACAGGATATGTCCACGGGCCAGCAGGGCCGCCAGGGCGAAGCGCACCACGTCGCGCTTGCCGTGAAACACCGTCTCCACCGCGCCGACCAGGCCCGCCAGCTGGTCCACGGGCGCCTCTTCCACCGCGGCAGCCCGCAGCGGCAGTTCCTCACCGATGTAGCGCGGCTCCGTGGACACTAGCCCTCTTTCTCCTCGTATTCCGACTTCAGCTTCGCGACGACGGCGGGGTCCGCCAGCGTCGTCGTGTCTCCCAGTGCGCGCCCTTCGGCAATGTCCCTCAGCAGCCGGCGCATGATCTTGCCGGACCGTGTCTTCGGCAAATCGGCGGCGAACAGGATGTCGTCCGGCCGGGCGATGGCGCCGATCTTGTCGGCCACGTGGGCGCGCAGGTCCTGCTTCAGCTGCTCACTGGGCTGGATGCCTTCCTTCAGCGTGACGAAGGCCGCAATGGCCTGACCCTTGAGTTCATCGGCCCGACCAACCACTGCCGCCTCCGCCACCGAGCGGTGGTCCACCAGCGCGCTCTCCACTTCCATGGTGCCGATGCGATGGCCCGCCACGTTCAGTACATCGTCCACGCGGCCCAGGATCCAGTAGTACCCGTCGTCATCCCGTTTGGCGCCGTCGCCGGGGAAATAGATGCCGTCCCAGCGCGACCAGTAATTCTGCCGGAACCTCTCGTCGTCGCCCCAGATGGTGCGCAGCATGCCCGGCCACGGCCGCTTGATGGCCAGATAACCGGCGCCCGCCACGTCGCCTTCCGCCGTGAGGACGTCCGCGGTTATGCCGGGGAACGGCACCGTAGCACTGCCCGGCTTCGTCTCCGTGAGGCCTGGCAGCGGCGAGATCATGATGCCGCCCGTCTCCGTCTGCCACCATGTGTCCACGATGGGACAGCGGCCGCCGCCGATGTGCTCGTGGTACCACATCCACGCCTCCGGATTGATGGGTTCGCCCACCGTACCCAGCAGCCGCAGCGTGCCCATGTCATATTTCGCGGGCCAGTCGGTGCCCCACCGCATGAAGGCGCGGATGGCCGTCGGTGCCGTGTAGAGGATGGTCACGCCGTACTTCTGGATCAGCTCCCAGAATCGACCCCGGTCCGGCCAGTCCGGCGCGCCCTCGTACATGATGGTGGTCGCACCATTGGCCAGCGGACCGTATACCACATAGCTGTGGCCGGTGACCCAGCCCACGTCCGCCGTGCAGAAGTATACGTCATCCTCCTTCAGGTCGAAGACGAGGTTGGTGGTGGCCGTGACGTGCGTCATGTAGCCGCCGGTTGTATGGACCACGCCCTTTGGCTTGCCGGTGGTGCCCGACGTGTAGAGGATGAAGAGCAGGTCCTCCGAATCCAGCGACTCGGCGGCACAATGCGTTTCGGCGCTGGCCATCAGGTCGTCGTACCAGTGGTCCCGGCCATCCTTCATGTGCGTGGGCGCGCTCAATCCGGCGCCCCGGCGAACCACCACGACGTGCTCGATGGACGGCGTCTCCGCCAGCGCGCGGTCAGCCGCATCCTTCAGGGCTACTACCCGCCCGCGACGGTAGCCGCCGTCCGCCGTGATCAGCACCCGGGCCTCGGCATCATTGATCCGATCCCGCAGGCTGTCCGACGAGAAGCCGCCGAACACCACGCTGTGCGGCGCACCGATCCGCGCGCACGCCAGCATGGCAATTGCTGCCTCCGGAACCATCGGCAGGTAGATGGCGACGCGGTCGCCCTTCCCCACGCCCAGGGACTTCAGCACGTTGGCGAACTTCGAGACCTCCCGGTGCAGGTCCCAGTACGTGTAGGTGCGGACATCCCCCGGTTCGCCCTCCCAGATGAGCGCGGCCTTGTTCCGCCGCCAGCCGCCCAGGTGCCGGTCCAGGCAGTTGTACGACGCATTCAACCGGCCGCCCGTGAACCACTTCGCGTGCGGCGGCGTCCACTGCAGCACCTCCCGCCACGGCTCGAACCACTCCAGCCGTCTCGCCCACTCCGCCCAGAACGATTCCGGGTCCGCCGCCGCACGGTCGTAAATCTCCGGGTCCGCCGCGTTCGCACGCTCGCGGAACGATGCCCCCGGTTCGAACCGGCGGTCCTCCTTCAGCAGGGCTTCCAGGGCCTGCTCCTTCTGCGCCATGTGCTGATCCTCCGCTGCGGGTAACCCGGCCAAGTTATGCACGCCGGCCAGGCTTCAACAGTGTACGTGCATGCAAACCCTTCGCCTGCTCCTGCCACGTCCCGTTCCCCCTCGCCACTCAGGCTTGAGCGTCACGCCTTCTTCCACTATCCTTAAAGGTTATTTCCGTAGTCTGGCGCTCCCCCGCGCGGTCGAACAGGACTGGCGCGCCTGCTGGTGCGGCGCGCGTGGTGATACTCTGGAGGCATAGCTACATGGCGAAGAAGCTTACCAAGAAGCAGGTCGAGCACCTCGTCCAGCGCCTGCTGCGTGAGCGGGACCGGGCACTACGGTCGCTGGGACAGTACGACGAGTTCGCGAAGGAAGCGGCAGAGCAGAACGATTCGGATTCCTACTCGTATTCCGACCACATGGCCGATCTGGGCACGGACGCCATGGAGCGCGAGAAGATGATGCTTTTCGCCAGCAAGGAGGGCCGCTACCTCTACCGCGTGGAGGAAGCCCTCCGCCGGCTGTACAAGGAACCGGACAAGTTCGGCTTCTGCCACAGCTGCGGGGAACTCATTGATTTCGACCGCCTCGACGCACTGCCGCACGCCCGCTACTGCATCGAATGCAAGCTGAAGGAAGAGGCCGACGCGGCCTGAGCCACCAGCGGACCAGAACAGACGAAGGCCCGGCGAATCCGAACGCCGGGCCTCCGTGTATCCACCCTACCCCACCCCACCGTCCGTCAAATCCGAAAGCAGACCCGGAAGTTCCCGAACGAACGCGGACCTGGCCAGGACTCGATCAGCGCCAGCCTCACGCGCCGCCGCCAGCACGTCCGTCCGCACATGGGGCGCAAAGGCCACCACCGGCACCGTCGCCGTCGCCGGATCCGCCTTCAACTCCCGGATGACCGGGTCGGCGTCCAGCCAGCGCGTCTCCAGGTCCAGCAGGATCACTGCCGCGCCTGACGCCGCTTCCCTGAGCGCGCCCGCACTGCGTGCGAACGTCACATCCACGCCAGCGTGCCCTGCCGCGCCACGCACCTTCGACCCGAACATCAGATCGGCCACCACAGCCACAACCCGCCGCCTGCCATCTACCGTAACTTTCATTTCCGCAACCAGATAGCCTCTATACGCAACCAAGAATCACTATTGACATGCCACTCCTGCGCCGGTAAGGTTAAGCAGATCGCCCGGACGTGGCGAGTTTCTGCCAAGAGAACGCGATGCTGGCGAACCAACCAGATCCACAGGCGGCGGACGCCGAGCACATGCTCCGTGAGGCACTGGAGGCGAACGGCCAGCGCTACACGGCGCAGCGCGCCGCCGTTTACCGGTACCTGCTGGGGACAAGCGCTCATCCGACTGCGGATGACGTTTTCACGGCAGTGCGCGGCACGCTCCCGGACATCTCGCTGGCGACAGTGTACAAGGCGCTGGAAACGCTGGTGGGCTGCGACCTGGCGGTGAAGCTGACGTACGGTGATGGCTCGGCGCGCTACGATGCGCGCACGGATCCTCATCCCCATGCCCGTTGCCTGGAGTGCGGCGCGGTGCTGGATGTTCCGGGGCGTCTGGACGGCACCGCCCTCGCCGGCGTGGGCCAGCCGGCGGGCTTCGCCGTTGCCGGTTACCGGCTGGAGCTGGTGGGCCACTGCTCCGACTGCGATCACCAACCCACCTGAGCGTCGCGCC
>DATHVP010000120.1:0-2543 GCA_035461245.1 Longimicrobiales bacterium | reverse complement strand
CGTGGAACGGCCGGGCATAGCAGTAAATGCAGCCGTGCTCGCAGCCCCGGTACGGGTTGATGCTGACGTTGAAGCCGATGTCCGGGCTGTCATTCCGGGCCAGGATTGACTTCGTGGTGTCCTTCAGGAACTGCGTGCGCGGCAGCGGCAGTTCGTCCTCCGCCAGGTCGGCGTCCAGCGTGTCGCCGTCGGGGACGAACTCCACCGGCTCGAACCGGTTGGGCGGGTTGTACGCGGCGCCCCGGCCGCGCAGGGGGATGAGTCCGGACATTGCTGCTGCCTTTCACTTCCAGCGTTCTTCTGACGGGCCTCCGGGCGCAGCCCTTGCACCGTTCGCCGGCAGGCCGCGCCGGGAGTCAGGCGCGGCACCACCGCAGCACGGAGACGACTAATGGCCAACGACAATCGGGACGCACGGGACGTCGGCAGCAGCTCGCCAGCCAGCGAGTCCGCAAAGGATCAGCGCATGAGCGGCGAGAGCGGCGGCGCCCAGGCGTCCGGCGAATCGTCAGATTCCGGCGGCAAGCAACCGCCCCAGACGTCCGGCCGCCGCGACCCGGCCCACGAGCATGAGGGCACCGTGCGCCGTGGCTACGAGGCCGCACAGGACCCCGAGCGGCAGGGTGATGGCGACCCCGGCCCTGACCAGGTCAGGGAGGACGACTCGAACCAGGGTTTCGGCGCCGGCAATCGCGACTAACCCGGCCAGCCTTCGCCAGTGACAGACCGATCCCAGGGCCCGGCGTCATTCGTGGCGCCGGGCCGTTCTGCCGTCTCGATGCCTCAAGGCTGCAACCAGATCCCGGCGGATGGCACGCGGTTCCGCACGGCGGATGCGGACTCGTGGCGTGCCGTGCCAGTCAGCAGCTTCCTGCAACGCAGCCGCAATGTCCGCCAGCAATTCGGCCGACGGCATGACGTGCGCCTCGATGTACAGCGACTTTACCTCGAACTCGCCCGTCCGCCGATGGGCCTTGATGTCCGCCCGCCCTACCAGCCTGCCGCGACACAGGATGGGCAGGACGAAATAGCCCCAGCGGCGCTTCGCCGCCGGTGTGTAGCACTCCAGCCGGTAGTCGAAGCCGAACATCACCCGAGCTCGTTCGCGGTCCCAGACCAGAGGATCGAAGGGCGAGAGCAGCGTCGTCGGGGTCGCGTCGAGGGTTCCCGCGGCAGCCGCGTCCGCCGTGGCGAGATGCGCCGGGTGGACGACGACGTCGTCGTCCCAACCCTCCACGGCCGCCGGCAGCAGCTCGCCGTCGTCCACCAGCTCGCGGACGATGTACGGTGTGGCGCGCCGGCCCATCCGGTAGTAGTCGGCCACCCATCGCACCTGCGTGACACCCAGGGCGTGGACGGCCCGGAGCACGAGCTGTCGCTCCGCCTCGTGGCGGTCGGGAAGCATGTCGTCGTGCCACGTGGCGTGCACACGCTCGCGCAGGTCATACACGCGCTGGAACCGATCCCGTCGGGCCACCATCAGCTCGCCGGCAGTCAGCAGGTACTCCAGCGCCCGCTTCTCCGGCTTCCAGCCCCACCAGGCGGAAGCGGCGTCGTCCTGCCGCTGGAAGTCAGCCGACCGAACCGCGCCGTTGCGCCGGACGTGGTCCAGCACCCGGTCCATGTGGTGGCGGTTCTGCGCAACCCACTCGGTGCGGTACTTCCAGCCCATGCCCTCGGGCTCGAGCATGCGATGCCGCAGCAGACCGTAGTCCTCCATGGGCAGCAGTGACGCCTCGTGGGCCCAGTACTCGAACAGCGCGCCTTCGGCCAACAACTCGTCCAGCCAGCACGGCTCGTACTGACCCAGGCGGCTGAACAGCACCAGGTACGGGCTCCGCGCCACGACGTGGATGGTGTCGAGCTGGAGCACGGCCATTCTGCGGACGGCCTCGAGGACGTCGTGCTTCGTCGCAGCCCGCTCGGGTGCGCGCAGCAGCCCCTGCGCCGCCACGTGCACCAGTCGCGCGGCGTCGGCAGTGAGCCGCACAGTTACGGGTGCGGCTGCATGCCCATGGCCAGCCACTCCTCCCGGCCGGGGCCGTACGGGCCGGGAACCTTCAGCCCCGCCTGGCGCATGAGCACGGTCATCTGACCGCGGTGGTGGGCCTCGTGGCGGATGAGCATGTCCAGCACGAAGCCGCGCTTGAACGTAGTGCCGTACATGGCCATGTCGTCGTCGAGCATGTCGTCGGACCACTGCGTCGTCACCTGCTGCAGCACCGATGCTGACCCGACCTGGTACGCCGCCAGGATCTCCGACGCACGCGACGGCGGCGGCGTGCCCAGCGCGGGCGCGTCCGGCTCCAGCCCCGTGTGCCCCATCATCTCGCCCAGCGTCTGCGTGACGTGCCTTGCGAGGATACCTCGTGTGCGTCCGCGGGGCACGATGGCCTGCGACTGCGACTCGTCCGTCAGCTCCTGCAGCACCTTGATGGTGTTTGAACGCTCCACCTGCCACTCGTCTGCGAAGTCGTTGATTCTGCGGAACATCGGAGGTCTCCTTTTTTCGGGATCGGGATCGTAAACGTAAAACGTAAACG
>DATHVP010000119.1:0-6417 GCA_035461245.1 Longimicrobiales bacterium | reverse complement strand
ATCCGGGGCATCGCCGTGGCGGGCCTGGGCAACGTCGCGCAGGGCTCCCTCGCCGGCGCCTCGCTGGCAGGGCTCGGCACCGTCGCTGAGGGCAACATGACCGGCGTGCACGCTGCCGGACTGGGCATTGTCACGCAGGGCGGTCTCCGCGGCGCCGCCGCGGCGCTGCTGGGCGTGGTGGCCGAGGGCAGCGTCAGCGGTATCACCGCCGCGGGGCTGGGCGTGGTCTCGCAGGGGCGGATGGACGGGCTCCAGGCGGCCGGCCTCGCCGTGGTGGCGGAAGGGTCGATGACGGGCATCCAGTCAGCCGGCCTTGCGGTCATCTCCCAGGGCGACATGTCGGGCCTGAACGTGGCCGGCGTCGCGACAATCGCCGAGGGCGACATGCAGATCGTCAACGTTGCCGGCCTCGCCGTGATCTCGCAGGGCAGGATGCGCGGGCTGAACGTGGCAGGGCTCGGCGTCATCGGCATCGAGGAGGTCACCGGCGTGAGCGCTGCCCTCGGCGCCGTGGAGAGCACCGGGACCATCCGCGGCATCACGGCGGCGGGCTACCGCGTGCGCGCCCCGAACGTGGACGGCCTGACCGCCGCCGTGGGGCTGATGCGCACGGATAACCTGCGCGGCGTGAGCATCGCCGGCTGGAACGACGTGCGCGGCGCGCAGGTCGGTTTGACCATCGGCATCTACAATTCTGCGGAAGTGCTGAACGGTGTGCAGATCGGGCTGCTGAACCGCGCCGGCAACAACCCGCCGGGCCTGCGGCTGCTGCCCATCCTGAACGCCCACTTCTAGGCGCCCTCAGCCCTCGTCGAACATGCCGAGCTGGCCGTGGGGGTGCGGCCGGCGAAACGCGGCGGTGGAGAGGGCGGGCCGGCGCTCGTCGTCGTAGCCAGCCTTCCGCCGTGCCGCGCGGAACAGACCGCCGACCTGGTCGGCGAACTCGCCGGTGCCGCGGCCGCGTTCGCCCCACTTCGAGTCGTACAGCTTGCCGCCGCGCATGGACCGAACGCGGTTCAGCACCTTCTCCTTCCGGTCCGGGTAGTGGTGCGTCAGCCAGTCCTCGAACAGCGGTGCGACGGCGTGGGGCAACCGCAGCATCACCCAGCCCGCCCACTGGGCGCCGGCATCCCGTGCCGCCTTGAGGATGTCGCCTATCTCCTCGTCGGTGATGCCGGGGACCACGGGCGCCACCATGATGCCCACGGGCACGCCCGCCGCCGCCAGCTTCTCCACCGCCTGGAGCCGCCGCGCGGGAATGCTGGTGCGCGGCTCCATCACCCGCTGGAGCCCTGCGTCCAGCGTCGTGATGGACAGGTTCACGGCGATCCCGTTCCACGCCGCCATGTCCGCCAGGATATCGATGTCGCGGGTGACGAGATGGTTCTTGGTGATGATGCCTGCCGGGTTGCGGAACGTGGCCAGCACCTCCAGGCACTGGCGCGTGATGCGGAGCCGCCGTTCCACCGGCTGGTACGGGTCGGTCACACCGCTGATGGCGATGACTTCCGGCTCGTACGACTTCTTCTGCAGCTCCCTGCGCAGCAGCTCCGGCGCGTCCTGCTTCACCAGGATCTTCGTCTCGAAGTCGACGCCGGCGCTCATGCCCAGGTACTCGTGGAACGGCCGGGCGTAGCAGTAGATGCAGCCGTGCTCGCAGCCCCGGTACGGGTTGATGCTGACGTTGAAGCCGATGTCCGGGCTGTCATTCCTGGCCAGGATCGTCTTCGTCGTGTCCTTCAGGAACTGCGTCCGCGGCAGGGGCAGCTCGTCCTCCGCCAGGTCTGCGTCCAGTGTGTCGCCGTCTGGCACGAACTCCACGGGCTCGAACCGGTTGGGCGGGTTGTACGCTGCGCCGCGACCGCGCAGGGGGATGAGTCCGGACACTGCTCTGCTGCCTTTCACTTCAGTGTTCAACGGTACTGCCTCCGGCGCAGCCCTTGCACCGTTCGGGTCAGGCCCGCGCCGCGGTAAGGCGCGGCGACACCGCAGCACGGAGACGACATAATGGCCAACAAGGATCGCGACGCACGGGACGTGGGCAGCCACTCGCCCGCCAGCCAGTCCGCAAAGGAACAGCGCATGAGCGGCACCAGCGGCGGTGCCCAGGCTTCCGGCGAATCATCGAAGACCGGCGGCAAGCAGCCGCCGCAGACGTCCGGCCGCCGGGACCCCGCCCACGAGCACGAGGGCACCGTCCGCCGGGGCTACGAGGCCGCCCAGGACCCCGAGCGACAGGGCGACGGCGACCCCGGCCCTGACCAGATCAGCGATGACGACTCGCAGCAGGGCTTTGGCGGAAGCGGAAGCTGAGATCACTGACGCGGCGGGCGATCCGCGGCACCCGGCGGATACTACCGTCAGACGCCGCCCGTCGCCCGTCGCCCACCGCCCACGGCCGCGCACCGCCTGCCGCCGTCCGGACCGTCCGTCAGCCCGCCTTCAGCGCACCGGCCGCGCGACGAACACGCCGTTGGGCTGGATCAGCCGCGCCTCGGCAACGGAGCCATCGTCGTCCATGACGAAGCGGAGCACGTACCCGGACGCCGCTTCCAGCGTGAACTCGTTGTTCCGGTCCGGCACCAGCGCGTACAGTGGCTGGCCCGGCAGCTCCATCGTAATGCGATCCCCCTGCACGGCGATGAGCAGGCTGCCGCCACCCTCCAGCATGTAGCGGCCGGCGAACCGCTGGAGGTACGCCGGGTCGGAGAGCTGGGCATCAGGCTCGCGTCCGAACCGGATGGGCGGCACCGTGCCCTCCATGCTCATGCGCACTGCGCCCACCCGCCCGCGCAGGTCGCCCTCGAACTGGAGCTTCGCCCGGTGGAACGTGGGGTCAGCCGGGTTCTCCAGCCCGCTGAAGACCTCGTAGTGCCAGTGCTCCAGCGGCGTCTCGATGCCATTGAACGTCATGACCAGGCCCCCGCCGTCACGGCGCACGGACAGCGTTCCGTAGCCCGGGTGTGTGTAGGTGCCGGCGTACTCCGCCAGCGGGTAGGCCGGCTGCGTGCCCGTCCGCCGGTCCTCGTCCAGCCTCTCCTGCGCCGCTGCGCTCGCTGCCCGCGCCGCCACGTACTGCGTGTGCGCCTCACCGAGCCAGTCCCGGTGCGGCAGGTCCAGCACCCGATCCGCGACGTGGTTCGTCACCGTGCCCGGCAGGCCGGTGGCGTTCCGGTTTGTCAGTGCCACGATGGCGAGCTGGTCCCGCGGGAACAGGGTGACCAGGGCGCTGAAGCCGTCGATGTTGCCACCGTGCTGGACCCTGTATCGGCCGCGGTACGTCTGGATCATCCAGCCAAGGCCGTAGCTGGCGGGTGAGAGTTCCGCCTCCGCCGGCAGGCCGCCCATGACCACGTGCGGCGTGTGCATGTCCCGGAGCGTGGCCGGCCGGACGAGGGCCGTGTCGTTGTGGCGACCCATGTTCACGTGGACCGCCGCCCACTTCAGCATATCCTCCAGCGACGAGTTGATGGAGCCCGCCGGCCCGACGTTGTCGATGTTGCGGAACTGCATCCGCACGAGTGTGTCGCCGCTCTCCCTGTACGGCAGTGCATGATCCGGGGCGCGCTGCATGTCCACGACGGAGAAGTTGCTGTTCGTCATGCCCAGCGGCTGGAAGACCTGCCGCCGCACTGCCTCGTCCCACGTCGTGCCGGCGAGGGTCCCCAGCAGGTGGCCGGCCATGACGTACATGATGTTGTTGTACTGCCACGTCTGGCGGAACGGCTCGTTGGGCTCGAAGTACGGCAGCCGTTCCAGCAGGTCCGCCCCCGTCAGGTCTGACCGGTTGTACCACGCCAGGTCATGGCGCGGCAGGCCGGTGCGGTGGGTGACCATGTCGCGGGCCGTCAGCAGCGTTGTCGCGTTCGGGTCCCACAGCCGCAGCCGCGGCAGGTACTCCCGGACGGGCGTGTCCCAGTCGAACACGCCGCGGTCAGCGAGCTGGCCGAGGGCGAAGGTGGTGAACGCCTTCGTCGACGAACCGATGGCGAACTGCGTCTGCGGCGTCACCGGCAGCCGGCTGGCGACATCGCGATAACCAAAGCCCTTCGCGTAGACGACCTCCCCGCGGTGGACCACGCCCACTGCCATGCCGGGAACGTTGAAGTCGGCCAGCGCCTTCTCGATGATGGTGTCCAGTGCCGCCAGCGACGCCGTCACGTCCGCGGCGCTGGCACGCAGCAGGGTGAACGGCGCGTTCAGCGCCGCCTGCCGGAACGTGCCGGTAATGCTGTCTCCCGCCAGCACGCCCAGGAACGTGGGATCCCCGGGCACGCCGGCGATGGTAAAGATCACCGAGTCGCTGGCCACCCGCACCCCCGTGAGGGGCAGGTCCTGCGCGTTCTGCTGGGGGATGGAGACGGTGCCCCGGTGCTGGCCGTCCACTGCCGTGAGCGTGACTTCCACGCGCAGCTCCGCGCCGGGCAACCGGACGGCGCCATCCCAGCGGCCTTCGGGCCCGCCGCCTGCCTGCGCCGCGGCGATTGCCGGCCCGAGTACCAGCAGCCCTGCGACGAGGACGGCCATCCCATGCAACCTGAGCTTCATTGCTCCCTCTCTTCTCAACGTTTCCGGCCATGCGCCTGCCGACCATACGAGCGAGGACGCAATAAGCTTCATTTCGGCGCCGGTGTCTTCAGCCGCACCAGACGCGCCAGCTCCCGGCGCAGGGCCGTGGGCCGCACGCGCCCCAGCCGGACCCTGGGCGTGCCGTGCCACGCCGCCGCCTCCTGCAGCGCCGCCGCAATGTCCGCCAGCAATTCCGCCGACGGCATGACGTGCTCCTCCACGTACAGCGCCTTCACCTCGAACGCGCCCGTGCGACGGTGCGCCTTGATATCCGCCCGGCCAACCAGCTCACCCCTGCTCAGGATCGGCAGCACGAAATAGCCCCAGCGGCGCTTTGCCGCCGGTGTGTAGCACTCCAGTCGGTAGTCGAAACCGAACATCACACGCGCCCGCTGACGGTCCCAGACCAGCGGGTCGAAGGGCGAGAGCAGCGTGGTCCGCGTCGCTTCCAGTGACCCTGCCGCAGCCGCATCGGCACGGTCCAGGTGTGCCGGGTGGATGACGACGTCGTCTTCCCAACCATCCACGTGCGCCGGAAGCAGCTCGCCGTCCGCCACCAGCTCGCGCACCATGGCAGGCGTCGTGCGCCGGTTCATGCGGTAGTAGTCGGCCACCCACCGGACCTGCGTCACGCCCAGCGCGTGCACCGCCCGCAGCACGAGCTGACGCTGTGCCTCGTGGGGGTCCGGCAGCATGTCGTCGTGCCACCCGGTGTGCACCCGCTCGCGCAGGTCGTAGACGCGCTGGAACCGCTCCCGCCGGGCCACCATGAGCTCACCCGCCGTGAGCAGGTATTCCAGCGCCCGTTTCTCCGGCTTCCAGCCCCACCAAGCGGAGGCGGCGTCGTCCTGCCGCTCGAAGTCCGCCGACCGGACCGCGCCGTTCCTTCTGACGTGCTCCAGCACGCGATCCATGTGATGACGGTTCTCCGCCACCCACTCGGTACGGTACTTCCAGCCCATGCCCTCGGGCGCGAGCATCCGGTGCCGCAGCAGGCCGTAATCCTCCCTGGGCAGCAGCGACGCCTCGTGGGCCCAGTACTCGAACAGCGCGCCCTCTGCCAGCAACTCGTCCAGCCAGCACGGTTCGTACTGATTCAGACGGCTGAACAGCACCAGGTACGGGCTCCGCGCCACGACATGGATGGTATCGAGCTGGAGCACCGCCATGCGCCGCACGGCCTCCAGCACGTCGTGCTTCGTCACCGGCCCGTCCGGCCGCCGGTCCAGGCCCTGCGCCGCGACGTGGACCAGCCGAGCGGCGTCGGCTGTCAGTCGGATGTCCGATCCTCCCACGACTACGGGTGCGGCTCCAGCCCCATGGCCAGCCACTCCTCCCGGCCGGGGCCGTACGGGCCGGGCACCCTCAGCCCGGCCTGGCGCATGAGCACGGTCATCTGCCCGCGATGATGGGCCTCGTGGCGGATGAGCATGTCCAGCACGAAGCCGCGCTTGAACGTCGTGCCGTACATGGCAATGTCGTCGTCGAGCATGTCATCGGACCACTGCGTCGTCACCTGCTGCAGCACCGACGCCGACCCGACCTGGTACGCCGCCAGGATCTCCGACGCCCGCGACGGCGGCGGCGTATCCATCGCCGGCGCGTCCGGCTCGAGCCCCGTGTGCCCCATCATCTCGCCCAGCGTCTGCGTGATGTGCCAGCCGAGGAAGCCCAGCGTGCGCCCGCCGGGCACGATGGCCTGCGACAGCGACTCGTCCGTCAGCTCCTGCAGCACCTTGATGGTGTTTGAACGCTCCACCTGCCACTCGTCTGCGAAGTCGTTGATTCTGCGGAACATCGGAGGTCTCCTTTTTTCGGGATCGGGATCGTAAACGTAAAACGTAAACG
>DATHVP010000118.1:0-28123 GCA_035461245.1 Longimicrobiales bacterium | reverse complement strand
CAGCGCCTCCACCTGGCCGGCCAGGCGGGACAGCCTCGCCCGGCGCTGCTCCAGCAGCCGCCGCATGCGCTGCTCCAACCGCTCGCCCTGCACGTCCAGGCGACGTCGGCGGTCCTCCAGCAGGCGCTCCATCCTGCCCGTCAGGCGCTCCCGGGCCACCTCCAGGTGGTCCCGTCGGGCAGCTGCGTAGCGACGCAAGGCCCGGCCCAGGCGCAGACGCGCCACTGCCAGTTCCTCCCGGAGCGCGTCGCCATCGGGCACCGCGTGCTCCGCGGCCGCAGACGGTGTCGGGGCCCGCAGGTCCGCCACGAGGTCGGCGATAGTGACGTCCACCTCATGCCCGACGGCACTGATGACGGGGACGGGGCACTCGGCGATGGCCCGGGCCACCGGTTCCTCGTTGAAGGCCCACAGGTCCTCCATGGAGCCGCCGCCCCGGCCCACGATGATGACGTCCGGCTGCGCCGGACTGTGCTGGAGCAGGCGCAGTGCCCGGGCCACATCCAGCGCCGCACCGTCACCCTGTACCCGGGCGGCGGACAGGATAACCCGTGTCCACGGCGCACGACGGCGGATGACGTGCACGATGTCGTGCAGCACCGCCCCGACGGGCGACGTCACGACGCCTACCACCCGGGGATGGCGGGGCAGCGGCCGCTTCCGCTCCGGCGCCAGCAGGCCCTCCGCCGCCAGCCGGTCCCTTAGTCGCTCGAACGCAATGCGCCAGAGGCCGTCATCGCCAGTGCCCTCCATGCGCCGTGCGATGAACTGGAACGAGCCGCGCTGTTCATAGAGGCTGACGCTGCCGAAGGCCCGCACCGTCATGCCCTCCTCCGGCTCCACCGGCAGCCGGCGTGCATCGGAGCGGAACATGACGGCGCTTACCTGCGCGTTCGCGTCGCGGATGCAGAAATAGCAGTGGCCCGACGCATACCGCTTCCAGCCGGTGATCTCGCCCTCCACCCAGAGAGGGGCGACCTCCGACTCGAGCTTGCGTCGGACCAGTGCGTTCAACGCGCTGACGGAGAGGGCCTGCGGTTGCTGCGCTCCGCGCGTCAGCTCCTGCATGCGTCTACGCGTCCAACATCGCGCCGTTCGCCGCCGTGAGCTGGCGCGCTGCCTCCAGCGTGTTGCGGAGCAGCATGGTGATGGTCATGGGACCGACACCGCCGGGCACCGGCGTGATGGCCTCCGCCACCTCGGACACCTCGTGGAACGCCACGTCGCCGACCAGGCGATAGCCCTTGGCGACCTCCGCATCGTCCACTCGGTTGACGCCCACGTCGATGACGACAGCGCCCGGACGCACCATGTCCTTCGTGATGAGGTTGGCGCGGCCCACAGCGGCGATGAGGATGTCCGCCTGCCGGGTGATGGCGCCCAGGTCAGGCGTACGGCTGTGGGCGATGGTGACGGTGGCATTGCCGCCCCGTCCGGTGCGCAGCAGCAGCAACGCGACGGGCTTGCCGACGATGTTGGAGCGGCCAACGACGACGACGTGCCTGCCCGAAGGATCATAGCCGTTGCGGATCAGCATCTCGATGATCCCAGCCGGCGTGCAGGGTGCCAGCACGGTTTCGTCGCCTGAAGAGAGCCGGCCGGCGTTCACCGGATGGAACCCGTCCACGTCCTTGGCCGGGTCAATGGCCATGAGGACCTTCGCGGAATCGATGTGCTTCGGGAGGGGCAGCTGCACGAGGATGCCGTGCACGTCGGGGTCCGCGTTCAGGCCGGCGATGACGCCCAGCAGCTCGTCTTCCGGCGTCGTGTCCGGGAGGGTGATCTGGCGGGACTCGAATCCCGCCTTGTCGGCGGCCTTGCCCTTCATCCGCACGTACACCTCACTGGCGGGGTCCTGCCCCACGAGCACCACTGCCAGGCACGGCTTCACGCCCGTCTCGCTGCTGAAGGCGGCCGCCTCGCTGGCGATCTCGCTACGCATGGTCTCGCTCAGTGCCTGACCGTCTATGATCTTTGCCATGTTGTCCGTTCTCCCTGCGTCAGCGTGCGAAGTCCACTGCACGCGTCTCGCGTATCACGATAACCTTGATCTGTCCGGGGTACTGCAGCTCCTCTTCCAGCTTGCGGGCGATGTTCTCGCTCAGCTCCGTCATGGACTGGTCGGTGACATCCTCGGGGTTGACCATCACCCGTACCTCGCGGCCGGCCTGGATAGCGAAGCACCGCTCCACGCCACTGAAGCCGGTGGCGATCTCCTCCAGCTTCTCGAGCCGCTTCACGTAGGTTTCCAGCATCTCGCGCCGGGCGCCCGGCCGTGCGCCGCTCACGGCGTCAGCGGCCGTGACCAGGAACGTCTCCGCATAGCGATGCGGCTCCTCGTCATGGTGGGCCTTGATGGCGTTCAGCACCTGATCCGGCTCATTGAACTTGCGGCACAGGTTCCAGCCCAGTTCCACGTGCGTGCCCTCGTGTTCGTGCGTGAGGCCCTTGCCCACGTCGTGGAGCAGCGCCATGCGCTTGGTCATGGTGACGTCGAGCTTCATCTCCGCCGCCATGTTGCCGGAAACGAGGGCGACCTCCTTGGCGTGCAGAAGCTGGTTCTGGCCGTACGACGTGCGGTACTTCAGCCGGCCCAGCACCTTCAGCACTTCCGGATGGATCCCATGCACACCGAGTTCGTAGCAGACTTCCTCGGCAGCCTGCAGCATGCCTTCGTCCACTTCCTTGCGGGCGCGGGCGACGACTTCCTCGATGCGGGCGGGGTGGATACGGCCGTCGGCGATGAGCTTGTCCAGCGCGATGCGTGCGGCTTCCCGGCGGATGGGGTCGAAGCCCGACAGGATGACGGCCTCCGGCGTGTCGTCAATGATCACGTCCACGCCCGTGGCCTGCTCGAACGCCCGGATGTTGCGACCTTCCCGGCCGATGATGCGGCCCTTCATCTCGTCGGACGGCAGGCTCACGACGGAGACTGTGCTCTCGGCGGTGTGGTCGGCGGCGATCCGCTGGATGGCCAGGGCGAGGATATTGCGCGATTCGCGGTCGGCCTCACGCTTCGCCGTTTCCCTGATCTCGCGAATGGTGTTTGCGGCCTCCGCCCGCGCATGCTCCTCCATCTGCTGCACGAGCATGCGCCGGGCCTCATCCTGGGACATGCCCGCCACGGCCTCGACCCGGGCGTCCGCCTCGCCGCGGAGCCGCTGCACCTCAGCCCGCTCCGAGGCCAGTTCCGCGGCCCGGGCGTCCAGCTCCTTCTGCCGCTGCTCGACCTGCCGGTCCTTCTCCACCAGCATGTCGTACTTCTGGTCGAGGGAGTTGCGCCGTTCCTCGATCCGGCTCTCCGCCCGGTCCAGTTCCTCCCGGCGGCGGGTCTCCTCCCGCTCCCATTCCTGTTTGGCGTGGAACGCCTCTTCCCTGCCGGCCAGCTCCGCCGCCTGGCGGATGCGTTCGACGTCGGCGTCAGCAGCCGCAAGTATCTGCGCCGCCTGCGATTCGGCATCCTGCCGACGCTGGCGCGCGCGCATCTGCAACAGCCACCATCCGACAGCCACGCCCAGCAGAAAGGCGCCGGCTGCAGCACCTGTCAGCAGACTATCCATGGGCTCTCCAGAAGGGCGCGTACAGCGCCCGGGGTAGGCAACGTCTCACAAACCGCTCTTGATCGACGGTGCGGCGCTCACGCGCGCGAACGCCGTCGGGGCATAGTAGCCGGCGTCAGAGACGCCCCGCAAGGCCGCGCGGCCCCAGCCGGTCCTCGATCTCGCCGACCAGCCCGTCCGCCCGGCGGGTCACCTCGGCACGGAGCGATTCCAGTTCCGCCCGGGTCTGGAAGAGCTCGTCGGCCAGGGCCAGGGCGGCCAGGATGGCGCCCTTGTGGGCCTGGACGAGGGAGCCCTGGCGCATGATTTCCGCCAGGGTCCGGTCCACGTACGCAGCGCATTCGCGGGTGTACTCGGGACTCGCCTGCGCCCGGATCGCGTATTCCTCCCCGGCGATCTCCACGGTGACGACATTGCGTTCAGAAGGCTGGCTCACCGTTCCTCCTCCACGAATTGCAGCCGGCCGAGTATGCGCTGTACCGTCTGCTGCGCCTGTGCCAGCCGCTGCCTCAGCATCCGGTTCTCCTCCTCGAGCGTCTCGACGCGACCGGTGAGCGCAACGGGGTCCAGGCCGCCAGTGGCCATGTCCCGGACCGCGCCCTCCAGTTCCGTGGCGCGCAACTCAGCCGATTCAGCCCGCCGTCGAACCGCATCGTTGGTTTCCAGCAGTCGGCGCACAGCCAGTTCGAGCCGGTCGAGTTCGGGCGGTGCAATGTGTCGCGTTCTACGCACGCTGTCGTACCCCCATCTCGTTCAAGAGCCGCTGCAGCACACGGTTCACCAACTCATCCACCTCGTCGTCGGTGAGCGTCCGGTCCCCAGCCCGGAAACGGAGCCGGTACGCGATGCTCCGTACACCGTCTGCCACGCCCGGCCCGCTGTAGACGTCGAAGGCCGCCACTTCCTCGAGGAGCGAGCCGGCGGCGCTGCTGATGGCCGCCGCCACTGCCGCGGCAGGCACCGCATCAGGCACCAGCAACGCCAGGTCCCGCTCCACCGCCGGCTGTGTCGGCAGCGGCCGGTAGCGGACGGTCGGCTGCGGCACGGCATCGAGCCGGATTTCCACCGCCCAGATGTCGCCTGCCCATGCCGGCGCGTCAACGACGCCGGGTCTGACCCGGCCTCCACGGCCACGCACCTCCCCATTGTCGTCGGAAACAAGGCGGAAAGAAAGGCCATCATCCAGCAGTTCGTTCCCGGCGTGTTCTTCCACTCCGAGCCCCAGGGCCGCGCCCAGTTCCCGCATCAGCGCCTTCAGGTCCCAGATGTCGAACTCGGCGTCAGGCTCCGTCCAGTGCGCAGGCCGGCGCAGGCCGGTGACCGCAACAGCCAGGCGGGTCTCCTCAACGGGCAGGCCCGCATCGTTCGCCGGCGGACCGAACACCGTGCCCAGCTCGAAGAGGCGGATGCTGCGTGCACCCCGGGCGAAGTTGTACTCGCAGCGCCGGAGCAGCCCCGGCAGCAAGGCGCGCCGGAGCCGACTCTCCGTGGCCGCCAGCGGCAGCAGCAGCGCTACATCGCCATCGGGGGCGGGTGCGAAGGCCGCGGTATGGGCTTCCAGGAAGCCCCGCGCCACCAGCATGCGCCGCAGCCGGTCCTCCAGCAGGAACAGCGGGTGCGTCGGCACCGTCCCCGGACGGAACGGCCGCAGTTCATCGCTGAAATTGTCGTAGCCGTGGCGCCGGGCGATCTCCTCGATGAGGTCCTCCTCCCGGGCGACGTCATGGCGACGATGGGCCGGCACGTTGACGACCACGGCGTCGTCCCCGGCGGCGGCTGCATCAAAGCCCAGCGGGCGGAGGTGACGTTCCACCGTGGCGGCGTCGAAGTGTTCGCCCAGGACCCGCGCCACCCGGGCCAGGCGCAGCCGGACCGGTTCCGGTGATGGCAGACCAGGACCTGCCACGGCTCCTTCGCCCGGCGTGCCACCAGCCGTCGCCAGGATCAGTTGCGCTGCCCGCACCACGGCCGTCTCCATGGAGTCGGTGTCAATGCCCCGCTCGAAACGGTAGCTGGCATCCGTGGACAGGTTCAGCGCCCTGCGGGCGCCGCGTACGGCTGCGGCATCGAACAGGGCGCACTCCAGCAGGATGTCCCGCGTGTCATGCTGCACCTCGGTGTCCGCGCCGCCCATGACGCCGGCCACGGCCACGGGCCGGTCCGCGTCGGCTATGACCAGCATGTCACCGGTCAGCTTGCGCTCGACATCGTCCAGCGTGACGATGCTTTCGCCGGTCCTTGCCCTGCGCACCACAACCTGGTCGCCGAGGCGCTGGAGGTCGAAGGCGTGCAGCGGCTGGCCCAGCTCGTGGAGGACCCAGTTCGTCGCGTCCACGACATTGCTGATGGGTCGCAGTCCGGCAGCCCGCAGCCGGCTTGCCAGCCATTCCGGACTGGGCCCGACTTTCACGCCGCGTATGACCAGTCCGATGTAGCGCGGGCACAGGCGCGTGTCCTCTATGCGGATGGTGACGCCATCGGCGGCGGACTCCGGGCTGCCGTCTCCGAGCAGCACAGGCGGCTGCAAGGCTGGCGCGTCGGGCAGGTCCGACAGGCGCATCTCGAGGCCGGTGTCCGCCGCGATCTCACGAGCCACGCCCACGTGGGAAAGCAGGTCCGGTCGGTTGGGCGTGATGTCAACCACCAGCCGGGCATCGTCCAGTCCCACGGCGTCAATGAACCGACGCCCCGTCTCGAACTCGCCGTGGAGTTCCAGGATGCCGTCGTGCTCCCGGCCGAGGTTCAGCTCCCGGGCACTGCACAGCATGCCCTGGCTCACCTCCCCGCGGATCTTCGCCTTCCGTATGACCATGCCGTCCGGGAGCGTGGCGCCCACCGGCGCGAACGGATAGAATGCGCCCGCCGTGACATTCGGGGCCCCGCACACCACCTGCAACGGCTCACTGGCGCCAGCGTCAACAACGCACAGCGACAGCCGGTCGGCATTGGGATGCCGCCGGGCCTCGATGACGCGCCCGATGACGATGTCGCCGAGCTGCGCGCCCACCGGCACCACCTCGTCCACCGGCGCACCCAGCATGGCCAGCCGCTCGGCGACCTGTTCCGGCGAAAGCTGCAGGCCGGGCACCAGCTCCTGCAGCCAGCGATAACTGATGTTCATGGCAGATCCGAGAACTGCTGGAGGAACCTGATGTCCGTGTCGTACAGCAGCCGGATGTCCGGGATGCCGTAGCGGAGCATGGCAATGCGGCCGGGGCCCATGCCGAAGGCGAATCCCGTATACCGCTCCGGGTCGTAGCCCGCATGCTCGAAGACGGACGGGTGCACCATGCCGGCGCCCATGATCTCGATCCAGCCGGTGCCCTTGCACGCACTGCAGCCACCACCGCCACAGATCAGGCAGCTAACGTCCACTTCGGCGCTGGGCTCCGTGAACGGGAAATAGGACGGCCGGAACCGTACCCGGGCGTCCTCCCCGAACATGCCTCGGGCGAACTCCGCCAGGGTGGCCTTGAGATCGACGAAGGTGATGCCCTCGTCCACGGCCAGGCCCTCCAGTTGGTCGAAGCCGGGCGCATGCGATGCATCGAACGGATCCCGGCGATAAACCATGCCAGGTGCGACAATACGGATGGGTGGCTGGTGCGACTGCATCGTCCTTATCTGCACCGGCGACGTGTGACTCCGCAGCAGGACGCCGGGCGCCAGGTAGAACGTGTCGTGCATGTCCGCCGCCGGATGGTCAAGCGGCGTATTCAGCGCGGTGAAGTTGTACCAGTCGGTTTCCGCCTCCGGGCCCCGCGCCCGGGTGAACCCCAGCCGCGCCAGCACCGTGCAGATCTCGTCAATGACCCGGGTGACAGGGTGCTGAGCGCCTGCCCAGTCCCGACGCGCCGGCAGCGAGAGATCCGTCCGCGCCCCGTCCCCCGGGCCCTCCATGGACAGGTCCGCTTCCCGGGCGTCGAGCGCCTCGCTCAGCACCTGCTTCACGCGGTTGGCTTTCGCTCCCGCGGCTGGCCGGGCCTCCGGCGACAGGCCACCCAGCCCCCGCATGATGGAGGTCAGCCGACCCTCCTTCCGGCCCAGCAGGCGGATCCGAGCGGCGTCCAGCTCAGCCGCCGTGGCCGCGGCCTCTATGGCGGCCAGGCCCTCCGCCTCGAGGGCGTCCAGTTGTCTGTCCAGGTCCGTCGTATCTGTCATGGCTCCGTCGGGTCTCCTGCGCAGTGTGGCTCAACTCGCAGGGAATGTACGGGATTGAACGAAAAAAACGAGGCCGTCATCCGTGATGACGGCCTCGCTGGGCAGTACTGGGGCGTCGCCCGTGGGCCAGGCCGGTCTTCAGCTGAGCTTCGCCTTCGCCTGGTCAACCAGCGAACCGAAAGCCGCGGCGTCGCGGACCGCGATGTCTGCCAGGACCTTACGGTTGATCTCGATGCCGGCCAGCTTCAGGCCGTACATGAACCGCGAGTAGTTCAGCGAGTCGTCGTGCTCGCGGACCGCCGCATTGATGCGGGTGATCCAGAGGGCCCGGAACTCGCGCTTGCGCTGCTTGCGGTCACGGTAGGAATACGCCCAGCCGCGCTCCACGGCGTTCTTCGCGATCCGCCAGAGCTTCGATCGGCCACCGAAATAGCCGCGAGCAGCACGGAAATACTTCTTCTTCTTGTGGTGTCGGGGTACCGCACCCGTTACACGCGCCATATCAATCAGCCTTTCAGCAGGAGCCGCTTCATACGCTTCTCGTCACCCTTCGCGGCAATCACCGACTTCCGCAGGTTGCGCTTGCGCTTGGCGCTCTTCTTGGTCAGGATGTGGCTCTTGAAGGCCTGGCCTCGCTTGACCTTCCCCTTGCCGGTGACCTTGAACCGCTTGGCCACTCCCTTGTTCGTCTTCATCTTCGGCATACAGCCCTCTCTTCTGGAATCAGGCAGCCCGCATCCGGCGCTACCGGGACCGTGCCCCGATCAGCCGGCCGCCTTACGCGGCGCCACCACCATCGTCATCGTCCGGCCTTCCATCGACGGCATCTGTTCCACCTTCCCCAGATCGTCGAGCACTCCCGCCACCCGGACCATTACCTCGCGGCCCGCTTCCGGATTGGCTATCTGACGCCCACGGAACATCATCGTGACCTTGACCTTGTTGCCCTCCTCCAGGAACCGCCGCGCATTGCGGATCTTGAAGTCGAAATCGTGCGTCTCGATGCTGGGCCGGAACTTGACTTCCTTGATCAGGATCTGGTGCTGCTTCTTGCGCGCGACCCGCGCCTTCCGCGCCTCTTCGTACTTGAACTTGCCGTAGTCCATGATCCGGACCACTGGCGGCCGAGCCGTCGGCGCCACTTCGACGAGGTCGAGCCCCTCGTCCTCGGCAGTCGCCAGCGCCTCCTCAATCGGCATGATGCCCAACTGCTCACCGTCCGATGCGATCACCCGGACCGGGCTGATCCGGATCTGCCGATTGACGCGGACCCGCTTGTCAGTCGATATGGCGCAGCCTCCTGAAAAAGAAAATGGGACCCCTCTCATGGACGGGTCCCCCAAATGCACGTGAGACGCAGCCGGCCAAAGCCGTCGGTGTCTCGCCTCATGGGACCCGGCGGTACCGCACTCGCGGACCGAAAGGTGGAGGGCCCAGTTCCGCCCTCGCTTGTCGTATTGTCGAACGGAGAATTTTAGCGGGACCGGGTTGTGGTGTCAACGGCGAAGTACCCTCCGGGGGGACGGTTGCGGGCGGACCGGCGGGTGCCGCGGATGGGCCGGTGTTGCAGAGGGAGGCGTTTCACGCCCTCCGCGCGCAGTCCCGCGGGGCCGGCCGTGCGCATAGCGCGCAAGCGCCCGAGGACTGTCCGAGCACAGGGGCGCGAAACCTCGGCCCGAGCCCGGCGGCGGGAATCCTCGGCCCGAGCACGGCGGCGGGAACCTCGGCCCGAGCACCGCGGCGGGAAACCTCGGCCCGAGCACCGCGGCGGGAATCCTCGGCCCACCCGCCGCCCGCACGGTGGACGTTCCGGCATAGGACGGATTTCGCCAGACTGCCCGGAGGTCGGGTTCAGGCGCAGCGCGGCCGTGGCCCATCCCTTCATTTCGCGGCCACTGATCAATGAGGTGCCCCGGGGGGCGGAGCGGTAGTGGCCGCCGAATCCGGGGGAAGCGGATGCGCCGTGAGGGGAACTGCGTCGCAGAGTCGACAATCTACCGGCCATACAGGCTACTTTGTGGAGTCTGCGGCGGGTTATGCAGCGAAACCGGTCGATTTCTGTCGCAGAGTCGACAAACTACCGAGTTGGGGCGGTACATTGTCGATTCTGCGGCGGGTTATGCAGCGAGGGGGCGAAACCCGGCAGCGGCCCGCAGCGAAGAGAAGCGACTCGCGCCACTGGAGCCACTGGAGCCACTGGAGCCACTGGAGCCACCGAGCCACCGAGCCACCGAGCCACCGAGCCACCGGAGCGGCTATCCCAACCGACAGCTGCGGCACCTCCGAGCGGCGGCCGCAGCCGCGACCTGCCGCGGCGCCGCGATTGCTACCGGTCGCAGGGCCTCATGTCCGCCGCTGACACACCCATCGGCGGCGAATGCGGACGCGAAGCCACTCCATGTACTCAGCGTCGCTGTCGCCAGTCACGGCTCAGTAATGCGATGCGGCGGTGAGTACATCCAGTGTACCACCGCCGCAATGTCAGCTGGTTCCTGTATCACGTGCGGAGATGGGGACTCCGACTCCGCCATCTCCACAGCGACCCTGCCGTCCCAGAGCGACCCACCGCCCGGAACAGCAATACCCAACAGCCCGTTTCATCCGCCCGGCAGCGTGCGGTTCACGACATCGTCCACCAGGCGCTGGACGAACTCAGTGCGACCGAGGACCTCCTGGCGCCGCCCGGCGCCGCGGGTGCGCACGGCCACGGTGCCGGCCTCGGCTTCCCTGCCGCCGATCACGGCCATGAAGGGCACCTTCTGGAGTTCCGCCTCACGGACCTTGTAGTTCAGCGTTTCGCCGCGATCATCCACGCTGGCGCGCAGCCCTGCCTCCCGGAGCTGCTGGACAAAGCCCCGGGCGTCGTCCGCAACGTCATCAGTGATGGGCAGGACCCTGACCTGTTCAGGTGCGAGCCAGAGCGGGAAGTCGCCAGCGAAGTGCTCGATGAGGATGGCGATGAACCGCTCGAACGATCCGAATATTGCCCGGTGGATCACCACCGGCCGGTGGTCCTGGTTGTCCTCGCCGGTATACCACAGGTCGAAGCGCTCCGGCGCCGCGTAGTCGAGCTGGATGGTGCCCAGCTGCCAGGTCCGGCCGATGGCGTCGGCGACGTCGAAGTCGATCTTGGGACCGTAGAACGCGCCGTCGCCTTCCTTCAGTTCGTACTCGAGCCCGGTGGCCTCCAGCGCGTTGCGCAGTGCCGCCTCCGCCCGGTCCCACATGGCATCATCGCCGATGCGGGTCTCGGGGCGGGTGGCAAATTTCGTCCGGTAGCCGAGGCCCAGGGTGCTGTAGAAGTAGTTGATCATGCTGACGAGGCGCTGCACCTCGTCCACGATCTGGTCCTCGCGCAGGTAGATGTGCGCGTCATCCTGCTGGAACTGGCGCACCCGTGTCAGCCCACTCAGTGCGCCGGACACCTCGTTGCGATGGAGCACGTCCTGGGTGGCGTAGCGGATGGGCAGCTCGCGGTACGAGTGCTTCCGTGCGGCATACATGAGGTGGTGTGACGGGCAGTTCATGGGCTTGAGCGAGAAGTCGTGCTCGCCGGACTCACTGTCGAGAACGAGGAACATGTTCTCCCGATACTTGCCCCAGTGGCCGGACAGCTCCCACAGCCCCTTGTTGAAGAGCAGCGGCGTCTTCACGTGCTGGTACTCGCTGTCCGACAGCACGTCGTGCATCCAGTCGCCCAGCGCCTTGAAGATGGTGGTGCCGCGATGCGTCCAGAAGGCGGAGCCGGGCGCATAGGGATGCACCATGAACAGGTCCAGTTCGCGCCCCAGGCGGCGATGGTCCCGGCGCTTCGCCTCCTCGATGCGCTCCAGGTGCTGCTGCAGGTCCTTCTCGCTGAACCAGGCGGTGCCGTAGAGGCGCTGGAGCATCTGCCGCTTCACGTCGCCGCGCCAGTAGGCGCCGGCGGCAGACATGACCTTCACGTTCCTCACACGGCCGGTGCTGGGCACGTGGGGCCCCCGGCACAGGTCGAGGAACGGGCCGTTGCGGTAGACGCTGATGACGTCGTCATCCCCCAGTTCCTCCAGGCGCTCCAGTTTCAGCGGGTCGTCGGCGAACAGCTTCCGCGCCTCCTCCTTGTCCACGACGCGCCGCTCGAAGGGGTCGTCGGCCTCGATGACCTTCCCGATCTCCGACTCAATGCGCTCGATGTCCTCCGGCGTGAACGGGGCAGGCACGTCGAAGTCATAGTAGAAGCCGTCCTCGATGGCCGGCCCGAAACCGATGCCGGCGCCCGGGTAGATGCGGCGGACGGCCGTGGCCAGCACGTGGGCCGCCGAATGCCTCATGATGTCCAGGCCCTCCGGGTCCCGCTCCGTCAGGATCTGGAGCCGGGCGTCCTCCGTGATCTCCGTCATCAGGTCTACGACGCGGCCATCCAGTTTGGCGCCGACAGCGGCCTGGGCGAGGCGCGGGCCGATCTGCTGCGCCGCGTCCAGCGCGGTGCCGCCGTGCGGTATTTCGATGACCTTCCCGTCGGGGAGGGTGAGGTTAACGGTTTCGGTGCTCATGCTCTTGTCGCGCTCGAGGGTTCCTTTGCAGGGCGGAAGGTAATGGCTGGCGGGGGACGGGGACAACGGCGGGTTTCAGGTTCAAGGGGCAGGGTCACGTTGAGGTGGAGGCTCCGGGCGCAGACGCAGGTTCAGGGGCAGGGTTAGTGGCAGGTGGTCTCGATCGGACAGGCCGTCGGGGATGACGCCACCAGAAGGCCGACGCATCCAGAACGAGAATGGGGCCCGGAGCAGCAAAGCGCCCCGGACCCCATCAGCCATCAACCCTCAACCATCAACCGCCGAAGGCTAGTACATCCCGCCCATGCCGCCGCCCGGCATCGCCGGCGCAGCCTTCTCCTCCTCGGGCTTCTCCACCACCACACACTCGGTGGTGAGGAGCAGCGAGGCGATGGACGCGGCGTTCTGCAGCGCCGTGCGGGTGACCTTGGTCGGGTCAATGACACCGGCCTCCACCAGGTCCTCGTACTCCTCGGTGCGGGCATTGAAGCCGAAGCTCACCGAGTCGTTGTTGCGGACCTTGTCCACGACAATGGAGCCCTCGTTGCCTGCGTTCTCCGCGATCTGGCGGATGGGCTCCTCCAGCGCGCGAATCACGATGTTGACGCCGATCTGCTCGTCCACATCGCCCGTCTGGAACTCGCGGATCTTCTTCTGGATCCGCAGCAGCGCAACACCACCGCCGGGGACGATGCCCTCCTCCACGGCAGCGCGCGTGGCGTGCAGCGCGTCCTCGACGCGGGCCTTCTTCTCCTTCATCTCCGTCTCGGTGGCTGCACCGACGTTGATGACGGCCACGCCGCCGGACAGCTTCGCGAGACGCTCCTGCAGCTTCTCACGGTCGTAGTCCGACGTGGACTTGTCGATGGCGACCCGGATCTCCTCGATGCGGCCCTTGATCTGCTCCGCATCACCGGCGCCGTCCACCACCGTCGTGTTGTCCTTGTCGATGACGATACGCTTGGCCTTGCCCAGCTCGTTGAGCGTGGCGTTCTCGAGCTTGAAGCCGACCTCCTCGGAGACGACCTGGCCGCCCGTCAGCACCGCGATGTCCTGCAGCATCGCCTTGCGGCGATCGCCGAAGCCCGGCGCCTTGACCGCGCACACGCGCAGCGTGCCACGCAGCTTGTTCACCACCAGCGTCGCCAGGGCCTCCCCCTCGATGTCTTCGGCGATGATCAGCAGCGGCTTGCCCATCTGCGCCACCTTCTCCAGCACCGGCAGCAGGTCCTTCATGGAGCTGATCTTCTTGTCGTGGATCAGCACCATTGCGTCCTCGAGGATGGCCTCCATCCGCTCCGGGTCCGTCACGAAGTAGGGCGACAGGTAGCCACGGTCGAACTGCATGCCCTCAACCGTCTCCAGCGTCGTCTCGAGGCCGCGGGCCTCCTCCACCGTGATGACGCCGTCCTTGCCGACCTTCTCCATGGCGTCGGCAATGAGGTTGCCGATCTCCTCGTCGTTGTTCGCCGAGATCGTGCCGACCTGCGCAATCTCCTTCTTGCCCTTCGTCGGCGTCGAGATGCTCTTCAGCTCGCCGATGACCTGCTCCACGGCCTTGTCAATGCCGCGCTTGATGGCCATGGGGTTCGCCCCGGCCGTCACGTTCTTCAGGCCCTCACGGAAGATGGCCTGCGCCAGCACCGTCGCCGTCGTCGTGCCGTCGCCCGCCAGGTCGCTGGTCTTCGTGGCGACTTCCTTCACCATCTGTGCGCCCATGTTCTCGATGGCATCGGTCAGCTCGATCTCCTTCGCCACCGTCACGCCGTCCTTCGTCACCGTCGGCGCGCCAAACTTGCGGTCGATGACCACGTTACGACCCTTCGGGCCCAGCGTGACCTTCACCGCCTGCGCCAGCTGGTCCACACCGCGCTTCAGTGCCGCGCGCGCTTCCGTATCAAACTGAAGTTCCTTAGCAGCCATGGATGGCTCCCCCTGTTATCGCTGGTTGCGTGTTAGCTCTTGATGACCGCGAGTACGTCCGACTCGCGCAGGATCAGGTACTGGTCGTCGCCCACCGTCACCTCGGTGCCGCTGTACTTGCCGTACAGCACGCGGTCGCCTGCCTTCAGCTCGCTGGCCACGCGCTTGCCGTCGTCCGTCATCCGGCCCGGACCCACTGCAATGACTTCGCCCTGCTGCGGCTTCTCCTTCGCCGTGTCCGGGATGTACAGCCCGCCCCGCATCTGCTCGGTCTCCTCGAGCGCCTTCACGACAATGCGATCCGCCAGCGGCTGGATCTGTGTGGAAGCGGCAGTCGCCATGTGGACTCCTCCGTCTGGTGTGTTACAGGTCATGCGGCTCGCCGGCCGGTCTTCCCGGCCGCCGTCCGCCGTGGGTGCTAGCACTCATTGCGGCCGAGTGCTAATAGCCGGCCGCAAAGGTAGCGGGTCGCTGACGGGTGTCAAGCGGCCCGCTTCGCCGGTGGACACGGCATTCCCGGTGCCATCGGAGCGTGCCAGAGAGGCAGGCCGGATTTGCCGGAGTGGCAGGGACAGTGGCAGGGACAGACAGCCGATCTGACAATGGCCGCGAGGGGGGATGGCCCCGGCCGGCTGACAGGATGGGCGGGGCTCCAGCGCCGGCGGGTGTCAGCGCCGACGGCGTTCCCTGCTCTCCACGTGGCGCAGGGCGAGGTTCAGGCCGACGAGGGTGATGAAGGGTTCGGCGCGGTGCACGGTGGAGCAGTGCGGGGCCAGCACGGTGGCCAGGCCACCGGTGGCGACGACCAGGGCGTCCGGGCGATCCCATTCCCGGAGCAGGCGCCGGACAATGCCGTCAATGGCATCAACGGCCCCGAAGAAGATTCCTGCGCGCATGGCAGTTTCGGTCCGTCTCCCGATGGCTGACGGGGGCGGCTGCAGGTCTACGTCGGGCAGCTTGGCGGTCCGGCGGACGAGGGTCTGGGCCCCGGTCCTGACGCCGGGGGCTATGACGCCGCCGATGAACACGCCGTCCCTGGTGATGCAGTCGAAGGTGGTGGCGGTCCCCAGGTCCACGACGACCGTGTCCCTGCGGAACAGGTGCTGGGCGGCGAGTGTGTTCACGATGCGATCGGCGCCCACGGACCGGGGTTCGTCTACGTCGAGGCGGATGGGCAGCCTGACCGATGCATCCACGACGAGGGTCCGGGCGCCGAGGTGCGCCCTGCACATGTCCGCGGTGGCGGATGTCACGTGGGGCACGACGGAGCCGATGCTGGCGGCGCGAATGTCGTCGGGGTCGAAGCCGGACTCGCGTACCAGGGCCCGGACGAGGAGGCCGAGTTCATCGGCGGTCTGGTCCGCGCGTGTGGCGATACGCCAGTGGTCGACGAGGTCCTCTCCGTCAAAGAGGCCCAGTACGGTCTCCGTGTTGCCGATATCGAAGGCGATGACCATGCTTGTCGCGGAGTCAGGTCCCCTGGAGGGTCAGGGACAGGTCAAGGACGGGGGCGGAGTGGGTGATGGCCCCGACACTGATGTAGTCCACGCCGGTGGCGGCGACCTCCGGCACGCGCTCCAGCGTCATGTTGCCGGAGGCCTCGATGCGAGGGCGCGGGTCCAGCTTGCTGACACGCCCGACGATGTCCGCCATGGTCCGGGTATCCATGTTGTCGAGCAGCAGGCGGTCCACGCCAGCGGCGAGGGCGTCCTCCAGGTCCTGGGCGGTATGGACCTCGACGGTGACTGGCAGGCCCTTGCTGTTGTGCTCCTGCACGCGGCGGATGGCCTCGGCCAGGCTGCCGGCGATGGCGGCATGGTTCTCCTTGATGAGGACCATGTCGTACAGGCCGGCACGATGGTTGTCACCGCCGCCGGCGCGGACGGCCGCCTTCTCGAGCGTGCGCCACGCCGGCGTGGTCTTGCGCGTGTCGAGGATGCGGGTCCCGGTCCCGGCGACGGCATCCACGAAGCGGCGGGTCATGGTGGCCACACCGGACAGGCGCTGCAGGAAGTTCAGGGCGACGCGTTCGCCGGTGAGGACGGCCCTGCCGGGCCCGACGACGCGGACGACGGGGTCCCCGGGCGCGACGACGTCGCCGTCCCCGGCGACGACCTGAAAATCCACCCTGGGGTCGAGACGCAGGAACACGGCTGCGGCGAGGGCGACACCGGCGATGACGCCGTGGTCCTTGGCGGTGATCACGGCGCGGGCGCGGTTCCTGGCAGGAACGGTCCAGCGCGTGGTCCAGTCGCCACTGCCCCGGTCCTCGGCCAGGGCGAGGTCTATGAGCTGCAATGCGACATCGTCCACTGCCAGGATCGCGGGGATCCGGCGGGAGACAGTCTCGGCCGTATCATCTACCGGCACAGCACCTCCGAATAGAACGACTCGTACTCCGCCACGATGCTGTCGGCGCTGAAGCGCTCCGCGCCGGCGCGGGCGGCCCTGCTGAACTGTTGCCAGGTATCGGCGTCCTGCAGCAGTGCGGTAGCGGCGTCCGCCATGGTTTCCACGTCGCCGACGGGGGCAAGGTAACCCGACACGCCGTCCTCCACCACTTCCGGAATCCCACCCGTGCGTGTGGCCACGACGGGCACACCACACGCCATGGCCTCGAGCGCCACAAGCCCGAACGCCTCGGACTCGCTGGGCAGCAGGAACAGGTCGCTGCAGGACAGCAGTTCGGCCACGGAGTTCTGCTTGCCGAGGAACAGGACGCGATCCAGAACGCCTTCCCGCTCGGCCAGGTCATGAGCCTTCACGCGGTCCGGTCCGTCGCCCACGAGAAGGAGGCGCGCCGGCACCTGCCGGGACAGCCGTGCGAAGACCCGGACGACGTCATCCACCCGCTTGACGCCCCGGAAGTTTGAGATGTGGGTGACGATCTTCTCACCCGCGGGGGCGAGCTTGGAGCGATGGCACGGCTCGAGGTCCCGGCGATAGCGCTGCAGGTCCACGAAGTTCGGGATGACGCGGATGTCGCCCAGCGGGATGTCGAAATGCTGGTGCGTCTCCCGCCTCAGGTATTCTGACACGGCGGTGAGGCCGTCGGACTTCGCAATGGAGAACTGCGTCAGGCTCCGGAACGACGGGTCCTGGCCGACCAGGGTGATGTCCGTGCCATGCAACGTCGTGACGATCCTGAAATCCGGACGCTGGAGCAACTCCTTCGCGATCCACGCCGACGTGGCGTGCGGCACGGCGTAGTGGGCGTGGAGCAGGTCCAGGTCGTGCTGCTCCGTCACGTTCTGGATGGCCACGCTCAGCGCCAGGTTGTACGGCGGATGCTCGAACAGCGGGTAGTTCGGGACCTCGACCTCGTGGTAGAACACGTTTTCCACGAAGCTGGAGAGCCTGAACGGCTGGGCGTACGTGATGAAATGGACCTCGTGGCCCCGGGCCGCCAGCGCGATGCCCAGTTCCGTTGCCACAACGCCTGATCCGCCGTAAACCGGATAGCAGCTGATACCGATCTTCACCCGTCCGCCTCCCGCCACAATGCGACGATGTCAGTGGCCAGCCCGCCCGCGTCGCGGCGCGCGTCCAGCCTCGAGGTTCCCGGCGGCAGCTGGTGGCGTAGCCACGTGAGCTGACGGCGGGCGTACTGTCGTGTCGCGGCCTTGATGCGGACGACGGCCTCGGCCAGGTCGTACTCGCCTCGGAGGGCCGGGATCACTTCGATATAACCCGTGGCATTGAGGCCGGGATCCCGTTCGCTGTAACCCCGGCCCAGCAACTCGCGCACTTCGTCTACCAGGCCGGCCTCCATCATGGAGTCCACGCGGGCCTCGATACGGGCGTACAGCATGTCGCGCGGCAACTCGAGTACGGCGACGAGCGGCACCACCGGCGGTGTGGCGGATGGCGCGTGGGCGTGCCACCAGCTGAGGCGCTGGCCGGTGAGCGTCGTGATCTCGACGATCCGTGCAAGGCGCTGTCGGTCCGGCGCGCGCGCCGCGGCGGCGGGGTCCAGGAGGGCAGCCCATCGGGCCAGCGCCTCCGGCGGCACATCACGCAGGTATGCCTTCCAGCGTTCCCGCAGGTCAGTGTCCAGCACTGGCTCCTCGAACAGCGGGTCCGTCAGCGCCTTGAGGAAGAAGCCGGTGCCGCCGGTGAGTATCGGCACCCTGCCCCGCCCCCGTATCTCCGCCATCCACTGCCGGGCGAGCGCCGCGAACCGGCCGGCATTGAACCGCGCTGAGGGGTCCACCAGGTCAAAGCCATGATGCGGCACGCCGCAGCGCTCCGCGACCGTCGGCTTGGCCGTGCCGATGTCCATCCCCCGGTACACCTGGCGCGAGTCCACGGAGATGACCTCGCCGTCCAGCATCCGGGCGACCTGCACGGCCACCGCGGTCTTGCCCGTGGCCGTGGCACCGGTAATGACCAGACAGTCCGGCCCGGGGCTGGTGCCGGCTTCAGCCATGGCGTCCGAAGCGACGCTCCAGCTCGTCCCGGGAAAGTCGTATTACAGTAGGACGCCCGTGCACATCGTGGTACGGCAGGTCCGTGGCGAACAGCCGCTCAAACAGCTCCTCCATCTCCGCGGCCGTCAGGCGCTGCCCCGCCTTGATGGCGCCCTTGCACGCGAATGTCATGGCGATGCGCTCGTACTGCGTCCGGGCGGAGCGCGTGAGTTCCGAGCCCGCTGCAAGTTCCGCGATCATGTCCCGGGCACAGCGTTCGGCGTTGAACCACGGGTGCGGTGCCGGCGCCGAATGCATGATCACGGTGCGGCCCCCGAACGGTTCCACCTCGAACCCCGATCGCTCGAACAGTTCGCGGGCATCGGTAACCAGCGAATACTCGGCGGGCGACAGGCGCAGCGTGATGGGGAACAGCAGCCGCTGGCTGGGCATGCCGCCCCGGTCGAACGCCTCCATCCACTGCTGGTACAGGATTCGTTCGTGGGCAGAGTGCTGGTCAATGATGAGCAGCCCCGTCCGCGTTTCCGCCAGGATGTAGGTGTCATGGACCTGCCATAGCACCGCGCGCTGGCGGGGCTCGGCCGCGGCGCCCGCCCCCGCCTCGGAGCCTGCAGGAAGGTCAGCCACAGCCGTGGCGCCTGGGGCCTCCGGCTCACCGCCCACCGTGGCACCCGCCGCCGGGCGGTCCAGCGCGGCGCCCGGTTCGGTGGCGGCCATGAAGAACGCGAACTGCGCAGCCGAGGCCGGGCCCCTGCCCGGCAGTCCGGCGGGCTCCCGCTTCAACTGCGGCAGTGCCGGCCGCTGGTCCAGTGTGGCGGCGCTTTCCACCCGGTTCAGCGCCTCATGGACGGCGGCCTCCACGAAGTCATGTACCTGCTGGCGGTCCGTGAACCGCACCTCCAGCTTGGCGGGGTGCACGTTCACGTCCACGGCGCCCGGGCCCGCCTTCAGGTACAGCAGCAGCGAAGGGCGTGCGCCGTGGGGCACAGTCGTACGGTACGCGCGTTCCGCCGCCTGTACCACGTCCCGGTCCCGGAACGGCCGGCCGTTCACGAACAGCTGCACCCGGCGGGGGCCGGACAGCGCGGCGTCAGGCCGCTCGATGAGGCCGCCGACCGTGAGGCCGTCCGCCGTCCGGCCAACGGCCAGGAATCGCCCCGCCGTCTCGTCGCCCCACAGTGCCGCCACACGGCTCGGCAGGTCCGCTGCCACCGGCAATTCCAGCAGCACGCGGCCGTTGGAGTCAAGTGTGAAGGCCGCCGACAGGTGCGACAGCGCCAGCGTGACCACCGCGTCCACTACCGCCCGCGTTTCCACGGCCGCGCTTCGCAGGAACTTCGACCGGGCCGGCACATTGCCGAACAGGCTCTTCACCGAAACGGTGGTGCCTGCCTGGCGGGCACATTCCTCCACACCCTGGATGCGGCCGCCTGCCACCCGGACGCGGGTACCCACGCCGCCGGCCTCCGCCGTCTCCAGCGTCAGGCGCGCCACCGACGCGATGGATGGCAGTGCCTCTCCCCGGAACCCGAACGAGCGGACCTGCTGCAGGTCCTCCGGCCGGCGGATCTTGCTGGTGGCGTGACGGTCCAGGCTCAGCAGCGCATCGTCCCGGCCCATGCCGTGGCCGTCGTCAGCCACCCGGATCTCCGATTTGCCGCCATTGCGGACGGAGATCGTGATGCGTGTCGCGCCTGCGTCCAGCGCGTTCTCCACCAGCTCCTTCACCACGGAGGCCGGGCGCTCCACCACCTCGCCTGCGGCGATCTGGTTGGCCAGCGTATCCGGCAGGATCTCTATTCGTCGGGGCATGAGGGCAAGATAACCGTAGAATACCCGAAAGTCACGGACCGCCGGATCGGCCGGTGTCCAGGCCGTAGAAGCGCCGGGCGTTGCGCACGGAAAGCTGACCCATCGCCTCGGCGGCAACGCCGCGCAGCGCGGCGGCGGCAGCGCATGTGGCCGCCACGAACGCGGGTTCGTTGCGACGTCCGCGGAACGGCACGGGCGCGAGGTACGGGCTGTCCGTTTCCAGCAGCAGGCGGTCGTCAGGGACGGCGCGCAGCAGGTCGGCGCCGGCGAAGTTCCGGAAGCTGACCATGCCCGCGAAGGAGATGAACCAGCCGGCGTCCAGCGCCGTGTCCATCAGGGCTTCGTTCCCGGAAAAGCAGTGAAGCACGCCGGTGACGCCCCCTGCCTCACGGATCATGGCCGCGGTGTCCTCGTCAGCGGAGCGGGAGTGGACAACGATGGGCTTGCCGGCATCGGCGGCCGCCCGCAGGTGCCACTCGAACAGGGTCCGCTGCGTGTCACGGGGGGAATTGTCGTAGTAATAGTCCAGGCCGGTCTCTCCAACGGCGACTACCTCCGGCCGCGCCAGCATTCTCGTTATCCGTGCCAGGTCCGCTTCGGTCGCGTCCTGCGCCTTGTGGGGATGGACCCCTGCCGTGGACCGGATGCGCGGGTCGGAACATGCAAGTTGCCAGGCGACATCGGCGTCATCCGCATCCGATGCGATGGTCACGATGCCGGCGAGGCCTGCGTCCCAGGCCCGGTCGAGTACCGCGGGCAGGTCATCGGCGAAGCGGTCGTCAGTGAGATGGCAGTGGGAATCGAACATGGCCTTTGCGGAACGGGGCCGTCGGAGCGGTGCGCCGACGACCCCGGAAATATCGCGCCCGTGGGGGGCTGTCAGACTCGCGTCGGCCGGGCGGCGCTGGTGCGCGGACCGGTGGTGCGACGGACGGGCTTCTTCTGCTCGTGGGGGAACCGCTTCTCGATCTCCAGCAGCGCTGGCGATGCAACGAAGATGGAGGAATAGGTTCCGAGGATGATCCCTGCGATGAGGATCAGCGCGAAGTCCCGGATGACCACGCCACCGAACAGGTACAGGGCGAACAGGGTGATGAGCGTGGTGCCCGACGTCATCACCGTTCGGGGCAGCGTGTCGTTGATGGACTTGTTCAGGATGCCGATGAAGTCCTTGCGCCAGCCGCCGGCCAGGTTCTCGCGGATACGGTCGAAGATGACGATGGTGTCGTTCAGCGAGTAGCCGACGATGGTCAGGAACGCTGCCACCGTGGGCAGGTTGATCTCCAGGCGCAGCACGGCCATGAACGCCAGGGCCAGGATGATGTCGTGGAACGTGGCAATGATGGCCGCCACACCGAAGCGCCACTCGAACCGGAACGCGATGTAGATCAGCGTTGCCAGGAACGAGATGAGGATGGCAATGATGGCGCGCGTCTGAAGTTCGTCGCCGACCTTGGCACTGACGGCTTCCGTGCGCAGCACATTGACGCTCTCCTCGCCGTATGACTGCTGGAGGGCGGCGATGGCGGCGTCGGAGCCGGCCGTGGCGGCGTCCTCCGCCAGCATGGGCGTCCGGATCAGGAACTCGTTGGCACCGCCGAACTCCGTGACCTGCGAGCCGGGCACCTCCCCGGTCACGACCTGCCGGATCTCATTGGCACTGTGGGTGCCGGCAATCTCCACCTGGACGATGCTGCCGCCGGTGAAGTCCACGCCGTAGTTCAGCCACGTGTGCTCGCGGAACTGCCACACGGTGGCCGTGGCGAGGGCCAGCACCAGCGCCACACCACTGATGAGGTAGGCGGTGCGGCGGCGGTTGATGAAATCGTAGTTCGCGTTGGCGAAAAGGCGTCGCATGGCGCCGTTGCTCCGTGTTAGATGCTGATGGCGTCAGCCGTACGGCGACGCTCCAGATACGCCATCATGAACGACCGCGTGATGAAGACCGCGGTGAAGAACGAGGCGACGATACCGATGGACAGCGTCACCGCGAATCCGCGCACCGGCCCCGTCCCGATCTGGAACAGGATAAGCGCGGTGATGAGCGTCGTGATGTTCGAGTCCACAATGGCGGACATGGCGTGGCCGAAGCCGTTGTCCACGGCCTGGCGCACCGTGCGCCCCGCCACCAGTTCCTCGCGGATCCGCTCGAAGATAAGGACGTTCGCGTCCACGGCCATGCCCAGGGACAGGATGATGCCCGCGATGCCGGGGGCCGTCAGCGTCGCGCCCAGCCCGGCCAGGCCGGCCATGAGCAGCAGCACGTAGATGACGAGCGCGCTGATGGCCAGGAAACCCGCGAAGCGGTAGTACACGATCATGACCAGGATCACCAGCGAGATGCCGATGATGCCGGCCAGGCGACCCTGGTCGATGGAGTCCTGACCCAGGGACGGACCCACGGAGCGCTGCTCGACGATCTCCAGCGGCGCCGAGAAGGCACCCGCGCGGAGCACGAGCGCCAGGTCACGAGCCTCCTCCATGGGCGCCTGCCCCATGTCAATCTGGCCATTGGCGCCGATGCGGGTGCGGATCTCCGGCGCGCTGTGGATCTGCCCGTCCAGCACGATGGCGATGCGGCGGCCGATGTTGGCACCGGTGACGCGCTCGAAGTCACGGCCACCGCGCCGGTCCAGCTGGAATGATACGATGGTCTGGCCGAACTGCTGGTCCCGTCCGGCCTGCGCGTCCTCGAGCCGCTCGCCGGTGAGGAAAGGCTCGGCGGTCACGAAGTAGAGGGACCGGTATAGCTGTGCACCCGCGCCCCGGGTGCGGGCATCCCAGATCAGTTCGGAGCCGCGGGGCAGCGCCTCCCGCACGCCGGGCAGCGCCAGCATCTGGTTCACCCGGGCCACGTCCTGCTCCAGCACCAGCAGTTCGCCTTCCCCGCCGCTCTCATTGAGCAGCGCGCTCAGCGGCCGGGATGACGGCGTGGCAGGCGTCGTCACCGTGTCCTCTTCAGCCACTGCCGTCGTGTCTGAGGCCGCCGTGTCGGCGGCGGCCGTGTCGGCCCGACCGAACAGGCGGTCCCGGACGTCCTGCTGCAGCTGCCGCGTCGTGTCCGCGGCAACCGGCTCATCGGAGTGGCCCAGCGCTGCCAGACCCTCCGGGCCCAGCGCAGCCACCACCGCCCGGTCCATGCGCGGCAGCGCCTGCATGAGGGGCGTGCCCTCCCGCAGCAGCTTCAGTTCGAGGAAGGCCTGCCGCTCGATAACCTGGCGCGCCCGCTCCTCGTCGTCGATGCCCGGAAGCTCCACGATGATCCGATAATCGCCGACCCGCTGGACCGTCGGCTCGGCGACGCCGAACTGGTCAATGCGGTTGCGCAGGATGTGCTCGTTCTGCTCCGTATGCGCGCGCCGGACCTCCGGCGTCATGGTGCCTTCGGGGTCCTGCACCTCCAGGGCGAGGTACATGCCGCCCTGCAGGTCGAGCCCGAGTGTGATCGGACGCGTGAACAGAACCGCGGCGGCGCCGGCCACCACGAGTGCGATCACGAGGAGCCGGCCTTTCAGCGTGCCGAACATCGACAAACTCTCTGTGTTGGCGAAGTTTGAGGCGGGTCCAACCCGCTCCAGAACAAGCCGGTAAGTTGGTGGCCGCCTGCCACATTGTCAATGCGACACGGCCCCACCGGCAACCCGCCTGGGGCGGCTGGCCAGTGGCCGGCAGTCCCTGATACTCCCCAGGCCCGGCGGTGTGTCATCGGACATTGACGCGTCTGCCGTGCGGTGTACTCCGTATCCCACCCGACCCGGGCCAGGGGTGCCGCCTGACGATGGGGTCGGGGCCTTCCCGATACCGGCGAGTACCGCGGCCGGCTACATAGATAAGCACGCGGACGCCGGTCGATGAGGAGGACATGGGACAGCGAGCAATGGCGATGGACGTGCGGCGACGCATGGTGGCGGGCCTGGCGGGGCTCGGCATGATGGTGGCCGCCGGCGTGACCATGGGCGTCTACTACGCCGGCACCTACCCGGCGGCCGTGCCGGCCCCGGGCTGGTGCGCCGGCAGTGGGTTGCTCGGCTGTGAGGCGGCCGTCCTGTGGAAGATGGGCAGTGTGCGCGGCGTGCCTGTCGGGTGGGGTGGCGTGCTGCTGGGCGCGACGGTGCTGGCGTGGGCGCTGATCCCGTCCTCGCGTCTGGCGCGAACGACGCAGGTCCTGCTGGCCCTGAATGCGGTGGCTGTAACGGTGCTGTTCTTCGTCGCGACGCTGGTGTTGAAGACGCTGTGCCTGGCGTGCACGGCGTATGGTGTGTTCTCCGTTCTCGCGCTGGGAGCACTGGGTGTGCGAGGCGCCAGGGGCTTCGACAGGTATGGACATCGCAGGCCGGCCCTCATGCACCTGGCTGTGCTGGGACTGATCCTCGTTGCCGGCGGCGCAGCCCTCGGGCGGTACGCGCACGCAGCGCGCACAGCTGACGCCGCCGTATCGGGGATGCGTGCGACGGGCCACTTCTATTCGCTGCCGCAGGTCCCGTGGCCGAGCGAGATCTCACCCTACCGTACGTTCTCTGCCGCGGCCGATTTCGAGGCGGCCGCCATCCGGGCGGTGGTATTCTCTGATCCGCTGTGCATTGACTGCCGGGTACTGACGGAGCAGCTCCGCCAGCTGGCTGGGGAGTTTACAGGCCACATGAACGTGGCGTACCAGTTCTTCCCACTCGACGGCTCGTGCAACGATGTCGTGGACAAGGACAAGCACCCCGGCTCCTGCGATCTGGCGTACATGGCCGCGTGGGATCCCGACCGGTTCCTGCTGATCCACGATGAGATCCATGACAACATGGACGCGGCCCGGGACAGGGCATGGCAGTTGGAACTGGCCCGTCGCCACGGGCTGGGCGCCGCCCTGACGGACGCGGGGACCCGCGACATCGTGCACAGGCTGATCCGCACCGGGACCGAGTATGCACGGACCAGCGACCGCTACGCCCACGGCATTCGCTCCACGCCGACGATGATCCTGAACAACCGGATGATCATCGGCACCATGCCAACCGCGGACCTGCGGGCCATCTTCCGGGCGCTGGTGGACGAACACGAGCACGGCGGCGGTGGCTTCATGGAGCAGTGGCTGCAACCCGGCTGCGTCATCTCACCCGACGACGGCGTGCCGCTGCCCTGCGGCGGGTGAGCCTGATGAACGACTGTGCGCATGCCGACCGTCCTGGCACCGTGCGCCTGTCCCGGTTGGTGCCGCCGCTTGCGTCGCACGCCTGACCGGTCCATATCAATGCCGCGTCGCAGGCGCGACCGATGGCGGCTGGCGGCACGGATGCCGCGCGCCGCACAAGGCGCAGCAGTGGAATCATGGCAATGACAGTTTCAATGAAGAGTACGGCCCCCACGTCAGGTACAGCGGACAGTGCGGCCGACTGGCGGCAGCAGATTCCCGGGCCGCGGCGCCGGGCGCTGCGCGCCTGGTTGTGGAGCATTGCTGCGACCACGTTCGCCGTCATGGTCGTAGGCGGCATCACCCGCCTGACCCAGTCCGGCCTGTCCATCGTGGACTGGCAGCCCATCATGGGCGTGATCCCGCCGCTGAACGAGGCACAGTGGCAGGAGGCGTTCGACCGCTACCGGCAGTTTCCGGAGTACCAGGTGCTGCGTCGGGGCATGACGATGGACGAGTTCAGGTTCATCTTCTTCTGGGAGTACCTGCACCGTGTGCTGGCGCGTGTCATCGGGCTGGTCTTCCTGGTACCCTTCGCGTGGTTCGCGGTCCGCCGCTATTTCAATCGTGAGCTGGCCGTCCGCGCCCTGCTGCTCTTCGGCCTGGGCGCAGCGCAGGGCCTCATGGGCTGGCTCATGGTGGCCAGCGGACTGGTGGACCGGCCCAGCGTCAGTCATTTCAGGCTCGCGGCCCACCTGTCTCTCGCGTTCATCATCTTCGCTGCGTGTGTATGGCTCGTTCGTGAACTGCGTTCGGACTTCACGCCGGTGACCGTCGGCCAGGGCGTCCTGGGCCGGGTCAGGCGCGGCGTCATCATCCTGGGCGTGCTGCTGGGACTCCAGATCGTATGGGGCGCGTTCGTCGCAGGGCTGAAGGCCGGGTTTCTCTACAACACGTTCCCGCTCATGGGCGGCCGCCTCGTGCCGGTGGACCTGCTGGCGCAGGACGGTGGGGTTGCGAACTTCGTGAACAATGCCATCGCGGTGCAATGGCTGCACCGGGTCATGGGCACTGTGCTGGCCGTTTGGGCCGTGGTGGTGGCAGCCCAGGTGCGGCGCTGGGACACCGACGCAAACACGCGGCGTCTGGCTACAGTCATGGCGGCGGGCGTCCTCGCCCAGTACGGCCTGGGCATCCTCACGCTGGTCTACCGGGTACCCGTGTCGCTGGGCGTCATCCACCAGGCGGCGGCACTCGTCCTGCTGGGTGTGTGGGCCTGGTGGGTGCATCACCTGTGGCGCATTGCCGTGCCGGCCCATACCTCGGTGGCCGCCTGACACGCCAGGCGGCAGGCACGCGGGCTACACCCGCGACCTGCCGCTCGGGTCCGCCGGCGTCGCGCCGACTGACGGCTCCGCTGCTGACCAGCGGTCAGCGAACGAAGGCGCCCTGGAACGTGGAAGCCTCCAGCCCGCTACCGAGACCGAAGTCCCACATGGCGCCGGTGTCCGTCCACGACAGCGTGTTGTTCTGGAACGTGTATTCGATGGGACGCGCCGAGCCGTTCTGCGTGAACGTCATGTTGCCCTGCTGGTCGAGGGCGATGGTGCCCGTGCCGGTAACATCGTCGAAACCATCGCGGACCACCCGAGTGGTCACCGTGCCGTTCTGGTTGATCTGCATCTCGTAGGATCCGCCGGCCTGGATCAGGTCATAGTTGATGCCGGCATCGGCCGTCGCCGTCCACTGCGCCGACGTGGCGGTGTAGGTACCCGCCATGTCGGCCACGGTGGGATGAGGCTCGGGCGATGTCGTTGTATCGTCGCAGGCCGCCAGTGCGAAAACGGCCGCACCGGCCAGCACGGTATTACGAACGCGAGTGAGCATACTGCCTCCTTCTGCTGCTTCAAGAAACCGGCGACGCGTGATCGGCCAGGCCGTTCCACGCGCCGCTTCCATGCGCGGCCGGCAGGGGCAAATGATGTGCCAACTTAGACTTACAGCCCGGGCGGCGTGTGCCGCCCGGGCTGTAAAGGTGGGCCCGGCAGGACTTGAACCTGCGACCCTTCGATTATGAGTCGAGTGCTCTGACCAACTGAGCTACGGGCCCGGAACATGTTCGAATCTAGACGATCACCGCGTGCCGAACAACCGGTCTCCGGCATCCCCGAGGCCGGGCAGGATGTAGCCCAGGTCGTTCAGTTCTCTGTCCAGCGCGGCGGTGAATACGTGCACGTCCGGGTGGTCGTCCAGCATGCGCTGCACACCCTCGGGCGCGGCTACCAGGCAGAGCAGCCGCACCCGGTGCGCGCCGCTGCGTTTCAGCGATGCCACGGCGGCCGATGCGGAACCGCCGGTGGCGAGCATGGGGTCCAGCACGAAGAAGTCGCGGCTCTCCGCGTTGCCCGGGATCTTGAAGTAGTAGTCCACGGGCTGGAGCGTGTCGTGGTCGCGGTACAGTCCGATGTGCCCCACGCGCACCGACGGCATCAGTCGCAGCATCCCTTCCACCATGCCCAGGCCTGCACGGAGCACGGGCACCAGTGTCAGCTTCTTGCCGCTCACCATCTCGCCGGTCATGCGCTC
>DATHVP010000117.1:0-3014 GCA_035461245.1 Longimicrobiales bacterium | reverse complement strand
CTGGCGAGCGCTGTCTGAGTACGGGGGGCGCTGGCGGAGAATGGCCGAGGTCGGTGGGGCAGGGCGGCATCAGTGCCCCCCGCGCGCAGTTCCGCAAGCGAGTGAAGCTCCGGAGGAGCAAACTCGCGAGGACTGTCCGAGCACGGGGGGCACTGATGCCGCCCCGCCGCGCCAAGCACCCCGCCACTCTTCCGCCACAGCGCCCAGCGTGCCAGATTGCCGCCATCGGAACTCGGACTGGAGTGTCTCCATGCGACGTGAGCAGAACCTGCTGCGCACCGCGCTGCCGCTCGTCATTCTGACGGTCATGCTGACGGTGGCTGGGCATCCGGTGCTGGCGCAGGGCGTCCAGCATGCCCCTGACCGGCCGGCAGGCGAGGGCGCGGGCCCGTTCAACCGCCTGGTCATCATGGGTGCGACGATGATTGACGGCACCGGCGCCCCCATGCAGGGGCCGGTGGACATCGTCATCGAGGGCAATCGCATCGTCCAGGTCCGGAGCGCGGGTACGCCGGGGGTGACCCGGGAGCGGACGCCGCCAGCGGATGCGGACCACGTCATCGACGCGCAGGGCATGTACGTGCTGCCCGGCTTCGTGGACCTGCACGGGCACCAGGGCGGCTCGTCCCAGGGGACGCCCGCCGAGTACGTGTACAAGCTATGGCTGGGTCACGGCGTCACGACCGTGCGCGATCCCGGCAGCGGCAATGGCGTGGACTGGACGCTGCGTGCCCGGGAGCGGAGTGCCCGGAACGAGATCACGGCGCCGCGCATCTTCGCGTACGTCCGACCGGGCAGCGGCTGGGACGGCGGTGCGGTGAACACGCCGGAACGGGCGCGCGCCTACGTGCGGTGGGCGAAGGAGCGTGGCGCCGACGGCTTCAAGCTGGGCGCCCATGACCCGGACGTCATGGCGGCGCTGCTGGACGAGGCGCGCATCCAGGGGATGGGCACGCAGGCGCACCTGGCGCAGACAGGCGTGGCGCGCATGAATGTGCTTGACGCCGCCCGTCTCGGGCTGGGCTCCATGGAGCACTGGTACGGGCTGCCGGAGGCCATGTTCACGGACCGCACCATCCAGCACTACCCGCTGGATTACAACTACAGCGACGAGTACCACCGTTTTGCCGCGGCCGGTCGCCTGTGGAAGCAGGCGGCGGCGCCATACAGCGACCGGTGGAACGATGTCATGGACGAGCTTCTCGGCCTGCGCTTCGTGCTGAGCCCGACGCTCACCATCTACGAGGCGAACCGGGACGTCATGCGTGCGCGGCAGGCGGAGTGGCACGATCGCTACACGCTGCCGTCGCTCTGGCAGTTCTTCCAGCCCAGCCGCACCGCCCACGGCTCCTACTGGTTCGACTGGACGACGGCGGACGAGATCGAGTGGCGGGAGAACTTCCGCCTGTGGATGCAGTTCCTGAACGAGTACAAGAACCGCGGCGGCCGGGTCTGCACCGGCTCCGACTCCGGCTTCATCTACAAGGTCTACGGCTTCGACTACATCCGCGAGCTGGAACTGCTCCAGGAGGCCGGCTTCCACCCGCTGGAGGTGGTGCGCTCGGCGACGCTGTGCGGCGCGGAGACGCTCATGGAGCCGAAGGGCGAGGCTCCGGACTTCGGCTTCATCCGCGTCGGCAACCTGGCGGACCTGGTCATCGTCCCGGAGAACCCGCTGCACAACTTCAAGGTCCTGTACGGCACCGGCACCATCCGGCTGAACGAGGACAACGAGGTGGTCCGGGCGGGCGGCGTGCGCTGGACCATCAAGGACGGCATTGTCTATGACGCGCCGCGGCTGCTGGAGGACGTGGCGCGGATGGTGGAGGAGGCGAAGCGTCGGGAGTCCGTCACCACGCAGAACGGAGCCCGGTGACGGAGCCGGAGCCGGCAGAGTCGGTGTCGCAGCCGAAGCCGGAAGGGCCGGTGTCGCAGCCGAAGCCCGCGGGGCTGGTCGGCCATCACGACTGCGGCCGGCACGACACCGGCTGGGGCCATCCGGAGCACCAGGGTCGGCTGCCGGCCGTCATCAAGGCCCTGGAGCGGGACACGCCCGCGCTGCTGGACCACGTGCTCCAGCACGAGGCGAGTCCTGCCACCGAGGGCCAGCTCCTGCGCGTGCATTCCCACGAACATGTCCGGCGCGTGTATGAGGCCGGCCTCGAGGCGGAGCGGACCGGCGAGATTGTACGGCTCGATGCCGACACCGTGATGTCGCCGGCGTCGTGGGACGCGGCGGTCGCCGCCGCCGGGTGCGCCGTGGACGCCGTGGAGCTGGTGCTGGCGCGTCGCGCGCGCAATGCGTTCGCACTCTCGCGGCCGCCGGGCCACCACGCCACCCGGGACCTGGCCATGGGCTTCTGCCTCTTCAACAACGTGGCCGTGGCCGCCCGCCACGCCCAGGCGGAGCACGGCGTCGAGCGCGTCCTCATCATCGACTGGGACGTGCACCACGGCAACGGCACGCAGGACATCTTCTACGACGACGCGTCCGTCTACTACCTCTCGTTGCACATCGACGGCCACTATCCGGGCACCGGTGCGGCCGACGAGCGCGGTTGTGGCGCCGGCATGGGCTGGAACCTGAACGTGCCGCTGCCGGCGGGGATGGAGCCAGTGGAGTACGCGCGCCGATTCGATGACGCCGTGGCGCAGGCCTTCGCGGAGTCGGCGCCGCAACTGGTGATCGTCTCCGCGGGATACGACTGCCTGGCTGGCGACCCGCTTGGCGGGATGCTGCTGGAGCCTGCTGATATCCACCGCATGACGCGCAGGGTGCTTGAGCACGCCGCCGAGCTGGACGCCCCTGTGGTCGCAGTGCTGGAGGGCGGATACGCACCGGCCCGGACTGGGGCAGGCGTCGTCGCGACCGTGCGGGCGCTGGCCGGTATCTCGTACCCGTAAACGGCTGCCGCCAAGGGTTGGAGGGCACACCACTGTCTGGACTCAGTGAGCGTCAAAGTGTGCCCAATGCACCAGTGTTTGTCAAAACACTTGACGGACGCGGGGAGGGG
>DATHVP010000116.1:0-8037 GCA_035461245.1 Longimicrobiales bacterium | reverse complement strand
TGTCCGTGGTGGGCGGCTGGATCAACGTGCCCGCGCCGATTGCGGCGCTGCCGGTGTTCGGCTGGCTGCCACACTCGCACTGGCTGCATGACTGGCTGCACCCCCTGACGGCGCAGGCGGAGTACATCTTCGCCGCGAACGTGGGCGAAACGCTGCATCAGGCACCATTCGGCGGCGGCGAGGCGTTCTGGGCGGCGGTTTCCTTCCTGGTGGCGACGGCGGTGATCGCGCTGACGTCGTACCTGCTGATGAAGCGCCGCTACGTCCCGGCTGACCAGGCGGTGCCGCCGCGCGGGTTTGCGAAGGTCCTGTACAACAAGTGGTATGTGGACGAGCTGTACGATGCGGTGATCGTGCGGCCCCTGGGTGCGCTATCACGCTGGTCCTGGCGTTTCATCGACAACGGCCTGATCGATGGGACGGTGAATGGCGCGGGGTACGCATCGCGCGCATTCGGCTGGGTCGGGTCGCGGCTCCAGACCGGGCAGCTCAATACCTACGCCTTTGCGGCGGTGCTGGGTGCACTGCTGCTCCTGGCCATCGTCGTTCTCTGAGCGGGTGAGATAACGTGCTGGATTCCATCGGATACGCCGGCTGGGTGCTGACGGCACTCATTGCGATCCCCGCGGTGGGCATGGCCGCGGTGCTCATCGGCCGGGAGGAGCACGCGCGATTCGTCTCGCTGGGTGCCGCGCTCCTGACATTCCTGGTGTCGCTGCCGCTCTGGTTCGTGTTCAACCCGGCGAGCGCGGCGTTCCAGTTCGGGGTGCGCGCCAGCTGGATCCCGCAGTGGGGCATCCAGTATATGGTGGGTGCGGACGGCATCAGCCTGCTGCTGGTGCTCCTGACGACGGCGCTGTTCCCCATCGCGATCCTTGGGTCCTACAACTACATCACGCGGCGGAACCGGCAGTTCTACGCGATGATGCTCATGCTGCAGAGCGGCGTCCTCGGCGTATTCCTCGCCCTCGACCTGTTCCTGTTCTTCATGTTCTGGGAGATCATGCTGGTGCCGATGTACTTCATCATCGGCATCTGGGGCGGGGAACGGCGGGTCTACGCCGCCATCAAGTTCTTCCTCTACACCGCAGTCGGCTCGCTGCTGATGCTGGTGGGCATCCTGTACCTCGCGTTCAAGTACCGGGCGCTGACGGGGGACCTTTCGTTCTCGTACCTCGACCTGGTGAACCTGCCGCTGACGTTCACCGAGCAGTACTGGCTGTTCGGCGCCTTCGCGCTGGCGTTCGCCATCAAGGTGCCGCTGTTCCCGTTCCACACGTGGCTGCCTGACGCGCACGTCGAGGCGCCGACGCCAGGTTCGGTTATCCTGGCGGCGGTCCTGCTGAAGCTCGGTGCGTACGGTTTCCTCCGGTTCCTGCTGCCGCTGTTCCCGCAGGCGGCGACGCACCCGACCATCGTGATGATCATGATGGTGCTCGGCCTCATCGGCATCGTGTATGGCGCCTGGGTTGCGGCAGTACAGCCGGACGCGAAGAAGCTGATTGCGTACACGTCGGTCGCCCACATGGGATTCGTGGTACTCGGAATATTCGCGCTGACGATCCAGGGTGTGCAGGGCGCGATGATCGTGATGCTGTCCCACGGTCTGTCCACGGGGGCGATGTTCCTCCTGCTCGGTATGCTGTACGAGCGGCGGCACTCACGTGCCATCGCCGATTTCGGCGGCCTGGCGGCGGTGGCGCCGGGGTTCGCGGCGGTATTCGTGTTCACGGCCCTGGCGAGCATTGGCCTGCCGGGGACGAGCGGGTTCATTGGCGAGTTCCTGGCGCTGGTGGGGACGTTCCAGACTCATCCGTGGGTGGCCCTCATCGGCGCGACGGGCGTGATCTTCGCCGCGTACTACATGCTGCCCATGGTCCAGCGAATCTTCTTCAATGCGCTCGACCGTCCGGAGAACGAGCGTCTGCCGGACCTGTCGCGGCGCGAGGTCGTGGTGCTGGCGCCGCTGGTGATCGGCATGCTGTGGATGGGTGTCTACCCGAAGCCATTCCTGGAACGGGCGGAGGTGTCGCTGACGGAGCTCATCGAGACGGTGGAGCGGAAGAGCTCGCGGGCGGTGTTCCCCCTGGGGCTGGACGTGGATGTGATCGATCCGGTGGCCTACGGTGATGCGGCTGCGGCGCCGATGGTGGCGTCGCCGGCCACGGATGACGACTAACCCGAGCGAGTGCGTAGCGGATGCCAGTAGACCTTTCGTTCCCAGCGCACTACGGACTGGTGCTCCTGCCGGAGATCGTACTCTCCGTCTGGGCCATGTTCGTGCTGCTCCTCGACGTGTTCCAGAAGGGCGCCCGCAGCATGCCCTCGTCACCCGCCATGCCCTGGCTCACCCTCGCGGGCCTCGCCATGGCGGCGGTGGCGAACGGCTGGATTGCGGGGCTGACGGAGACGGGGCCGGCCGGCGTGATCGCCGTGGACTCCTTCCGTGTGTTCTCGAACTTCGTGTTCCTGCTGGCGGCGGCGCTTTTCGTCCTCATTTCGACGCGGTACCTCGACGAGGAACGACTCCGCCTGGGCGAGCTGTACGTGCTGGTGCTCTTCGCCGTCGTGGGAATGATGACGTTCGCCGGCGCCCGCGACCTCATCGTGATGTTCATCGGCCTCGAGCTGATGTCCCTGCCGGTATATATCCTGACCGGCGTGAACCGGCGTGACCGCCGGTCGGCGGAAGGCGCGCTGAAGTACTTCCTGCTGGGCGCGTTCTCGAGCGCATTCTTCCTGTACGGCATTGCCCTGGCCTACGGCGGTGCCGGGACGACGAATCTCGAGCAGATCGCCCTGGCCGTCGGCGTGGATGGCATTGGCGCAAGCAGTCTGCTGGTGGTGGCGACGGCGCTCCTGGCCGTGGGTTTCGGCTTCAAGGTCGCGGCCGTGCCATTCCACATGTGGACGCCCGACGCGTACGAGGGTGCCCCTGCGCCCGTGACGGCCTTCATGGCCGCCGGCGTGAAGGCCGCGGCCTTCGCCGGCTTCCTGCGCGTCTTCCTGACGGCGTTCCCGGGCCTGTACGGCACGTGGGACGCGATCGCCATCTGGCTGGCGGTGCTCACCATGATCTCGGCGAACATGGTGGCCCTCGTCCAGGGCAACATCAAGCGGATGCTGGCATACTCGAGCATCGCGCATGCGGGCTACCTGCTGGTGGCGTTGGCGGCGGCCTCCGCGCTGGGTGCGGCCTCGTTCCTGTTCTACGCCGTTACGTACACCCTCATGACAATGGGCGCCTTCGCCGTCGTCATGATGGTGGCGATGCGGGGCGAGGCACGTCTCGACCTGGACGCGTACAGCGGGCTGGCGTGGCGGCGGCCGTTCATCGCCGTGGCGATGACCATTTTCCTCCTGTCCCTGGCCGGCTTCCCGTTCACGGGTGGGTTCATCGGCAAGGTGTTCATCATCCGCGCGGCCGTGGAGCGAGGCCTCGTCATGCTTGCCGTCGTGCTGGTTCTCGCGTCCCTGGTCTCGTACTACTACTACCTGCGGGTGGCATGGTACATGTGGTTCCGGGAGCCAGTCGCCGGCCGCACGTCGGAGCCGGCGACAATGGCCCCGGCCATGGTGATGGCGCTGCTGATCACCGCCGGGGGCACCATTCTCCTCGGGATCTTCCCGGGTCCACTCCTGGAGCTGGCGGAGCGGAGCGCGGCCGGGCTCGTGCAGGTGCCTGCGTCCTTCATCGGCCTGGTCGGTCCCTGAGCGGGACGGGACGCGGGCTGACGGTCCGGCGGCGCCCGCGGCGCCGCCGTTCCTTTTCCGGGGCCCTGTACGGCGCGTGCGGTGGGCCGCACAGCGAGGGTGAGGGGTGGGTGGTCGGACGGGATCGGACACCGTGGAGCGACTGACGGAATGGAACTGAATACGCACATCTTCCGGGAGTACGACATTCGCGGCATCGTGGCCGAGGACCTCGGCGATCCCGTGCCGGAGCTCCTGGGCCGGGCCTATGCCAGCCATCTCCTGGAGCTGCCGGGCGTCCCGGCGCGGCCGGTGGTGTCGGTGGGACGTGACAATCGGCCCACGTCGCCCGGCCTGGCCGAGGGCATCATCCGGGGCATACGGGCGGCGGGCGTGGATGTGGTGGACTTCGGCGTCGTGCCCACGCCCGTGCTCTACTATGCGGCTGCGCGGGAGGGTACGTTCGGCGGACTCCAGATCACGGGTTCACACAACCCGCCGGAGTACAACGGCTTCAAGATGATCGCCGGGGGGCGCCCGGTGTACGGTGCGGCCATCCAGGAGATGCGGCGTCGCATCGAGGCCGGCCGCTTCGCCACGGGGTCCGGCACCACCCGGACACAGGACATCCTGGACGACTACCTCGCAGACGTGGGCGGCCGGTTCAGCGTCCGGCGGCCGATCAAGGTGGTGGTAGATTGCGGGAACGGAACAGGGAGCGTCGTTGCCGTGGACCTGCTACGGCGGACCGGCGCCGAGGTCGTTCCCCTCTACTGCGAGTCGGATGGCACCTTCCCGAACCACCATCCCGACCCCACCGTGGACGAGTACATCGCCGACATGATCGCCCTGGTGCAGGAGACGGACGCCGACCTGGGCATCGGCTTCGACGGCGATGCGGACCGTATCGGCGCCGTGGATGAGCGTGGCGAGATCGTAAGGGGCGACATCCTTCTCCTCCTCTTCGCCCTCGACGCGATGGAGCGGCTGGGAGCACCCCAGACGCTGGTGTTCGACGTGAAGTGCTCGCAGGCCGTCCCGGAAGTGTACGAGGCCCGGGGCGGGCGGACGATCATGTGGAAGACGGGGCACTCGCTCATCAAGGAGAAGATGAAGGAGACGGGCGCCCCGGTGGCAGGTGAGCTGTCGGGCCACATCTGCTTCGGCGAGGACTACTACGGCTTCGACGACGCCCTGTTCGGCGCCTGCGCCCTGGTCCAGCTCGTGTCCCGGCTGCCGGGGCCGCTGTCCGAACGCGTCGCGGAGTTTCCCCGCTACGTCTCCACCCCGGAAATCCGGGTGGACGTGACGGAAGAGACCAAGTTCGACATCGTGGACCGGGCCGTGGCCGCGTTCCGGCAGGATCACGACGTGATCGACGTGGACGGTGTCCGGGTCCTGTTCGATGACGGCTGGGGCCTGCTGCGGGCGTCCAACACCCAGCCGGTCCTGGTGCTGCGTTTCGAGGCGCGCACGAAGGAAGGCCTCGCGCGGATTCGGGACACCATGACGACGTGGCTGCGCGAACAAGGCGTGGAGGTCTGACGATGCGCCGGCACACCGGCCGGGTGCTGATCATCGCCGCGCTGGTGGTGCTGGGGGTCCTGATCCTTGGCCGCGCCGCGGCCATGTTCTACACCGATCTGCTCTGGTACGATGCAGTCGGGCAGGCCGGCGTGTTCTGGAAGCGACTGCTCACCACTGCCGCGGTGCGTGCCATCACCGGCGCGCTGGGGGCGGTCATCATCCTGGCCAACCTGTCGTACCTGCTGAGGCACCTGGGCCCGGTGCACCTGCGCAGGCGCTACGGGAACCTGGAGATCGCGGAGCAGGTCCCGCGCTCATACCTCATGGCCGGCTCGCTGCTGGTCGCAGTGCTCGCCGGCTGGTGGCTGTCGACACTGCAGTTCGGGGGGAACGCGCCCATCGCGATGCTGGCCTGGCTGCAGCGGGAGAGCTGGGGGCTCGCCGATCCTCTTTTCGGACATGACGTCTCGTTCTACGTCTTCGGACTTCCCCTCTACATCCGCCTCGTCGAGTACGTCCTGATCCTGCTCGTGTGGTCGGTCCTGCTGGTGGGCGTGGGCTACGTCCTCATCGGCGCGGTCCGTGCCCGGGGCACCCGCATGGAGATGGACGACAGGCCGAGGATGCACTTTGCCGTGCTCGTTGCCTGCATCATCGCCGTCCTGGGCGCACGCTACCTCCTCGGCCGCTACCAGCTCCTGCTGGACGGGTACGGCTTCGGCGGAAGCCTCGGTTATACGGACGTCCATGCCCGCCTGCCCGCCCGCCTCGTCATCGGCGTCCTCGCCTTCGCCGTGGCCGGCGCCCTGGTGTACGGCGCCCGCAGGCGGTCGTGGATGCCGCCGGCCGCCGCAGTCGGCCTCTTCCTCCTCGCGGCGGTTGGCATGGGCGCCATCTATCCCGCCGTCGTGCAGAAGGTGCACGTGGAGCCGAACCAGCTCGCCCGCGAGGTCGGCTACATCCGCTGGAACATGGAGTTCACGCGCCGGGCCTACGGCCTGGACCGGATCGATCGCCGGGCGTTCCGGTTCCGGCGCGCCGACGCGGACGTGTGGGCGGCCATGGCGCCGGTGCTGGACCGGCTCGCCCTGTGGGACCCGGTGCCCCTGCAGACGGCTCTCAATGACGGCGGCCAGGCCCGCTTCGAGTACTACCAGTTTCCGGACGTGGATTACGACAGGTACGGTCCCCCCGGCGACCGGCAGCAGGTCGCCATCGCCGTGCGCGAATTCCGCAGGGAGGGAATGCCGGAGACGGCCCGGACCTGGTCCAACCACCACCTGAATCCCATATACACGCGGGGCATGGGTGTTGTGGTTACGCCAGCGGCCGAGGCGCGGCGGGCGGACCCCGTGTACTGGCTCGGGGATGTGTTCCCCGTCCAGCGCAGCGCCGATGCGCCCCCGGGACTGGAACTGGCCGAGCCCAGCATCTACTTCGGCGAGACCATGCGCGACTACGCCGTCGTGGGGCAGACCGGGACCTTCGCCCGGGAGGCCGCCGAGGTGGAAGGCCGGCTCCCGCCCGTGCCGAGGGTGGAGACCGGCGTGCAGCTCTCATCGTTCGCCCGCGTGCTGGCGTTCGCCTGGCGGTTCGGCGACCAGAACCTGCTGTTCGCACGGGAACTGAGCGACACCAGCCGGCTGATCTTCCGTCGGCGGGTTGGCGAGCGTGTGGCGACCCTCGCACCGTTCCTTCTCTGGGATCCGGATCCGCACCCCGTCGTGGTGGACGGTCGGGTGGTGTGGATCATCGATGGGTACACCGCCTCGTCGAACTACCCGCTGTCACGACCCCAGCCGATCCCGGATGTCGGCACGCTGCGCTATATGCGCGGGAGCGTGAAGGCCGTTCTTGACGCCGTGACGGGAGAAGTCGCGATCTACATCCTGCCGGACCCCGATCCCATCCTGCGGACGTACCGCAGGGTGTTCCCGGGGCTGATGCGCGACTGGGACGAGATGCCGGCGGCGATCCAGTCGCACCTGCGCTATCCCAGCCTGCTCTTCCGGGTCCAGTCGACGGTCCTGGAGCAGTACCACCTGGAGCGGCCGGAGGCGTTCTACGCCGGTCAGGACGTGTGGCAGCTCCCGCAGGATGTATCGCCCCAGACGCGGCGCCGCTTCCGGCCCGACTTCGTCATGGCGCCGCTGCCCGGCGAGGGCGAATCGGAGTTCCTGCTCCTCAATCCGTTCATCGCCCGCGGCCGGCAGAACATGACCGCGCTCCTGGCCGCCCGGAGTGACGCACCGAATTACGGACAGATGGTGCTGTTCGAGATGCCGCGTGACGACCAGATCCGCGGCCCCGCGCAGGTGCAGTCGATCATTGAGCAGGACCCGTTCGTTTCCCAGCAGCTGTCCCTGTGGCGGCAGCAGGGCTCCAACGTCGAGATGGGCCGCATGCGCGTCATCCCCTCCGCGGAGTCCATCCTCTACATCGAGCCGCTCTTCCTTGCCGCCCGGGAACGCGGGATCCCGCAGCTGCAGCGGGTCATCGTGAGCGATGGCGTGGCGGTCGCCATGGCCGAGGACCTCCGCGCCGCCGTCGTCCTGCTCGCCGGGGAGACCGTCGCCCTGCAGCGCATGGAGCGGACATCGGCCGGGCCGGCGGAAGGGGACGCCGCGCCGGACGGGACGCCCGATGCGTGGCGGCAGCAGGCGCTGGTGCTGATGAGGGAGGCCGACGAGCGCCTGCGGGCGGGTGACTTCGCCGGCTTCGGACTCGCCTGGACCCGCCTCCGGGCGCTGCTGGAGCAGCGCGGCGAAGGTGGTATGCAGCAATGATTTCTGTGCTTGCCGCCCCTGGAGGGCGCCC